>CAZXQD010000026.1:0-41102 GCA_964643405.1 uncultured Hyphomonas sp. | reverse complement strand
CTCCACCAATGCCGGCGGCGTCGCCGTGCTGCGCTATGGCATGATGCGCGACCTGGTCCTCGGTCTCGAAGTCGTACTGCCCTCCGGCGAAATCTGGGACGGCCTCTCGGGCCTGCGCAAGAACAACACGGGCTATGACCTGAAGCACCTCTTTGCCGGCG
The DNA here is from genome assembly GCA_964643405.1 of uncultured Hyphomonas sp. Classification (GTDB taxonomy): domain Bacteria; phylum Pseudomonadota; class Alphaproteobacteria; order Caulobacterales; family Hyphomonadaceae; genus Hyphomonas. Next base: position 40,941 of record CAZXQD010000026.1, on the reverse strand, counting down.
CTGAAGGCACGCTCGGCCTCATTACTGCGGCTACGTTCAAGCTGTTCCCGAAAGTTCAGCGCGCAACCGGCTGGGTCGTTGTCGCGACCGCTGACGATGTCGTCAAACTCCTCGCCCTCGTGCGCGACCATGCAGGCGATTCCGTCACGAGTTTCGAGATCATCCCCGCCAATGCCGTCTCGATGGTCGTTGCCGATATTCCGGGTACGCGCGATCCGCTCCCCGCCAATGCCGAATGGCGCGTGCTCATCGAGATCTCGCAGCCTCGCGCCGAACAGGCCGAAGCCCTCCTCTCAGCTGCCCTCGAAGCCGGCGCCGAGGCCGGTCTCGTGCAGGACGCTGCCATCGCCGCCAGCGAAACGCAGGCGAAGGCCTTCTGGAACATCCGCGAGACAATCCCGCTGTCCAAGCGTGCCTATGGCACCGCGCTCAACCAGGACATTTCCGTTCCGATCAGCCGCATCCCGGCCTTCATTGACGCCTGCAATGCGAATGTGCGGAAAATTGTTCCGCCGGCGGACTTTGTCATCTTTGGCCATGTCGGAGATGGCAACCTCCACTATTCCGTGGTTGAGCCGGCAGGCGCCGCCGCACCGGTTCTCAGGCTGCACGAAGCTGCCGTGACACGTACCGTGTTCGACACAGTCATGGAGTTCGGCGGCTCCATCTCCGCAGAGCATGGCGTCGGCCGATTGAAGCGCGACGAGCTTGCCCGCATTCGTCCGCCGGCTGCCACCGAAGCCATGCGCGCCATCAAGAAAGCGCTCGACCCACTGAACATCATGAACCCTGGCCGGGTCGTCAGTGTCTGATCTGGGCAATCGTTAACGGCCCGCTAACCAAACTTAACGATTGATCGTCCATCGCAGAACGCGAGGGGACGGGCGGATGGTCTGGTACACCGATTTGCGCAACGAGCGACTGTTCACGCCGGCCGAGCGCGACTGGACCTCGCGCCGCCTGCTGGACCTGCGCGCGCATCTGGCGTCGCCGCCGCCCAAAGGCGTGCCGCGCCGCACGAAGGATGCGAGCCTCATCATCGGCACCTGGAACATCCGGGACTTCGACAACAACAAATTCCGCCACGGGCCCCGCCGGCGCGAGAGCCTGCACTATATCGCCGAAATCCTGTCTTCCTTCGATGTCTGCGCCCTGCAGGAAGTGAATGAAGACCTCCAGCCTCTGAAAGATGTCATCCGCCTGATGGGGCCCGGCTGGGATTTCATTGCAACGGACGTGACCACCGGCGGCTCCGGAAACCGTGAACGGATGGTTTTCGTCTATGACAGCCGGAAGGTCCGCTTCCGGAATATCGCCGGCGAGATCGTCCTGCCCAAGCACGCCCTCCTGCCCGGCGAGCAGCAGTTTGCGCGCACGCCCTTCCTCGTCTCCTTCCAGTGCGGTTGGTTCAAGTTCTCGCTTTGCACCGTGCATATCTATTTCGGTGAGACCGCCAAGAATTCCGACGGCTACCAGAGGCGTGTGCAGGAGATCGAGTATCTTGCCCGCGAGATGGCGGGGCGCGCCGACAAGGAAGACGAGAACTACATCCTGCTGGGCGATTTCAACATCAAGAACCCGATCGACGAAACGATGCAGGCCCTCACCAAGGCAGGCTTCCAGTTGCCGCCAGAGCAGCATCCATCCAATGTGCTCGGAACGCACTATTATGACCAGATTGCCTTCCGTACACGGCCGAATGAGCTGACTTTCCTCTCTTCCGGCGCGTTCAACTGGACAGAAACCCTTTTCCGGCCGGAGCACTACGAGCACTATGCCCCGGCCCTCCCGGCCCGCCACCGCGATCTGGGTCCGGACGGCACACCGAAGGACAAGGCCAAGGACAAGGAATACTATGCCAAACGCTGGCTGACCTGGCAGATGTCGGACCATCTGCCGCTGTGGGTAGAACTCGCGGTCGACTTCTCCGATGCCCACCTCCTCGCCAATCTCGATCCTGCCTTTGAGTCCGCTGGCGCACCCGCCCAATTGGAATCGGCTGCCGAGGACATCATTGCCGCAGATTTGCCACCCACCCTGCCTGATCCCGTCCGTGCAAAGACAAAAGGCCGGAAGCCGCCGAAGATTGCCCCGCCCGAAAAGAAAGGCACGCTGGCGCCCGCCCCCAGGATGACCACAGGCGAAGCCTGGCGCATCTTCTGGTGGGTTGCGGGTGGCGGGATGGACCGGATGCGGAAGAACCGAGAAGCGGGAAAGGCTTCTGAAAAGCCGAAAACTGCGAAGAAAACCAAAGCCTGACGGGCCCGCAGCCTACTATCGGCGTCCGAACAGTTTCTCGATATCCGCGAGCTTCAGTTCCACATAGGTTGGCCGGCCGTGATTGCATTGCCCGGAATGCGGCGTGGCTTCCATCTGGCGCAGCAGTGCGTTCATTTCTTCGCCGGTGAGGCGGCGGCCTGCGCGAACCGAAGAGCGGCACGCCATATTGCCCATCACTTCCTCGAAACGCTCCTTCAGCGCCAGACCGGCATCATACTCTGCGAAGTCGTCCGCAAGGTCACGCAGAAGTCCCGCCGTATCCATCTCGCCGAATAGCGCAGGGGTGGCGCGTACGCAGACTGCGCCGGGGCCGAAGGCTTCGACTTCGAGGCCCAGTGCGCCGAGATCATCCGCGCGGTCAAGGATTCGTCCTGCCTCATCCTCGCTCATCTCCACGATGTCCGGGATCAGCAGCGCCTGCCGCCGCACGCCACCTTCTTCCATCTGCCGCTTCATCGCCTCATAGACGAGACGTTCATGCGCGGCATGCTGGTCGACGATGACGATACCGTCCGCCGTCTGAGCAATGATATAGGTCTCGTGAACCTGCGCGCGCGCAGCTCCCAGCGGAAAATCTGCGGTTTGCGGCTGCGGCGCCTGCGACTCGAAGCGGGCGGCTGGCGCAGTATCGGGTCCATAGGGCTCACGCGGGGCTTCCTGCACGCCGCGTGGCAGGCTGACCGGACGATAAGCGGGCGAAGACGGCGCCTGCCAGAGGAGACCCACCTGCGCTGCTTCCGGTTTTGCGCGTCCGAGCGCAAAGCCCGCCACTGTGGTCGAAGCGCGATGCCCCGCATCGGCAAGTGAGTGACGCAGCGCGCCGATCATCAGACCGCGGATACTGGCCGAGTCGCGGAAGCGCACCTCTGTCTTCGCAGGATGGACGTTGACGTCCACTTCCTCGGGCTCGAGTTCTATAAACAGCGCGAGCATAGGATGCCGGTCCCGCGCAAGGAAATCCTGATAAGCCGCGCGTACGACACCGGTCAGCATTCGGTCCTTCACGGGCCGTCCGTTCACGAACAGGTACTGCATCTGCGCATTGCCGCGATTGAGCGTCGGCAGGCCCGCAAAGCCCGTCAGCCGCGCGCCGTCGCGTGTCGCTTCAATGGCGATGGCATTGTCGCTGAATTCGCGCCCCATGATGGCGCCGAGGCGCGCGAGGCGGCCGGCCTCGTTATCAAACTCCGGCGCATAGCGAAGCACATTGCGGCCATTGTTTTCGAGCGTGAAGCCGACGCCTGCATTGGCCATCGCGAGGCGCTTGACCACATCCGCTACCGCCAGCGCTTCGGCGCGTTCGCCGCGCATGAACTTCAGCCGGGCTGGCGTTGCATGGAAGAGGTCTGACACATCAATGCGGGTACCGGTTTCGCCGCGCCCGGTGAAGGCTGCTGGCTTCGGCCCGTCGATCCGTCCGGCCTCGGAGTAAATCTCCGCCGCCGCTTCCCCCGCTGCGCGGCTGACGATACGCAAGCGGCTGACCGAAGCAATCGAGGGCAAGGCTTCACCGCGAAAGCCCATCGTATGAATGTTCAGCAGGTCCACACGCCCGTCGCTGTCGGGCACAAGTTTGGAGGTCGCGTGACGCTCCAGCGCCACGACCAGATCCTCTGCCGAAAGGCCGCAGCCATCATCCTCGAGTGTGATGCGTTTGAGGCCACCATCCTCGATGGCGATGGCGATATTGCGTGCGCCGGCATCCAGCGCGTTTTCCACAAGCTCCTTCACGGCGGCGGCAGGCCGCTCCACCACTTCGCCGGCGGCGATGCGGTTGACCACTTCCGGCGGTAGCCGGCGGATAACAGGTCGAGGGCGGGCAGAATCAGGCATCAGCCGCTCATTGTAGCGGCCTGCCCTTCGGCTGTCGCGCGCGGATGTGCGCGCTTCGGACACGGGCCTTTGGCGTTGAATTTTGCGGGGTTCCCAGCGACATTGCCTTATTCCTCCTCTCTTCAAGGCCTTGCTGTCATGCGCAATTTCGTCTCCGCCGCTCTGACCCTCACTTTCATCGCCGCATGTAGCGGCCCCAGCGAAACAGCGCCGGCAGCTGAGGCCGCTCCGGCGGCAGCCCCCGCTGCAACGACACCTGCCCCGGCCGCACCCGCCGCTGCGCCGGTTGAGCCGAGCCTGGAGTTTGCCTCCTTGCCGGCGCCTTACAACACGGCCAGCTACGCCGCCGGGAACCGGACCTGGAAGCTCTGCCAGTCCTGCCACCTGACCGCTGAAGGCGCTGGCAACCTGGTCGGCCCGAACCTCCATGGCCTGTTCGGACGGCAAGTCGCTTCGGCGCCGGGCTTTGACTATTCGCCCGCACTGAAGGCGGAGACCTTTATCTGGACGCCTGAACAGCTGGACGAGTGGCTCGCCAATCCGCGCACGTTTGTGCCGGGCAACCGGATGAGCTTTTCCGGTGTGCGCAAGCCGGAAGATCGCCTCGCGGTGATTGCCTACCTGATGGTGCAGACAGGTTACGTCGAGCCCGAAGAAGCACCCGCAGAGTAGCTTCTGCTATCGGCGGGCCACGACGGCGACGAGTACGGCATGTTCGTCGAACTGGCCGCCGGGTTCTTCACGGTAGCCGAGTGAGACATCGACCGGGCCGAAATGGACGCCGATCTGGTTCTCGATCTTGATCGAGTCGGCGCTGCGATTGCCTTCCTCGATCCACAGCTGCTGGGTGAGAAAGACGCGTTCGGTGAGGTCTGAGCCGTAGCCGAACTCGGCGCGGAAACGTTCGCAGCCGCCTTCCTGCCGGATCAGTGCCGCGTCGGCGAAAGCATAGACATTGCGGCCGGACTTGCGCGTTCCGGAATAGCCCGCACCTGCGCGGGCTTCGAAACCGAGGCCGTCGCAGGTGTTCAAACTGGTGAACGTGCTGCCATAGATGGCGCCGGCTTCGGCGCCGATGGCCCAGTTGCCATGGGTGTAGAGCTTGCGGCGCAAAGTGAGGCGGTAGGCTTCCTGATCGAACTCGGAATAGCCGGAATAGGAGACGGACTCTGCCTTGGCGGTGGCGGTTCAGTCGTCGGACAAGCCGTATTCGGCATAGCCGTCCGTGCGCCAGCCTTCGGCCTCGCCGAGGGAATCGTGGGCGACAAGGGCGCGGCCATACCAGCCGCCCTCCTCGCGGACCCAGGGCGCGGCCTGCGCCGCGCCGGCGACCGAAACGGCCGTGAAAAGTTGAGTGAGAAGCCCCCGCATGGCGCGCACCTTAAGGTGGGGCTTGCCTGTGGAAAAGTGAGATTCTGGTTGCGGGAAAGTTTTTGACGGGAGGCGAAAGTGTGCGCACGGATTGCGAGTGGAGATTGTTGGCCTCTGGATTCATATGGTTTTATGCCGAAAGGGGCGGGTATTGTTGTAGGCGCAAGTTTGCTCTCGCCGGCTTCACGCGGTCCCATTCGGCTGCGTTTCCGTCTCATCGGATGGCGGTTCTCTCTCAGATTTTCTCATTCATTCTCATTTTTTATCACTCTGTATCGCGCTTGATCCGCGTGCGGGTATTTGACGGCGGCGGGCGAGCAAAGGGCGGTGACGGGTCAGGCGGCGAGGATAACGCCGCAGGTGGCCGTGCCGGATTGGAAACGCGCAGAGAATTCGCCGCTCCCATCATGCCGGCGGAAGCGGGAACCCGGAGGGATTTGTTTCGCTTCAGGTTCTGGGTGCCGGCTTACGCCGGGATGACAAGGCAAGGGAGGCGGAGGAAAGATTGCGATGTAGGCGCAAGGTTTTCTTGTTTCCCCGCTGCATGCGTCAGAGCTTTATGTAATCCGAGATGATTTTCGGGGCTGGGGCATTCGCGACCGGGGCGCCGAGGCGGATATGGATGCCGTCCGTACCCAGAAGCTCGTTGACTTCAATCACGTCGTCGACGGTGGCGAAATTGTCCTTGTGGCGGGCCGACCAATCCGGCGAGAGCGCGCGGGCGCGCGCCCAGATTTCAGCTTTGTCGGCGCCCGCCATGAAAAGGTAATGGTGCTGCTCGCCGAAGAGTTCGGGCGTGTAGCCCCCGACATTGATGAACCAGAGCGAGGCCTCGGCCTTTGCCGGCGCGGGACCACGAACGACTTCGATGGCGCGACATTCGACATGGGTGAGTTCGGCATAGCCATCGATATGGAGCGAGGCCGGCGTGCCCCACCAGGCAGCGCGCAGTTGCGGGACCGTATCCATCAGCGTCTCGCCGGTGACGAAGCGCAGGTCGTGCAACTCGATATTGGCGCGCGGATGATTGCCGCCGACAAAGACCGCGAAAAGTTTCATGGGGCACTCCCTGTAAGCGGCCAGTCTGGCGGGGGCCCATGCCCGGCGCAAGACGGCACGCCCTTACTTTGCTTTTCAAAGTTATTTGTTGACAGACTTATTGGCTTTGAATTACAAAGTGCTTGTCGAACATCAAAGGAGACCGACATGACCCGCTCGACCCCCATCAAGTCCGCCCTCGCCCTGGCCGCCTTGCTGGCCGCCGCCGGCGCCGCGCGGGCCGCCCCGCTGACGGTTACCCTCAACGGAATCGAAGCGCGCGGCGGCAAGCTCTATGTGGGCGTGCAGACCGAGGCGCAGTTCATGAAGGATGACGGAATTGCCGGAGAGATCATCGAGGCGCCGGAAGCGGGTAGCCGTAGCTTTACCTTCGACTTGCCGGAAGGCGCCTATGCCGTATCGATCTGGCATGACTTCAACGGTAACGGCCAATTCGACACCGCCGAGAACGGCATGCCGCTGGACGGATGGACCTCGCCGAATGCCGAAAGCCTGCGCGCTGCGCCGACCTTTGAGCAATCCGCCGTGAGCGTTGCAGCGGGCGGCGGAAGTACCACGCTGAAGATGATCTATCCCAAGTAATCCGGGATAATCCGTAGACGGAAGAGGAAGCCCCGACCCGTTGAAGGGCCGGGGTTTTCGTTATCCTAGAGGCGATAACGGATCTGGTCAGACCAGAAGCGCTCAAGGCGCGCGATGGTCTTGTTGAGCTGCGAGAGATCGTCGGCGCGGACGCTGGCCGTCGGCTCAAGGGCAGTTGCCTGCTTCTCGAAGAGCTTTGCCACGCGGACGCGGACCTTCTTGCCGCGTTCGGTGAGACGGAGCGTGACGGTACGCTTGTCGTCTTCCGAACGCGTCTGGACGAGGTAGCCGCCTTCCTGAAGTTTCTTGACGTTGTAGGAAAGGCTGGTGCCGGCAAAGGCGCCGCGGGCGCGGAGCACGGAAGCCGGGGCTTCGCCTTCGCCGATCTCGTACAGGAGGAGCGCCTGGACGCCGGTCAGCGAACGCTCGCCGCCGCGCTCGAGGTCGTCCTTGACCACATCGTGGAGACGGCGATGGGCCTGCTCAAGAAGCGACAGAGACTTCAGGAAAGACTCGCCGATAGAAGTATTTGCAGTTTCCTGCATGTCGATCATCATCATTGTAACCACCACTCAACTTTTGTTGTAGTTTGAGCAGAGTTACATGATGAGCACTAATATTTTGATAAGCACGTTGGCCCGGAACAAGAACAGCGTTAATAAAACCCTGTTTTCATTAACCGTTGCTTGGGCGTAACGGTATTCGCCTCACGCAAACACATCTACAGTCTGCGCCGCACCATACTTGGGAGAGGCACCGTGTTTGTTGGGCTGAGGCCGGGAATCAAAGAACATCAGAATGAAAAGAATGATTCCACCAATATAAGGGACGATATTTAGCAAGTAGAGCCAGCCCGACATGTCCTGGTCGTGAAGGCGCCGGACTGTAATGGAGATGCCCGGAATAAAGCTGAATACATAGAAAAGTACGGTCAATATTGGCACAAATCCAATTTCACCCTGATAAAAATCTCCGAATACTGCGGAGGAAATCAGCGCGTCCAGAACAAAGCAGACGACCAGCGCAATCACATAGAAGAGCACATAGCCCCAATACTCTGCACGTCTCGCGCGGCCATAGAATTGGAAGTAATTCCGGGTGAGCGCACGCCGGAAATACAAGAACAGTCCTTCCGATTTTGTAGCAATGGCGGGCTGGTAGGCCGTTTGCGTGTTCACAGGCTGGCTGACGGGCCGGCCGCCTGTGAGTGGGTAGATGTCCCGCGCCTCATCGCCCAGAGGCACGAAATCAACCGGGGCGCCGGCGGCAAGCGGAGCGCTGCGATGCACCCTGGCGGCTACATAATTATAGCGCCGTCCGTCCTCGCCGAGGATCAGGCCGGGTCCGCTCGCGTCCTCAGGCTTCAGGACTTCGCCGCGCATTGATCCCTATCCTGCTGTATCATCAACCGAGTATCGGCGGCGGGCGCGGGGGCTGTCCAGTCCTTCGGCTTACGCACCAAAGGTCAGCTCGTCTGCGCCGAGCGGGGCAAAGTAGCGCGCGACGTCGGCGTCGGAGACCTCTTCGAGGCGAGCGGGCTTCCAGACCGGCGCGTTGTCCTTGTCGATGATGACCGCGCGGACACCCTCGAGAAAATCGGCGCTCTGGACCTTGCGCCAGCCGATGCGGAACTCCATCCGCATATTGTCCTCGAAGGTGGGCGCAGCGCGGCCTTCGCGCAGCTGGCGCAGGGCCACCTTCACGGTTTCCGGGCTCTTGGCGCGGAGCGTCACGGCTTCGGTGCGGGCCCAGTCGCTGCCATCGGCTTCGAGGGCGGCGAGGATGTCTTCGGCCCTGTCGAACGCGAAGCAGCGATTGATGACCGCGCGGTGCGGCTCGAAGCTGCCGGGCGGGACGGCATGCGTCAGCCGGCCGAGGATCTCGTTCAGGAGTTCGGCAGCGCCGCTGGAGAAATCCGCCGCCTCGATCTGCTTCGCAAGTGCGGGGACGAGTTCGGACGGCAGGTAGTGCGTGGCGACGCGGGCGGCAGCGACATCGGCGCCCTTGAGGCGGGCGCCGGTGAGCGCCAACCAGGTGCCAAGCTCGCCGCCGAGGCGCGGCAGGAACCAGCCGCCGCCAACATCCGGGAAGAGGCCGATGCCGGTTTCCGGCATGGCGAACACGGTGCGTTCGGTCGCGACGCGGTGTGATCCGTGGACGGAGAGACCGACGCCGCCGCCCATGGTGACGCCGTCAACAAGGGCCAGGATGGGCTTCGGGAAGGCCTCGAGCGCGGCGTTCATGCGGTATTCGGTGCGGAAGAAATCGCGCGCCTCGGAAGCATCGGCAGCGCCGCTTTCCGCCAGCATGCGGATGTCGCCGCCAGCGCAGAAGCCGCGCGTGCCCTCCTGATGGTCGATCACGAGGAGGTGGACGGACGGGTCACCGGCCCAGCGGCGCACGGCCTCGAGAATGGCCGCGCACATGGGCGTGTTCAGCGCATGCAGCGCGCCGGGGCGCGTCAGGGTTATGCGGCCAAGCCCGCCCTGCTGGCGGATCAACACATCGGACGTCATCAGGATTCCCCGTTGGAAAAGCGTAACGCAAAGGTAAATGCCTGCTTCCCAAATTGAGACAAGCAGTTTCGCCAAGCCTTTACATGTTTGTGCGACAAGACCTGTGAAGTCCTGCCCTGCACCAGTTCCGGATCAGTCATGTCCAACCAGCCTTTTCCAAACGCCCGGCTTGAAGTCGGCAAGTTCAACCGGCGCGGTCAGCGAATCCGGGTCGATGCGCGCGGATTGATCAAACTTGGCCTGTTCCGCAAGCAGGAAGTAGAAGTGCGCGATGTCTCGCCGGGGGGCGCACGCCTCGCGGTGCCGGAAGGGGTGCTGCTGCCGGACGAGTTTGAACTGCGCATCCCGCAGTTCAAGTATCCGCGCACGTGCATGAAGCGCTGGGAAAGCGGCCTCGAAATCGGCGTCGAGTTCAAGTTCGAATAGCGGCTACGCTTCGGCGGTCTTGCCCGTCAGCATGCGGCGCAGGGTGCTGTCCTTGTCGATGACAGAGTGCTTCAGCGCGCCGGCGATGTGCAGACCGATCAGGATCGCAAGTGTCCAGGCGGCATAGCCATGGACCGCGCGGAAGGATCGCGCGAGGTCTTTCATCTCGGCAACCGGCGGGATCGTGAAGAGTCCATACATGTCGATCGGCCGGCCGCCGAGCAGCGACATGAGTACGCCGGACAGCGGCATGACGATCAGTGTCAGCAGCATCGCGCCGTGAACGGCTTTAGAAAGCGTCAGTTCCCAGCCCGCACGGTCTGATGCCGGGGCCGGAAAGCCCTGGCCGATGCGCCATGTGACCCGCCATATCGCGAAGAGCAGCATCAGCGTGCCGGTGGCCTTGTGAAGGTTGCGCACCTCGCCGGCCTGTTCGTCCGGCAGAAGATCATAGGAGAGGATGAAGCCGACGATCAGGAGGCTGGCGAAGAGGATCGCGCCGATCCAGTGGTTGAGGCGCGATGTGCTGCCATACGTGCCTTCGGTCTTGTCCGTCATCCTGCGTTCTCCCACTTGCCTTTGCGGCAACCTAGCGGAGGGCACGAGGCAGCGCCAGTGGGTCAGGCGATGGCGGCGATTTCGGCGAGGCGGGCATCCCAGGCGGCGGCGGCTTCGGGTGTCCAGTGAGCGCCGTTGAGGTCGCGCACGGTGTCGCGGATGGCGCGGAACATCAGGTCGAGATCGGATTCGGCGAGGCCGTAGGCCGTGTGGCTGAAGCGCGAGGACGAGATGATGACGCGCTGGACCGGGGCATCATCTTCGAGGCCGAGGATGGCGTTGAAGCAGGTTTCCAGCATCGAGCCGCGCACGCCGCCATCGGTGTCCATCACGAAAAGCGCTTCGAATTCGGGGCGCAGCGCGAAGAGGCGGCGATAGACCAGCGGCGCCGGATCGGCGCAGGCGTCTCCGGCGCGTTCCAGCGTTTCGAGGATGAGATCGGCGGCCATGCGGGATTGATGACACTCCGTCGGGGGTTCGTCAAAAGTGACGCGGCGTGAGGGTGCGGCGCCGATTGCGCGTGCGGATTTGCAGGCGCATGCTCCGGCAAAACAATCCCGGGAGGAATACGTGAAATCACTAGAGGGGAAGACTGCATTCGTGACCGGCGCGGCCTCCGGCATCGGGCTGGGCATCGCCACGGCGCTGGCGCAGGCGGGCGTGAACGTGATGATGTGCGACATCGAGAAGGACGCGCTGGACAAGGCGGTGGCGAGCCTCAAGTCGACGAATGCAAACGTGGCCGGCGTGCTGGCGGATGTGTCGCTGAAGGACAACCTGCAGCGCGCCGCTGACGAGACGATCGCAAAGTTCGGCAAGGTGCATATCCTTGTGAACAATGCCGGCGTGGGCGGCGGCGGCGATTACGGCACGTGGAACGATGCGGGCTGGAACTGGGTGTTGGGCGTGAACCTGCTCTCGGTGGTCTGGGGCATCGAGATCTTCGGGCCGCTGATCGAGAAGCATGGCGAAGGCGGGCAGATTGTCTCGACGGCCTCGATTGCCGGCATGGTGGCGCTGACGAACCCGGCCTATGACGTGACGAAATTTGGCGTGGTCGCCCTGTCCGAGGACCTGCGACCGAAGCTGGCGGCACGCGGCATCGGCGTGTCGGTATTGTGCCCCGGCGTGATCCGCACGAACATCGTGCAATCGGGCCGGAATATTCCGGACCGCTTTGCCGGACAGGTGCCGACCACACCGACGGATGGTCCGGGTACAGAGGTCCTGAAGGCCGTGACCGAGGCGATCTCCAAGGGAATTGACCCGCTCTATGTGGGCGAACTGGTGCGCGAAGCCATCGAGGGCGACTGGCCGCACATTTTCACCGACCTGCAGTTCGAGCCCTATATCGAGGCGCGGTTCGCGACGATCAAGCAAGGCTTTGACCGCATCCGGGACAGGACGCCGCGATACTAGGCATCGCCTCAGGACTTGAACGTGGAGGTATCCTGCAAACTTTTCCGCGCGAAGTGCCAGAGCAAGAAATAGACGAATCCCGACAGGAAGATTGACCAGAACGGGTTTGGCGGATCCGCGCTCATTTGCAGGAAGCGCGCGATTTCGGCGCGGCGCATGCCGAGGGCTGTGGACTGGATGTTATCGCCGATGGAGGTGAGCAAGGCATAGGCCGCGAATGGCATGTCTGCGATGTTAAACAGGCCGTCGCCGTTGCGGTCAGGCTGACCGGCGAGAGCGGCGTAGCCATCACCCAATGCAAGCCAGACGTAGAAGACAAGTGCCGCCAGAACCAGAACCGAGAAAGCCCGGCTGGACGTAAACCTCGCAAGCGGCGATGGCCTACCCGGTCCGCCCGACATGGCCTTAGCCTTTCAGCATATCCCGCGAAATGATCACACGCATGATCTCGTTGGTGCCTTCGAGGATCTGGTGGACCCTCAGGTCACGGACGATGCGTTCGACGCCATAATCGGCTAGATAGCCGTAGCCGCCATGGATCTGCAGGGCGTCGTTGGCGACCTTGAAGGCCGTATCCGTGACAAAGCGCTTCGCCATGGCGCACCAGCGGGTGGCGTCCGGCGTCTTTCCATCGAGCCGTCCGGCGGCTTCATAGAGCATCACGCGGGCGGCCTGGAGTTCGGTTTCCATGTCGGCGAGCTTGAATTGCGTTGCCTGGAAATCGGCGATGGCCTTGCCGAACTGTTTGCGGTCTTTCGCGTAGGCGACCGCCTTGTCGAGCGCGAGCTGCGCGCCGCCGAGGGCGCAGGCGGCGATGTTGAGGCGGCCACCGTCAAGGCCCGCCATGGCGAAACGGAAGCCGTGGCCTTCCTCGCCGATGCGGTTCACCGCAGGTACCCGCACGCCGTCGAGGATGACCTGCGCGGTCGGCTGGCTTTTCCAGCCCATCTTGCGCTCGTTGGCGCCAAACGACAGCCCGGGCGTACCCTTCTCGATGATGAAGGTGGAGACGCCTTTTGCTCCGTCGTCTGAGGTTCGCGCCATCAGGACGTACACATCCGATGTGCCCGCGCCGGAGATGAACTGCTTCGTGCCCGTAATGACGTAATGGTCGCCGTCGCGCACGGCTTTCGTCTTGAGGCTGGCAGCGTCCGAACCTGCGCCCGGCTCCGTCAGGCAGTAGGAGGCGATCAGCTCCATCGAGGTAAGGCGCGGCAACCACTGGGCACGCTGTTCGGAGGAGCCGAACGTGTCGATCATCCAGCTGGCCATGTTGTGGATGGAAATGAAGGCGGCCGTGGAGACATCGCCATAGGAGAGCTGTTCGAAGATGAGGGCGGCGTCCGTGCGCGTGAGACCCGAGCCGCCGTGTTCTTCCTGCACGTAAATGCCGGCAAAGCCGAGTTCGGCGCTGGCGCGAATCACGTCCACCGGGAAGTGGCTGTCGCGGTCCCAGGCCTCGGAATGCGGGAGGAGCCGGTCCTGCGCAAACCTCTGCGCCATGTCGCGGATCATCACGCGTTCGTCATTAAAAAGAAGGCTCATTGGCAAGACGCCCTGATCTCAATATGTCTGGCCCCGAATTGCGATAGAGCGCGGCCTGATGTCAATGCGACGCCTTCCCGAGGGATACTCGATTTCGGGCGTGGCCGCCGACGAAATCCCCGATCTCATCGCGATTGACCTGGCCGCCAGCCAGCTTTTCGCCGGCACAGGGATGCTGCCCGAAGAAGAATTGTCGGACCATGTGCCGGCGGAGGTTTTCGAAGCGGCGATGCCCGGGGGGCACGTATTCGTGGCGCGGGGGCCGAAGGGCGTGCCGGCCGGGTTCGTGCTGACCTCGCTTCGGGGAGACACGCTATATCTGGACCAGATCAGCGTGCACCCGGACCATGGCCGCAAGGGCCTCGGCGCGGCGCTGGTGCGCCGGGTGTTCCGGGACGCGGAGGACCGGGGGCTGAAGACCGTGACCCTCTCCACTTTCCGCGACCTGCCTTGGAACGCACCCTTCTACCGGACCCTCGGATTCCGCGAACTGCCCCGCAAACAGATGACGGACTGGATGATGGAAATCGAGGCGCGGCAGGCGGCGGTGATGGATGTGACCAAGCGCTGCTTCATGCGCCGCAAGGCGGGGTGGTTGTGAGCGGGGCAGATTTGGCGCTAGGAAGGCATATGACCCAGTTTCCGCAATCCTTTCCCGCCACCCGGATGCGTCGCTTGCGGCAGGCATCCTGGGTCCGCTCGCTGACCGCCGAGAACGTGCTGACGCCGGCCGACCTTGTCTGGGCGGTCTTCGTGCATGCTGGCGAGGGTCGCGTGCCGGTCGCCTCGCTTCCGGGTGTGGACCGGCTGTCGGTTAAGGAGGCCGCGAGGGCGGCAATGCAGGCGAAGGCGCTGGGCATTCCGGCGATCGCGCTCTTTCCGTATATCGGGCCGGAGGGCAAAGATGCCGAGGGCACCGGCGCGCTGTCTCCGGACGGGCTCGTGCCGCGTGCACTGAAAGCGATGAAGGATGCTGCGCCGGAAGTTGGTCTGATCACGGACGTTGCGCTGGACGCCTATACAAGCCACGGGCATGACGGCCTGCTGGACGAGGACGGCACCATTCCGAATGATGCGACCGTGGAGCGGCTGGTGACGCAGGCTCTTGTGCATGTCGGCGCCGGCGCGGATGTGGTCGCACCGTCGGACATGATGGACGGGCGCATCGGCGCCATCCGCGCGGCGTTCGAGGAGGAAGGCTTCAGCAACGCGATGATCCTTGCCTATGCGGCGAAGTATGCGAGTGGATTCTATGGGCCGTACCGCGAAGCCATCGGCTCGGCGGCGGCACTGAAGGGCGACAAGAAAACCTATCAGCAGGATCCGGCGAACACGGACGAAGCGCTGCGCGAGGTCGCGCTGGACCTCGCCGAGGGCGCGGACATGGTGATGGTGAAACCGGGACTGCCGTATCTGGACATCGTGCACCGCGTCTCGACCACCTTTGGTGTGCCGACGCTGGCCTATCAGGTTTCGGGCGAGTACGCGCAGATCATGGCGGCGGCGCAGAATGGCTGGATCGACGGCGACCGCGTGATGATGGAAACGCTGCTGAGCTTCAAGCGCGCCGGCGCGGCGGGCGTGATCACATATTTTGCGGAACGCGCGGCGGAGAAGCTGGGCGGATGAGCGAGGCGGAAGGTCCGGCGGGAAGTCTTGAGATACTGCTCGCGAAGGACGCGATCCGCGATTGCCTGTTCCGGTATGCGCGCGGCATTGACCGTGCCGATGAAGCGGCGCTGCGGTCTGCCTATTGGCCGGACGGAACCGATCACCATGGTCCGTATCAGGGCAGCGCAAGCGGCTTTGTCGACTGGGCGATGAAGACCCTGCCCTATATCGAGCGGGGCATTCACCAGATCCACAATATCCTGATCGAGTTCCGCCCCGGCGGCGCCGCCGTGGAAAGCTACTTCTCGGCCTTTCAGCGCCAGCGCGGGCCGAACGGCCAGATGCAGCAATGGGATATGAAGGGACGCTATCTCGACTGGTTCGTGAAGCGCGGCGGCGAGTGGCGCATCCTGGACCGCGTCGTAGTGTTTGACTGGACCGAGGAGATGCCCTTGCCGCCGGGCACGGAGGCCGAGCGTTTCGGGAGCCGGACGCCGATCGGAAGCGCCCATCCGGACGATCCGGTCTATACTCTTCTCAAACGCTGAACGAAGCGTGCAAATGTCGCGCGCGTAATGATGGACGCGCTGTCATGTGGAGCTGAGAGCCCGCGCGAGGTGTCATATCCTGTTCAGCGGGAACACCGGCCATGCTAGTTTTCGGGGGGGCACACTTATCCGGAGACCCACATGATCCGCACCCTGATTGTCACCGCCGCCCTGCCCTTCATTGCGCTCACCGCGGGCGCCAGCGAGCCTGCAAATCCGCTCGCCACCTGCATGATTGCCAATGCGACGCCATCACAGAAGGCCGGCATGAAGCAGATGATCATCCATGCATTGCAGGAGAACAAACCGGCGGCGACCGATGCCTTCCTGAAGCTGAGCTTCGAGGCGATGTCGATTGCCACGGCTAAATGTGGCGCAACATTCGCGGACGTACAGTCTCCCTCCTTCCAGAGCGCGCTGGAGACCTATGGGCAGAGCCTTGGCGAGGCCGTGATGAATGATGCGCTTGTCTTCATGGACATCCCTGTCGGCTGACAGGCGCGCCCTCTGATCAATCATAGGCGGGAAGCGGGCTGTCCTTGAATTCTTCCTTTGAGAACATTTCCGACTGGTCGGAATAGTGCTTCGATTCAGGACGGCCCATGGCGGCGCCGAAAGGGTAGATGGTTTTCGTCTGTGGTGCGCTGCCATCCTTGGGCCATTTCACCACCAGCATGAAGCTGTCCCCGCCGACGGCGTTGTAGCGGCCATCCTCGGCGGGCCGGTACATCAGGGCACGGAGGGTTTCCGGGCCGCCAGCAAGAGGAAAATCAGCCTCGCCGCGGATGAGACGGGCGAAATCTCGGTACGCTACTTCGAGCTTGCTGAAATGCTTTCGAAGGTGCGCGTCCGCGTCGGTGAGGATTTCGCGGCCGGGGCGCGGTGCCTCGCGCGCGTAGAGTTTCCATTGCAGCTCCTGGAGCACGATAAGGGCGAGCGAGTCGGCGTTGCCCTCTCCGTCGGCAGTCCAGTCCCAGCTGTCCAGAAGTGACACGGCTTCGCTGAGCGTACCTGCCGCACGCGCGTCTTCGATCGCGGCGGTAAAGGCTTCGCCGAGGCGGGAGGTCTTGTCATAACCCTTGTCGAACTTGATGCGATGGATGTCGGCATCATCGAAGATGTCATCAGCCTCCAGCAATGTCTTGGCCCGGAGGATGCGGTTGGTCATCCAGGTCTCGACGCCGACGAGGCCGGGATAGTCTTCAGGCTTCATGTCATCTGCTGGCGCGGTGGCGAGCCAGGGTGTGTTGTTGGAATTGACGATGTACCCGGCGGGTGGGTTCAGAAGGAAGGGGATGCGCTCCGGCGGCTCGTATGCGGTCCAGATGAGGTCTGACCGGTCGCCGGGCAGCACGTTTTCCCAGGCGACGGACGGGTCACGCTTCGGCAGGCGGACATTGTAGAGATACGCGATGTTGCCGAGCTTGTCGGCATAGATGAAATTGGTTGCGGGGATGGCCTGCATGGCCATTACGGCACGCCAGTCTTCCAGAGATTTCGTGCGGCTCAGCTTGTAGTATTGTTCGAACTGGCGCACCTCGCCATAGCCCGCATAGCGGATGGCAAAGGCGCCGGACTTGTTCTTGATGACTGGTCCGTGCACGGAGCCCCAGACGCTCTGGCGGATCGGTACGACGAACGGGCCCATCTTCACCTTGAGCCAGACATGGCGATGCGTCAGGTCCTTCCATTCGCCGTCGAGCATGTAGCGTTTGCCGCTGTCGTCGAGCACCAGTTTGTAGACATCTGTCAGGTCGGCGCGGTTGACGGTGTTGGTCCAGCCGAGGTGGGCGTTGTGGCCCATCAGGATCACCGGACTTCCGGGAAACAGCGCGCCCTGCATCGACCAGCCTTCACCGCTGGCGATGCGCGCTTCATACCAGGCGGCGGCGCCTTCCCAGGGTTGGTGCGAGTTTGAGACCAGAACGGTGGACTCATCCGCCGTGCGGTGCGGCGCGAAGGCGAAGGCGTTGGAGCCGCGCTCCTCCGGCTCCCGGTCCGGCGGGATTTCGCCATTGCCGAACAGGCGCGAGACCGTGTCGTCGACGCCGAAGAAGAGCGGCGAGACGAGCACGAACCCGCCGATAACATCTTCGCCGGTGAGTGGGAAAACCTGCGGGCGCAGCACTTCCTTCGGATGCTGCGCGGCATAGAGATTGAGCCCATCGGCATAGCCCTGCGCCATGGCGCGGGCTTCCGGGGAGACGGTCGCGATGCCGGCGGTGATCTGCCCCTTCACGTCGATCAGCTTGCCGAAATAATCCGCCTGCGCACCTTCTGCCCCGTCTACTGCGCCAAGTTCCCCGCGCACCGCGAGCACCTGTCGCTGGATGGTGGCGAAGTCATCCTCGGCGTGGGCATAGGCGAGGCCGAAGGCGGTGGCGGCGTCCGTCTCGCCATAGATCGTTGGCACGCCATACTCGTCGCGCTCTATCCGGTAAGGTGCGGGCGGCGCTGTATTTTCAAGCGCGGAGAGACGCGCGGCATTGCTCACGCAAGATGAAACGGATAAACCGGCCGCCAGCAGGAAGATGCCGAGCAGCACAATGCCGCCGATGCGGAGAAAAGGTTTCATCCGTCAGATACTCCGCACACGAATGGATTAGGCAGGCGCGGTCAAGCGTCCCAGGTCTTGTAGGTCTTGCGCATGTGATCGACACCGCCCTGAACGATCTCTTCCAGCACGCCCATGTCCACGTCCGCGAGCTTGTTGATATAGAGGCAGCTGGCGCCGGTCTTGTGTTTGCCGAGGCGGGCCAGCTGGTCCTGGAAGCCGCTATAACCGGGCAGGACATAGACCACCATGTTCGCCTTGCGCGGGCTGAAGCCGGTCATGCACATTTCGCCGGAATGGCCGCTGTCATAGGTGTAGGCATAGCGGCCAAAACCGATGATGCTCGGCCCCCACATTTTCGGCTTGAGGCCGGTGACCTTCGTCATCCACTTCAGGAGGATCTCAGCGTCCTTCTTGCGGGTGCCGTCTTCCATAGCCGCGATGAAATCCTTCGGCGAAACGTCCGTCGCCTTGGTCTTCGGTTCGCTCTTTGCCTTTGCCATCTCTGCCTCCTGCCGTGGCAGGCAGCCTACGCGTCCCGTTTCAAACGGGCAATCAGGCTCGACGTATCCCAGCGGTTACCGCCCATCGCCTGCACGTCGGCATAGTACTGGTCCACCATCGCGGTCAGCGGCAGGCTGGCGCCGGTCTCGCGGGCGGCGTCGAGAGTGATGCGCAGATCCTTGCGCATCCAGTCTACCGCGAAGCCGAAATCGAACTTGCCCTCGGTCATGGTCTTCCAGCGGTTTTCCATCTGCCAGCTCTGCGCCGCGCCGCCCGAGATCGCCTCGATCACCTTCTCGGCGTCGAGCCCAGCCTTCTCCGCAAAGTGCAGTCCTTCCGCGAGGCCCTGCACGATGCCGGCGATGCAGATCTGGTTGACGGATTTGGCGAGCTGGCCGGCGCCCGTGTCGCCGATCAGGGTGATCTTGCGGGCGAAGGCATTCATCACCGGCTCGGCGGCGGCGAACGCGGCAGGATCGCCCCCGCACATGATGGTGAGCTTGCCATTGATCGCGCCCGCCTCGCCGCCAGAGACCGGCGCGTCGATGAAGTGCGCGCCCTTCGCCTTGCAACGTGTGGCCAGATCGCGGGCGAGCCCGGCGGAAGCGGTGGTGTGGTCGATCACGGTCATGCCGGCGCCAAGGCTCGGCTCGAAGGCTTCGAACACGGCGCGCACATCCGGGTCATCGCCGAGGCACATCAGCACGTATTCGGCACCAAACACGGCGGAGGCCGGGTCCTTTGCAACATCACCGCGATGCACGGCCTGCCACGCCTGCGCCTTTTCTGGAGAGCGGTTCCAGACGCTGACCTTATGACCCGCCCGCGCAAGATGGCCCGCCATGTGGAAGCCCATGACCCCGAGGCCGAGAAAAGCGGTGCGCGCCATGACTGTCTCCTAATGAGGGTGTGCCGTTCTGGGACGCCCAATACATTGAATTTCATCGAAATCCCATCCCCGTCCGAAGCGTGGGTTTCACCATGACCTGATACACGATGATCTCCGTCAGAAGGACAGGAACCAGGACGATGGCTTATGCCACGACCCACCGGCAACTCGCAGGCAGAATGCCTGCACCACCGGCCCGCAAAATGGGCACGTGGAAGATGGCGTATGCCGACTTCCTGACCGCCTTGATGGCCTTCTTCCTGTTGATGTGGCTGGTCAGCGGCGTCTCGCCGGATGCCCGCGCCGCGATCGCCGGAGAGTTCAAGACACGCGAAGCCGCCCTTGCCAGCGCCGCCCCGGCAGCGTCCGAAGCGGCTGACTTGTTCAGCCTCCTGCAACTTTCCGAAAGCCTTAAGGGCGCGGGCGAGAGCGTTATCCTTTCCGTGGAACCGGACGGGGTCCGCCTCGATCTGGTTGATACGGCCGGCCGGCCCCTGTTTGAGAGCGCGAGCGGGGCATTGACCGCAGAGGGCGGAAAACTCGTTGCCGCTGCGGCCGCCACGCTGGCACCGCTGTCCAACGCCGTTTCGATCGAAGGCCATACCGATGCCTTCAGCCTCGCTTCAACCGGCTATTCCAACTGGGATCTTTCATCCGACCGGGCGAACGATGCCCGCCGCCTGCTCGAGGCCGGCGGTGTGGCCGGCGCTCGCTTCCGGGCGGTCACCGGCCTTGCCGACACAAAACCGCTCGAGCCCGGCCAGCCGCACCTTGCGCAGAAC
Organism: uncultured Hyphomonas sp.; assembly: GCA_964643405.1. GTDB lineage: Bacteria > Pseudomonadota > Alphaproteobacteria > Caulobacterales > Hyphomonadaceae > Hyphomonas. The sequence continues at coordinate 20,464 of CAZXQD010000026.1, read as the reverse complement.
CGCCGCATCAGCCTGAAAGTTCATCTGGCCACCCTGCCGTGAGGCTTTCAGGTCACGCCGGTGTGTCTTTTTTGCCGCGCGCCGCTGCCCGCAACGGTTTGGCCCCTTGGCGCAGCCCCCGCGGCGTGTATCGTTCTCCCACATGAAGTTCACGGATTCCCATCTGTTGCCGGCCGGCCTGGAACGGTCGCTGAGGTTCTACGTCACGAACCCCAGCCCGTGTCCCTATTTGCCGGATCGCAAGGAGCGGAAGGCGTTTACCAACCTGGCGATCCCGGAAGCCGACGCGGTGCACAATGTGCTCAGCCAGTCAGGTTTCCGCCGCAGCCAGTCCATCGCCTACCGGCCCGCCTGCCTGCGCTGCAACGCCTGCCGCAGCGTGCGCGTGCCGACGCGTGAGTTCGACATCAGCCGCAATGACCGCAAGGTGATTGCGAAGAACGCCGCACTGGTGCGCCGCCCGGTCGTGTCGCAGGCGACGCGTGAACAGTTCCGCCTGCTGAAATCCTACGTGAAGACCCGCCATGACAATGGCGGCATGTCCGAGATGACCTACCGGGACTATGTTGCCATGGTCGGCGGCAGCCCGGTGCAGAGCCTGATCTTCGAATACCGTGAAGGGCCTGACGAGTCCGCCCCGCTGGTCGCCGCAGCGATTACCGATGTGCTGCGCGACGGCTTCTCCATGGTCTACACTTTCTTCGATCCGGAGAAGGCGGACCGCAGCCTCGGCCACTATGTCATCCTTGATCATATCCGGCACGCGCAGGAACTTGGCCTGCCGCATGTCTATCTCGGCTACTGGGTCAAGGGCAGCCCGAAGATGTCCTACAAGCGGCGCTACCAGCCACTGGAAGTACTTGACGGCGACCGCTGGCGGCTCTTGAGAGACGACGAATAGGCGGTAGCGTCCCCTGACCGGCAGAAGAGCGGCGGGCGGATCTCCGGGGAGGCAAGACCATGATCAACCGGCGCAATCTTGTGGGCGCAGGCCTTCTGGGCGCGGCAGGCGCAGCCGCGACCTTTGCAAATCCGAAATCCGGAGAAGCCCTGTCCGGGCCTGCGATCAGCCGCAGTCGGCGCCGCTTCAACATGGTCACGACCTGGCCAAAGGGCTTGCCCGGCCTTGGACGCGCGGCGGAACGGGTTGCCGAGCGCGTGTTCGAAATGTCGGACGGACTGATGGAGATCAAGGTGTTCGCCGCAGGCGAACTGGTGCCGCCGTTCGAGAGCTTCGACGCGGTCGCCAACGGCTCGGCCGACATGTACCACGGCGCGGAATATTACTGGACCGCCAAGTCCACCGCTTTCCCTTTCTTCACGGCGGTGCCCTTCGGCATGACGGCGCAGGAAATCATGGGCTGGATCGACCATGGCGGCGGTCAGGAATTGTGGGACGAACTGTCGGGCCAGTTCGGTATCAAGAGCATACAGGGCGCCAATACCGGCCACCAGATGGGCGGCTGGTTCCGCAAGGAAATCCGTACCCTGAACGACTTTGTCGGCCTTAAGATGCGCATTCCCGGCCAGGGCGGCGAAGTGCTGCGCGCGCTGGGCGGCGCCTCGATTGCGCTTGCGGGCGGCGAGATCTACCAGGCGCTGCAGACCGGCGCGATCGACGCGACCGAATGGGTCGGCCCGTGGAACGACTATGCGCTCGGCTTCCACCGCGAGGCGCCCTACTATTACGGCCCCGGCTTCCATGAACCGGGCGCCAGCCTCGCCGTCGGTATAAATCGCGGCGTGTGGGACAGCCTGATCCCCAGCGAACAGGCGATCCTGAAAGCTGCCTGCGAATCGGTGAACCATCTCTCGCTCGGCGAATTCACCTACCAGAACTCGGTGCATCTCGACCTTCTGGTACGCGAACATGGCACACAGCTTCGTTCGTTCCCGGATGAAATCGTCAAGCGCATGTCGGAAGCTGCCTTCGACGTGCGCGCGGCCAGCGGCAAGGATGGCATCGAGAAGCGCATCTACGAAAGCTTCGAACGCTCGCTGAAGCTGATGCGCGGCTGGGCCAATGTTTCGGATGGCAAGTACTACGCCGCCCGCGAACTCGGCAAATAGGCAGCGAGGCCGGGGCAGATGGATCCGCATATCTTTCTGACAGTGGGGACAGCGCTGAAATGGATCGGCATCGCGCTGTTGCCGCTGTTCGCCCTGCCGCTGGTGGTGCTCGCCGTACCGCGCCTCCTCGACGGCTTCGCCAAGCGCCTGATCGGCCTGATTGACCGCATCTCCGGCGGCGCGCTCGGCATCGCAATGGTTTGCGGGGTGCTGCTTGTCTTCCTTCAGCTGATCGTTGTGCTGCTGCGCTACGCCTTCGGCCTGTCCTTCACCTGGCTCAACGAAGCGGTGACCTACGCCTTCGCGGCGATGTTCATGATCGGCGCCGCCGCCGCCCTGCGCGACGGCGCGCATGTGCGGGTCGATATCCTGCGTCCCCGTTTCGGCGAAGCGGGCCGCAACTGGATAGAACTCGCCGGGGCGTACCTGCTGCTCTTCCCGCTTTGCGTCCGTATCCTGATGACCGGCGAAGCGGGCCTCGCGCGCTCCTGGCTCCTGCTGGAAGGCTCACGCGAGTCGGACGGGCTGCCGATCTTGTACCTGTTCAAGACGCTGGTGCCCGTGTTCGCGGTGCTGCTTATGGCGCAGGGCCTTTCGGAATCGCTGAAAGCGGCGCTGCGCCTGACCGGCGCCCTGCCGCCCGCCGAACCGGTGGCCGATTTGGAGGCGAGCGGCCATGGAACTTGAGACCCTCCTCGCCACGCTGATGTTCATTGTCGCCCTCGGCGGCCTGCTTGCCGGTTACCCGGTTGCGCTGACGCTCGGCGGCGTCGCGCTGATCTTCGCGCTGATCGGCATTGCCCTCGGCGTGTTTCCGGACTCCTTCCTGAAGGCCTTTCCGAGCCGGATCGAAGGCACCGGGATCATGCAGAGCCCGACACTGATCGCGGTGCCCCTGTTCGTTCTGATGGGCGTGATCCTCGAACGCTCGCGCGTGGCGGAAGACCTGCTGACGATGGCGGGCCGGCTGCTGGCCGGCGTCCGCGGCGGGCTCGCCTATGCCGTGGTGCTTGTCGGCACGCTGCTCGCCGCGTCCACCGGAATTGTCGGGGCGACTGTCATCGCCATGACGCTGATCGCGCTGCCGGCCATGCTGCGGCAAGGTTATGATCCGCGCCTTGCCACCGGCACCATCGCCGCCTCCGGAACGCTTGGCCAGATCATCCCGCCCTCGATTGTCCTCATCCTGCTGGCCGACGCGATTTCCAACGCGGCGAGCCAGGCAAGTCTTCACACCGGCGGCGGCTCGGCCGTTGTATCCGTCGGCGATCTCTTCGCGGGCGCGCTCATTCCGGGCCTGCTGCTGGTGGCTCTTTATCTGATCTGGATCGCCGTCATTTCCTTCCTGCGGCCCGATGCCTGCCCACCGGCAACATCAACCGATGATCTTGAACCCGTCACCTTCCGTGACATCGCGCTGAGCCTCGGCGCGCCGCTGGTCCTTATCATCGCGGTTCTGGGTTCAATCCTCGCCGGTATCGCACCACCGACGGAGGCTGCAGCCATCGGCGCGGGCGGCGCGCTCCTGCTCGCAGGTTTGCGCCTCGACAAGGAAACCGGCAGCCGGCTTTCCCCCGTCATGTATCTCGGGCTTGCGGGGCTGATGCTCATCCTCGTGCTGCGTAACGTCCTCGACCTCCGCGCTGGCGCAGCCACGCACACCTTCGCCGAATATGCCGGCCTCGCGATCACGGTCCTTTCCACGCTTGCCTTCGTCGCGGCGCTCGTGGCCGGTCTCGTCGTTTTGCGCAATGCAAGGCAGCTTACGCCTGCTCTCAAGAGTGCCACGCACATCACGTCGATGGTGTTCCTGATCCTCATAGGCGCTTCGATGTTCAGCCTCGTCTTCCGCGGTTTCAATGGCGACGACATCGTAGCCGAAATCCTGCACAGCGTGCCCGGCGGCAAATGGGGCGCGCTGGCGATGACCATGCTGGTCATGTTCGTGCTGGGCTTCTTCCTCGATTTCATCGAGATCGTCTTCGTGGTCGTGCCGTTGGTGGCCCCGCCGCTGATCGTGCTTGGGTGCGACCCGGTCTGGCTCGCTATCCTGATGGCGGTGAACCTGCAGACAAGCTTCCTGACTCCGCCCTTCGGCTTTGCGCTCTTCTACCTGCGCGGCGCGGCGCCGCCGGAAGTCAGCACACTGCAGATCTGGCGCGGCGCAATTCCCTTCATCGGGCTTCAGGTTCTGCTTATTGCAATGATCGCTGCCTTCCCGGCGCTCGCCACCTGGCTGCCTTCGATTGCTGCCAAGTAATTGATGGGCCAGGACATTTCACCTTTCCAGGCAATTGCCATCAGCCGGCGTGCGCATGAACTGAAGGCGGCGGGCCAGCGCATCCTGCATATGGAATTCGGCCAGCCTTCTACCGGCGCGCCCTCCGCCGCCATCGCCGCCGCGCATGGCGTGCTCGACAATGAAGCGATGGGCTACTGGGAAAGTGTGCCGCTGAAGGCGCGCATCGCGCAGCACTACCGCGACAGCTATGGCGTAACGGTTGATCCACGCCGCATCGCGCTGACCTGCGGCGCATCGCCCGCGCTGGTGCTTGCGCTTTCCACGGCATTCAATCCGGGCGACCGGATCGCCCTCGCCCGCCCCGGCTATGTTGCCTATCGCAACACGATCCGTGCGCTGAACCTCGTGCCCGTCGAAATCCCCTGCGGCGAGGCCGAGCGGTTCCAGATCTCGGCGGCGGCCATCGCCGCGCTGCACCCGGCACCGCAGGGCGTATTGCTCGCAAGCCCCGCGAACCCCACCGGCACGATCCTTCCGGATACGGAGCTTGCCGCCATCGCGGCCGCCGCTCGCAAGATCGGCGCGCGCATCGTCTCGGACGAAATCTATCACGGCCTCACTTACGGCCCGGCCATCCATTCGATGCTGGAGCATGAGCCTTCCGCCTACGTCGTGAACAGCTTCTCGAAGTATTTCTCGATGGCGGGCTGGCGGCTCGGCTGGCTCGTCTCACCGGAAGACGGCGTCGCGCGTACCAGCGCCTATATCGGCAACCTGTTTCTTACTGCGCCTTCCCTTGCCCAACACGCCGGTCTCGTCGCGATGGAAAGCCGCGCGGAACTCGATGCGCATGTTGAGGTCTACCGCGCCAACCGCGCCCTGATGCTGGACGCACTGCCCCGCCTCGGCCTGGAACGCATCGCGCCGCCCGACGGCGCCTTCTACATCTATGCCGATATCTCGCGCTTCACCGATGACAGCCTCGGCTTCTGCCTACGGCTGCTTGAGGAAACCGGTGTGGCAACCGCACCGGGCGTGGATTTCGATCCCGTGGAAGGCCACCGCTTCATGCGCTTCTCGTTTGCACTGTCCACGGAGGAAATCCGGGAAGCGCTCGGGCGCCTCGAGCCGTGGTTCAAAGCGCAGCCGAGGCGTTAACGCGCTCCATGAAACCGGCTCCACCTTCTTGGGAGTCGTAACCGTTCGCGACTTCGCTTTTGCTTTCGGCTTCGGCAGTTTGCGGAAACGGCTCTGGCACCAGGCCCAGCCGACGCCGACATCCAGCAGCGCGTCCGAGCGTCCGCACGGGCAGGCAAACTCCCAGAGGTCGAACACACGGTCGGTCTCACCGGCCACAAGGGGGACGGGCTCGCCCGTCACATGGTTCGGGGACGCGTTGACGCACAGGACCAGATCGCCGGGACCAAGAGGATCGCTCATCGCGCGGCTTCAATACCACAAAAACGCCCCGGCAGACCACCGACTTCAATTCGCGCCGCGAGGAGACCTTATTCGTTGCACGCGCCCCAGAAGCTCTCGATGCCTGGCAGGTCCCCGGCGGTCAGCACCTGTTCCGGCACGAAGACCTGGAAATCCTCTTCCGGCACGACGCGGATGTAGAGCGTTCGCGCGAGGCTGCCCGGCGTCTGCTCCGGCTCGTTCCAGCAGCCGGGAGCCACGGCGCCAAAGCTAAGCTCGTTCTCGCCGGGTGCCTCGGCCTTGAGGCGCGCAAGCTCTGCGCTCAATGCGGCGAGACGGGCGGCGTCTTCCGGCCGTGTGGCATAGGTCCAGATGGTGAAGCCGTCCTTGTTCTCGGTGGCGAGGAACTGGCTGTCGAACCCTTCGGACGTCTCCAGCGGGAATGTCTCCGCAATATCGACGGCAAGGCGCGGGCTGATCACGTTGATCTGCAGATAAGCCCCCTCATCATAGGCGCGGAAGGTCGAGGGGATGCGCATGGCGAGCGCAATCTTCGACAGGTCGAGTTGCGTCGGGTCCAGCGCCGGTGCCGGAGGCGCCGTTTCGGTTATCGGGCTCGTTTCCTCGACCGGCAGTGGCGCCTCCGGCGCAGGCTTTTCGGTCTTCGGCGAACAGGCCGCCAGCAGCAGGGCGGCAGCGGCAACAACTAGGGTAAGGCGCATTTCATGGGCCTCCTTTCCGGATCAACTGAATGCTCACCCGAAAACGGGCGTTTCGTCCAGCGCTTCTCTCGCCTGAGGGGCGGGATGCACGGGCGCCGCATTCCTGTGCGCTCCCGGGGCGCAGAGACGCGCATGTTTTGTGCCGGAATCGGGCGCGTGACGCGCCGATGGCGGCTTAGAAACCGACCTTCGGCGGCTCGTCCAGCGAAGCGCGGCTTTCGGCGCCGACGTCGAAGAATTCGCGCGCCTCGAAGTTGAAGCTGCCGGCGATGATCGATCCCGGGAACTGTTCGCGGGCTGTGTTGTAGTCCTGAACAGCGGAGTTGTAGAACCGGCGCGCGGCGGCGAGCTTGTCTTCGATCGAGGACAGTTCGTTCTGCAGCTGCAGGAAGTTCGTGTTGGCTTTCAGGTCCGGATAGGCCTCCGCAAGCGCGAAGAGTTTGCCCAGCGCCTGGCTCAGCGCGCCTTCGGCCCGCGCCATCTCGCCGGCAGTATTGGCCGCCTGCGCGGCATTGCGCGCGGCGATCACCTGCTGAAAAGTCGCCTGCTCGTGCGCGGCGTAGCCCTTCACGGTTTCGACGAGGTTGGGGATCAGGTTCTGGCGCTGCTTCAGCTGCACGTCCACGTCAGCGAAGGCCTGGTTGACCCGCTGCCGCTTCATCACGAGGCCGTTGTAGATGAGGATGATCATGCCGACGATGGCGACGATCACCGCCAGGACAATGAGAACCATGTTCATGGGGAGCCCCTCCGGAATGCCTTAAGAGCCAAGGCCTAACCGGCACTGCGCGGTTTCGCAAGCAATATGCCCTCAGCTGAGCGGCGTGTGGGCTGCGGTGCTGACCTGCACGAAGTGGCGCGGAGCCGCCTCGGGATAGACCACCGCCGTCAGCGATCCGCCATGGACGGCGCCGGTATCGATGCCGGTCGCGTGCGGAAACTCTGCCGGACCTTCGAGGAAAACATGGTGACCGAACACCACATGCCCGAAGCGGCCATCATATACTTCGGCCCAGAACGGATCGTCCGGCGCCTGCATGTCCAGCCCGATGAAGCCGCCGGTATGGCGGTCGATGTACCGCGTGCGGAGCACCTTGCGGAACCGGTCCCGGTGGCGGCCGGTCAGGCGGTCCGCTTCCTCCGGTGTTTCCGGGAAACGGCGCATGTCGCCGGGTATGCCGCCATGCACCACTAGCACGCCCTGCTGCGGCACGCGGTGAAACGCGACGGCGCTGTGCAGGAGGGCGCGCCCTTCCGGGGAAAGTTCGCCGTGCAGCATTGCCAGATGCGGCGCCTCGCGCGCCTGCTGAGCGGCAATCGAAGGGCGTTCGGTCAGGTTCCGGTGGTAGCGTTTGTGGCGATCCTCATGATTGCCATCGACCAGCGTTACGGCAAAGGGCGCGGCAGCTGTCAGCTCGGCCACGTGGTGCACCACGCCGACGGGATCCGGCCCCTTGTCGACGAGATCGCCCGCCATCACGAGATGGTCGCCGGCCACCAGCTTCAGCCGGTCCAGCAGTTCGTGCAGGGCGCCCAGCATCCCGTGAACATCTCCGACAATCACTGTGCGTTGCACGGCGCGAACTCCTTTGCGCCCGAATATAGGGCGGAGGCGGCTAGCCTGCCTATCCCGCCCCTGTCTCGAGACCTGCTTTCAGCGCCGCCAGTCCATCCACCGCGCGTGCGGCATAGGGCCCGATCCAGCGATCGTGGATTGCCTTGAATGGCAAGGCGTTCAGGTGGTTCCAGCGCACGCGGCCGACCTTTTGCGCGATCACCAGATCCACCGCCTCCAGCACCTTGAGGTGCTGCATCACCGTGCACCGGTCGAGCGCCGGGAAGCGCGCGCAAAGTTCGCCGGTCGTCTGCGGATTGTCCTTCAGCGCATCGAGCATGGCCCGGCGCACCGGCGCGGCGAGCGCCTTGAAGACGAGATCGTCTGTTGTTTCGGCGTCCATGCTTGACATGTTATATTTTTATAACATGATGAGACGGAACGCAAGCCCCGGAGTTTTCGCATGGACCTGAAATTCGAAGTCAGCGGCCGCATCGCCCGCCCCGTGGACGAAGTGTTCGAGGCGGTTGTGAACCCTGAGAAACTCTCCGGCTATTTCACCACAGGCGGGGCCAAAGGCCGGCTGGAAACCGGGGCGACCGTCACCTGGGACTTTGCAGATTTCCCCGGCGCCTTTCCTGTCCATGTCGTCGAAGTGGAGAAGAACCGGCGGATCATCCTGCGCTGGGATGCAGCGGATACCGCAGCTGAATCGGGCGGCGAGGAAGGCACTTACCAGACGCTGGTGACGATGCGCTTCGAAGCGCTGGAAGATGGGCGCACGCTCGTGTCCATCTCCGAGGAAGGCTGGCGGCAGACGCCGGAGGGCTTCCGGTCCTGTCTCAGCAACAAGGGCGGATGGATGCACATGCTTTGCTGCCTGAAGGCTTATACCGAGCACGGCATCAACCTGCGCGACGGCATGTTCCGCTAGAACTTCCCGGCGAACGAATTACTCTTGCAGGCATGACCAATGCCGACATCCTCGCCCACATGATCCGCAATGCCCACCGCGTCGCCGTATTCACCGGCGCGGGCATCTCCACTGAAAGCGGCATCCCGGATTTCCGCTCGCCCGGCGGCGTGTGGAGCAAGATGCAGCCGATCATGTTCCAGGACTTCGTCGCCTCGCGCGACAAGCGCCGCGAGGCGTGAACGCGCGTCTTCAACCGCACCGCCGGCTGGACCGGCGCGTCGCCGAATGCCGGGCATTATGCGATTGCCGAACTCGTGGCGGCCGGCAAGGTTGCCAGCGTCATCACGCAGAATGTCGACAACCTGCACCAGGATTCCGGGGTGCCCGACCGGCAGGTGATCGAAGTGCACGGCAATGCGAGCTACGCGAAATGCCTCACCTGCGGAAAACGCTACGAGCTTGAGGCGCTGCGTCCCCGCTGGGAAGCGGACGATGACATCACCTGCATCTTCTGCACCGGCCTCATCAAGACCGCGACCATCTCCTTCGGACAGGCGATGCCGGAAGCGGAGATGGAGCGCGCGTCGGAAGAGGCGTCGCTGTGCGACCTGATGCTGGTGCTGGGTTCGTCCCTCGTCGTCTACCCGGCGGCGGGAATCCCCCTCCTCGCCAAACGCCTCGGCGCACAATACGCCATCGTCAACCGCGAGCCGACCGATCACGATCCTTATGCGGACCTTGTGATCCATGACGAGATCGGACCGCTGATGACGGATGTGGTGGGACGGCTTTGAGCTTCCTGCTGCGCCCTTCGGTTCTAACCAATCACATAGCAATGCTGGGCCTGTTCATTGCGGGCACGTTTCTCATTGCACCGGGTGCTGCGATTCTGCTTTCCATCAACGATCCTGGCAGGGTCATTCAAAGGCTGCTTGTTGCAGCAACTTGGTCTCAATTGCTCTGGATCATCGCTATCGCCATCGGAGTTCAACGCTGGCAAAGCAAATGGACACCTCGGCTCATCTGGGTCGGCGTGTGGGTGACAGTGGGTTTGTCCCTCACTCTGCCTCCCGACCAATCTGCGTGCAGTCTATCAGCGTTGTTGATGTCGTGGGCTGGTATTGCGTGCCTTTGCCTCAGCCTGCAGATTGCGTGTCTGCTTGAAACGGGATGGGGCGCGAGATTGCTTCACGCGGTTTTGGTTTTATGTTGGCCATTCACTATTTCCTTCTTTGCGCAGAGGCTGCGATCAAGGCTGGAAGCTGCACACTCAAGTGCTGCGTCCATTTGATTGAGGCATTGCAACCCTTGGAAACCGTCAAAGTCGTGCGAAGGCCTACCCCGAGAACGTCCCACCCTTTGGGAAGCCCTTCGGGACAACCTTGCCGGCCTGGGCGCGCTGGCCGCGCCAGCTTTTCCATTCTTCGAAGGCGCGGTGGCGCCCGCCGGTCATCACGATCAGGCCGTCGCGCTTGTCGAAGGTGATCAGATCGGCGAGTTCGGCCTTGCCGCTATAGGTCTGCAGCTTGTTGCCCTTGCCGCGCGACATTTCCGGCAGGTCTTTCAGCGGGAAGATCAGCATCTTACGGTTTGTGCCGACCACGGCGATCATGTCGCCTTCCACGGGCGCGCAGACGGTCAGGTATCCCTCGCCCGTATTGACGACCTGCTTGCCCGCCTTGCGGTTCGATTCCAGTTCGGCTTCCGACACAATAAATCCGTACCCTGAGCTGGACGCCATGACGCGTTTGCGCTCGGGATCGAACTTGAACATCGAAATGATGGCGACGTTGTCTTCCAGCTCGATCGACAGGCGGATCGGCTCGCCATTGCCGCGCCCTCCCGGCAGCTTCTCGGCTGCAAGGATGAAGGCGCGCCCGTCGGACGACATGATCACCAGCCGGTCGGTGGACATCACCTCTTCCATGAAGGCCGGGCCGTCGCCCTCCTTGAACTTGATGGACTCGGCGTCGATGCCATGGCCTTTCATGCCGCGTATCCAGCCCTGCTGGGACAGGACGACGGTCATCGGCTCTTTCGGCCTTGAGGCTTCCAGCGCTGCGGCCAGGTCAACCTCCGGCGCGGCCTCGAACGTGGCGCGGCGTTTGCCGAGCGCCGTACCCGGATCAAATTCGTCACGGGCCAGCTTCAGGTCTTTCGAGACGCGCGACCATTGCTTGCGGGGCGAGGCGAGCAGCGCGACGATTTCCTCGCGCTCTTCCTTCAGCTTCGCATGCTCGCCCTGGATTTCCATCTCTTCCAGCTTGCGCAAGGCACGCAGGCGGAGGTTGAGGATGGCTTCGGCCTGGATGTCGGAAATCTTGAACCGCTTCATCAGGACGGGCTTCGGCTCGTCCTCGGTGCGGATGATGCGGATCACCTCGTCGATATTGAGGTAGGCTTTCAGAAAGCCTTCGAGGATGTGCAGGCGCTTCTCGATCTTGTCGAGGCGGAATTCCGAACGGCGCACCAGCACTTCGCGGCGGTGGTCCAGATAGGCCTGCAGTACGGCGCGCAGGCCCATGACCTGCGGCGCGCCCTTGTGCAGCACGTTCATGTTGAGGCTGAAGCGCGTTTCAAGATCGCAGACTTTGAACAGGCTTTCCATCAGCACGCCCGGCTCGACCGTCTTGGCGCGCGGCACCAGAACGAGGCGCACATCTTCCGCGCTTTCGTCGCGCACGTCTTCGAGGAGCGGAACCTTCTTGGCTTCCAGCAGTTCGGACAGCTTCTCCAGCAGGCGCGACTTCTGGACCTGATACGGAATCTCGGTGACGATGATCTGGTAGGTGCCCCGGCCCGTATCTTCCACATGCCAGCGCGCGCGCATGCGGAAACTGCCGCGGCCGGTTTCGTAGGCCTCCAGCATCGCGGCGCGTTCCTCGACGATCACGCCGCCGGTCGGAAAGTCCGGACCCTGAACAAACTGCATCAGCTCTTCGGTCGTCGCCTTCGGCTTCTCGATCAGGAAGCGCGCGGCATCGATCACCTCGGCCACATTGTGCGGCGGAATGGAGGTTGCCATGCCGACGGCGATACCGGTTGCGCCATTGGCGAGCAGGTTCGGATAGCCGGCGGGGAGCACCACGGGCTCTTCATCATTCTCGGCATAGTTCGGACGGAAATCGACGGCGTTCTCGTCGAGCCCGTCCATCATCAGCTCTGCCGCGCGCGTCATCCGCGCCTCGGTGTAGCGATAGGCAGCGGGGCTGTCGCCGTCGATGTTGCCGAAATTGCCCTGCCCGTCGACCAGCGGGTAGCGCACGTTGAAATCCTGCGCGAGGCGCACGAGCGTGTCGTAGATCGAGCTGTCGCCGTGCGGGTGGTAGTTACCCATGACGTCGCCGACGATCTTGGCGCACTTGCGATAGCCGCCTTCCGGGTCCAGCCGCAGGACGCGCATGCCATAGAGGATGCGCCGCTGCACCGGCTTCAGGCCGTCGCGCACATCCGGCAGGGCCCGGGCCGTGATCGTGGAGAGCGCATAAGCGAGATAGCGCTTGGACAGCGCCTCGCTCATCGTTTCGTTGATGATCCGCTCTTCCGGCGGCGGAGTGGGTCCGCGCTTCACCATTCTGGTCTCTTCTGCAGTTCGTGCCACATTCTGTGCCCGCACGCGTTCTAGGGTCGATTCCGGCCCGTGTGCCAGCACTGGTTAACAGAAACAGGCGTTTGGTTAAGGAAAGGAAAAGGGTGAAGCTGCGAAGGGCCCTGACGCGCTATTTCACGCTGCTGGTCCTGCCGTCGGCCCTGGTGATCGGCATTTTCCTGCGCTTTGCGCCGCCCCAGCATAACCCGTTCGTGCCGCTGGACCTGAACGACCCGCCGGGCCTTGCCTCGCATTTCAAGATGACCCAGCTGGAAAACCACCCTTCGGCCTGTTTCGACGCGCTGGACGCGACGGGCGTGCTCTATACCCCGCTGGAGGATTCGCCGCCCGGCGAGAATTGCGGCAAGTATGACGCCCTGACGCTGGACCGGTCGCTGACCCCCTATTCCGCCACCCTCAGCATGACCTGCGGGCAGACGGCTTCGCTCTACCTCTGGGAGCGGCATGTTGCCCGGCCGGCGGCGGTAGAGATTTTCGGCTCGCCGATCGCGCGGATCGAGACCTATGGCAGCTTCTCCTGCCGAAATATTGCCGGCACGGGCCGTCGGTCTGAACATGCCCGGGCAAATGCCATCGACATCTCGGGCTTCCGCCTTGAGGACGGGCGCTTCATCAATGTCGAGACGCATTGGGACAATGGCGGCAAAGAAGGCGCCTTCCTGAAGCGCGTGCACAAGGGCGCCTGCCGGATTTTCTCTGTGACGCTCGGGCCGGACTATAACGCGGCTCATGCGGACCATTTCCACTTCGACATGGGGCACGCGCGGACCTGCCGGTGAACACCTATTGCCGGACGTAGCGTCAGGGCCGCATTGTCTTGCCAACCACATAAACCGGGAGGACCACCATGAAGCTCATCAATTCCGTCGGCCCCAATCCGCATGTCGTGCGCATGTTCATGGCCGAGCGCGGCATCACCCTGGCGCTCGAGGATCTCGACATCCTGAAAGGCAAGAACCGGGAGGCCGAATACCTGAAGACCAACCCCTCGGGCCAGACGCCCGCCCTCGTGCTGGACGATGGATCGGTCGTCACCGAGATCACGGCGATCTGCGAGTATCTCGACGAGAAATTCCCGGGCGACAGCCTGATCGGCAAGACGCCGGAGGAGCGCGCCCAGACGCGGCGCTGGACCCGTTGGGTGGACCTCAACATTGTCGAGCCGCTGGCCAACGGCTTCCGCTATTCGGAGGGCCTGCCGATGTTCCAGGCGCGCATGCGCTGCCTGCCAGAAGCCGCAGCCGGCCTGAAGGCCAAGGCGCAGGACGGGCTTGCGTTCATGGATGAGCAGCTTGCGACGCGCACCTATGTGGCCGGCGAAAAATTCACGCTCGCCGATGTGCTGCTGTTCTGTTTCCTGGCTTTCGGCGGCGCTGTTGGCCAGCCGCTCAATCCGGAACTGAAGAATGTAGGCCGCTGGTATGCGGCGGTTGGCGCGCGCGCGAGCGTGAAGGCCTAGGGTTTCGTCAGCAGGCGGACGACCAGGCGTTCCCGCTCCGGCGGGAGGCCCCGGTTGACGGCTGAGAACAGGCGGTTCTCCAGAAAATGCCCTGTCAGCTTCAGCCCGGCGGCAATATCGCCGGGCTGCACGGGCGCGGCGGACCGCAGCAGGAAATCGGGTAGCGCCAGGAGACGGTCGATGTATTGCTCCGCTTCGGAGCCACGCACGGCCCGGCCCGTCTTTGGCGAGACGTGGGTCAGCCCATCATTGGCACCGGTGATCGCACACTCTTCGAGGTCCAGCCCGAAGCCCAGCGCCGAGAGCAGGCCGAGTTCCCAGCGTACATAGAGCGCGGGCCAGATCTCCGGATGGTCGAGTTGATCAAGAAGCACAACCGTTGCCTCGAACAGGCTGGAACCGGCTGCATCGCCCTCGTTGAGACTGGCGCGCAGCAGGGCCGCGATCGAGGAAACTGCCGCAAGCGCCGCTGCATCGTCCAGCAGCCGCGACGCACGCTCTTTTTGCGTTTCCGCGACATCGAAGCGGCCAAGCTGATCATCCAGTCGCCCGGTCCAGGTCAGCGCGACGGAATTGCCCGCTTCATACAGGGCGCGGCGTTTACGCGAGGCGCCGCCATAGACGAGGCCTGAGCGGCGGCCTCTGGTGGCGGTCAGGACATCAAGGATGAGACCGCCTTCGCCAAAGCGGCGCCCACCGAGGATTATTCCGTCATCGGACCAGTTCATACATCAAATTCTAGGCCGAAGCCGGAGTAATTCTCACGCTTCTCCTGCCAGCGTTCGTCGACCTTGACGAACAGGAACAGGTGAACCGGGCGTTCCAGCATCTGAGTCAGCTCGGCGCGCGCCTGTTTGCCGATTTCCTTGATCAGCGTGCCGCCCTTTCCGAGCACCATCGCCTTGTGGCCCTCGCGGCCGACGATGATGACCTGCTGTACACGGACGGAGCCGTCCTTGCGCTCCTCCCAGCTCTCGGTCTCTACGGTCAGCTGGTAAGGCAGTTCCTGGTGAAGGCGGAGCATCAGCTTTTCGCGGGTCACTTCGGCTGCCAGCACGCGCATCGGCAGGTCGGCAATCTGGTCCGGCGGATAAAGCGCCTCGCTCTCCGGCATGCGCGAGGCAATCGCGGCGGCGAGCTTGTCCACGCCGTCACCCTTGTCGGCGGAGATCATAAAGATCTCCTCATAGACACCTTCGGCATTGAGCTTGGCCATGATCGGCAGCACGCGGTCATGCGGGAAAAGGTCGATCTTGTTGAGGGCAAGGATCGCGCGCTTTCCGGCATCCTTCAGCTGGCTGATGACGCGCTGGTCATCTTCGATGGAGTGGCGCTGCGCACCGGTCGTGTGGCCTTCGTGCTCTGCCACCCAGGCAGAAGCATCGATCAGGTGCACAATCGCGTCCGCATCTTCTGCGCCGCCCCAGGCCGCTTTCACCATCGCGCGGTCCAGCCGGCGCTTCGCCACGAAGATGCCGGGCGTATCCACGATCACCACCTGCGCCGCGCCGATCTGCGCTACGCCGCGCACGGGAAAGCGCGTCGTCTGCACCTTGTGCGTGACGATGGCCACCTTCTGTCCGACCAACCGGTTAGTGAGCGTCGACTTGCCGGCATTCGGCGCGCCGATGATGGCGCAGAAGCCTGCATGCGTGACTGCCTGTTCGCTCATGTATTCCCTTTCAACTGTTCCAGCATCCGCGCGGCAGCCTGCCGCTCTGCATCCCGTTTTGACGGGCCGGATGCTGCCGCGGCGCCATTCTGCGCTATGCGCACTTCAACCTGGTATTCCGGTGCATGATCCGGGCCGGAACGGCCGGTCACCACATATTCCGGGAGCGGATGACCCTGCCCCTGTGCCCATTCCTGTAGCAGGGTCTTCGGGTCCTTCGTTTCGGCGGGGCCGCTGTTGAACTGGGGCGCCCAGCCTTTCTCGACGAATTTGCGCGCGGCGGCGAGGCCGCCGTCCAGATAGATTGCGGCAATCACAGCTTCGCAGGCATCACCCAGCGTCGACTCCCGCTCGCGCCCGCCGCTGGCCAATTCGCTTTCCGACAGGAGCAGATAGGCCCCGAGGCCCAGATAGCGGAAGGCCTCTGCACACGCGCCTTTCTTCACCAACCGGTTGAGGCGCGGCGCCAGATCACCCTCAGTCTCGTTGCGCCGCCGGTCAATCAGGCGTTCGGCGATGAGCAGGTTCAGCACCCGGTCGCCCAGAAACTCCAGCCGCTGGTTGGCATGATGCACCGACTCCGCCGCGCTGACTGCGCTCGGATGCGTCAGCGCCGTCAGAAGCAGCGACTTGTCCTTGAAACGATGGCCGCACGCTTCTTCCGCCGCGCCGATAGCATCCGGCGTCAGGCTCGGACGCACGGCCTTGGCGGCCGCGCGCTGACGTGTACGTTTGGGGCGCGCCTGGTTCATGTCGCCGCCAGCGGAATGGCTTCGATGATCACCTGGGCCTCCGCCCACGGATGATCATCGGTCAGGGTCAGGTGGATCACTGCGCGATGACCCGCGGGTGTCAACTTCGCGAGGCGCGCGGCGGCGCCGCCCGTCAGCTCGAAGCCCGGCTTTCCGGACGGAAGATTGATGACGCCCAGGTGCTGCCAGTGGACGCCCGCACGCGGCACGCCGGTGCCGAGCGCTTTGGCACATGCTTCTTTCGCCGCAAATCGCTTCGCGTAAGTCTCCGCAACACGGCGCCGGCCCCGCGCCTTGGCAATCTCGTAGGGCGTGAACACGCGTGTTTCAAACCGCTCGCCAAAGCGGTCGAGCGATTTCTGGATACGCTCGATATTGCAGAGATCATTGCCGATGCCGATGATCATGCCGCCGCAACCGCTCCGCGCGCGATATCCATGCGGCGGCGCATTTCACGGATTGCCGCATCGAGCCCGATAAAGATGGCTTCGCCGATGAGGAAATGACCGATATTCAGCTCGGCGAGTTCCGGAATTGCGGCGACCGGTCCGACATTGTCAAACGTCAGACCGTGGCCTGCATGCGGCTCGATGCCCCGGCGGCGCGCATCAGCAGCCGCGAACCTGAGACGCTCCAGCTCTGGCGCCGCCGCTTCTGCGCCGCCTTCCAGCCACAGCTCCGCATACTTGCCGGTGTGGAGCTCCACGACTGGCGCACCGAGCACTTCGGCCACCGCGATCTGGACCGGATCCGGCTCAATGAATAGCGAGACGCGCGCACCCGCACGGCGCAGGCTTTCGACGACTGGCGCAATCCTGTTGTGCATGCCGGCGACATCAAGCCCGCCTTCGGTCGTGCGTTCCTCACGCCGCTCCGGCACCAGACAGGCCGCATGCGGACGAAATGCCGCCGCGATGGCTTCCATTTCCTCGGTCACCGCCATTTCCAGATTGATCGGCAGGCGTGTGGCCCGGCGGATGGCGTCAAGGTCGCCGTCACGGATATGGCGGCGATCTTCGCGCAGGTGGATGGTGATGCCGTCCGCGGCTGCGCTTTCCGCAATCTGAGCCGCACGCACGGGGTCCGGGTGCGGGCCACCGCGTGCATTGCGGATAGTCGCCACATGGTCGATGTTGACCCCGAGCCGCAGATAGTCCGCCATCAGGCAAGGCCCCGCGAGCCGGGCTTCACTGCCGGCATCGCGGCCAGCTCCGGCGGCAGAGCATCCGCCGCATAGTCCGGGAAGTTGACCTGCGCGAGCGACACAAGCTCGCAGCCCACATCGGCGCGTCCTCCGGAGCGGTCGATAATGCAAGCCCCGCCCACTACCGTGCCCGGCAGCCTGTCCAGCGCTTCAACCGTCTCGCGGAAGGAGAGGCCGGTCGTCACGATATCCTCGGCAATCAGTACACGGTCATTCGGGCCGATGGAAAAGCCGCGCCGGAATTCCAGCTTGCCATCCACGCGCTCGGCGAAAATGGCGCGTGCGCCCAGGTGGCGGGCTATCTCGTAGCCCGGAATGATGCCGCCGACAGCGGGCCCTGCCACCACGTCGATCTTGCCGAACTTCGCGGTCAGCTTCTGCGCCAGCGCCTTGCACAGCTTTTCCGAAAGATCGGGCCGCGAGAAGACGAGCGCCTTCTGCAGGAAGACCGGGCTGCGGCGTCCGGAAGAGAGGATGAAATGCCCCTCCAGCAGCGCGCCGGCATCGCGGAACACGTCGAGGACCTGATCACTGTTCATCCTGGCCCTCCTGGTCGCGGACGGCGCGGTCAACAACGGCCAGCGAGCGCAGGGCCGCCAGGATCTGGGTCAGGCGTTTCAGGTCTTCCACTTCAATATCCATCATGAGTTCAATGAAATCGGGCTGGCGTGCGCCGGTCGAGATGCCGACGATGTTGCCATTCGACTCTGCCACAGCGGAGCAGAGCTTGGCGAGCACGCCTTTCTGGTTGGAGGCATTGATCCGTATACGGGCGGTTGCCACCGCGCCTGTCTTCGCCAGCTCGGTCCATTTCAAGTCGCGCCAGAGCTCCGGCCGGTCGTCATACTCGGCAAGGCGGGGGCAGCTGGAAATGTGCACCACAAGGCCCTTGTTCGGCACCTGTACGCCGATGATACGGTCGCCCGGCAGCGGGCGGCAGCATTGGCCAAGATGCAGCGTGACGCCCGGCATCAGGTCCTTGCCCTCAACGAACAGCGGCGCATGCCGGCTGTCGATTGGCGTCTTGTCGGCATCGTCGGTGCGCTCGGCGGCATAGCCCGGGAAGGCCGCGCCGATCACGGAGGATGTCAGCACCCGGCCCCGGCCCACTTCCTCCCGCAGGTCGTCAATCGACGAGATGCCAAGTTTATTCGCCACGTCGATCAGCATGACATCCACGGGGTCTGCGCCCGCGCGGCGCAGTGCCTGGTTGATCAGGCCTTCGCCGAGGCGGCGGAATTCCGCGGCTTCGCGGTCACGCTCCAGCTTGCGCTGCTTTGATTTGGCGCGGCCGGTATAGGTCATCGCCTCCCAGCCGATCAGCGGGGCCGGTGCCTTGCCGCGGATGATATCCACCACATCGCCATTCTTCAGCGGGCGGCGCATGGATTTTTCCTCGCCATTGATCCGTGCACCGATGGTCGTATCCCCCACGGCAGAGTGTACGGCGTAGGCAAAGTCGAGCGGCATGGCACCGGCGGGCAGGATGATCAGCTTGCCCTTCGGCGTGAAGGTGAACACGTGCTCGCGGTACATCTCGAGCTTTGCGTGCTCGAGAAACTCACCAGGCTCTGCGCCGTCACGCAGCAGTTCGGCAAAGGCTTTCAGGTTTGCTTCCGGGTCGAGGCCGGCGGCGCGCGCGGAGTCGACGTCAAAACCATAGGCGCGGTTCTTGTAGCCCCAGTGCGCGGCGACGCCGTACTCGGCCGTGCGGTCCATCGCCTCGGTGCGAATCTGCAATTCGACGCGGCGATTGCCGCTGGCGCGCACGGTGGTGTGCAGGCTGGCGTAGCCGTTCGGCTTCGGCACTGAGATGAAATCCCGGAACCGGTCCGGAATACAGGCCCAGTGAGTATGGATTGCTCCGAGTACGGAATAGCAATCTGCCACATCTTTGAGGATCACGCGGAAGGCAAACAGGTCAGCCACATCGCGAAAAGAAATCGACTTGCGCTCAAGCTTGCGCCACAGCGAATAGGGCTGCTTGCGCCGCCCCTTCAGGCGATACTTAAGGCCCGTCGAATCCAGCAGCTTTGTCAGGTCGTCACGGATACGGTCGAGGTCGCCCCGGTTCTCCCGGTCGAGTTCCTCAAGGCGGAACAGGATGGCGCGGCGCGCCTCGGGGTTCAGCTCCTGGAAGGCGAGATCGTCCATCCGCGCGGCGACATCGTAGAGGCCAACGCGGCGCGCCAGCGGCGCATAGATGTCCATCGTCTCGCGCGCCGTCCGCTGCCGGCTTTCGGGCTTCTTGCGGTGGTGCAGCGTTTCCATGTTGTGCAGGCGGTCGGCGAGCTTCACGAGCAAGACCCGGATGTCGCTCGTCATCGCCAGGATGAACTTCTGGAAGTTCTCTGCCTGCGCGGCTTCCTTGGAGGTGAATTCCAGCTTGTCGAGCTTGGTCACGCCGTCGACGAGTTCAGCGACGTCCGCGCCGAAGCGCACCTCGATATCGCCGATGTCGATGTCGGTGTCTTCCACCACATCGTGCAGCAGACCGGCGACGATCGTCACCTCGTCGAGATGCACATCTGCCAGAAGGTTCGCCACGCGGATCGGGTGGGAATAGTAGACCTCGCCGGAATCGCGCATCTGCTCGCCGTGATGCTTCTTGGCGAAGTCATAGGCCTGTCCGAGCAATTCGGAGCGGACGCGCGGGTGATAAGCCCGCACCTTCGCGATCAGCTCTTCACGGGTCGGAACCGGTGGCAGCGCCTGGCTGGCCTCTGGCGCAGCGGTCGTCTTGCCAGCGTTTGCGCCAGCCCCTTTTTCCTGTCCGGAAAGGGCGCTGCCGTCCATTTGGTCTCCTAGAGGCGATCGTCGCGCCCGGATTCGATTTCAGCCTG
>CAZXQD010000025.1:21471-41332 GCA_964643405.1 uncultured Hyphomonas sp. | reverse complement strand
CTCGTGACCTTCGGCGGCGAGCGTGAAGAACTCGAAGTGTTCAACAAGTTCATCCAGGAAGTTCAGGGCGAGTGGGTCTTCAGCTCCATCGCGGACTTCGCTGCCGGTAACTTCAACGACTTCCGGTACGAGAACGCAGCTGGCAGCAACAACGAAGATGATGGCGCCGCCAATTTCGGCTACGAAATCAACACGGCCTATCTGCAGGACAAGTGGCAAGTCACGCCTGACCTGCAAATCACAGCTGGCCTGCGCTACGATTACTACACCTCCGACTCGAAGCCGTCGTTCAACCCGGCCTTCCTCGCGAACTACGGCATCCGCAACGACGCCACGATGGACGGCCGCGACCTGTTGCAGCCGCGCCTCGGTTTCAAGTACGACTTCTCCGACGCCATTCGTTTCCATGGCGGTCTTGGCCTCTACTCGGGCGGCAACCCGAACGTCTGGCTGTCGAACAACTACTCCAACAACGGCGTAACCCTGTTCGAATGCCGTGAACGCCCCGGTGCCAACTCGGCAACGGACTGTCTGCCGGCACTGGGCGGCACTGTTTCGAACATCAACGAGTACATCTACGGCGGTGGCTCGGGTCGCCCGTTCTTCGATGTTCCGGATCAGGCGATCGCAGCCGTTGGCGCTGCCACGGGCGGTGGCCCAGTCAACGCGCTCGATCCCGACTTCGAAATCCCGTCGGAATGGAAAGCAGCCTTCGGCACCGTCATCGACTTCGGTTCGCCTGAAGCCTGGTACGGCGATGACTGGCGCCTCATGCTCGACTTCCTTGTCTCGAAGACGAACGAAGCCGCCTACATCCTGCCCATCTCGTGGGCCCCGGCGACGACCGGTGTTGGCCCGGCAGCAGCCGATGGCCGCCCGCGCTACGTTGGCAACACCAACGACTTCCTGCTGACCAACGCAGAAGAAAAAGGCTGGGCACGCACGGTCTCGGTGGGCCTCTCGAAAGACTACAACAACGGTATCGACTGGGCTGCGGGCTATGCCTTCACGCAGGGCAAGGACGCTAACCCGATGACGTCGTCGGTGGCCTTCTCGAACTTCTCGAACTTCCAGACCTACGATCCGCTGGATCCCGAACTCGCCACCAGCGACTACGTGATCCCGCACCGCTTCACGTTCAACCTGAACTTCCGGAAGGAGTTCATCGAGAACTACGCTTCGAAGCTCTCGCTGTTCGCGACCGCTAACGAAGGCGCGCCCTACAGCTACACGATCGGCTCGAACAGCGCCTTCACGCCGTTCACCAACAGCCGCCGCGAGCTGGCCTACATCCCGACCGGCATCACTGATCCGGTCATCGCACCCACCTCCAACGCAGGCGCCGTTGCAGCCCTTGTTGACTTTATCAACAACAACAGCGAGCTGCGTGACGCCAAGGGCGGCATCATCGACCGCAACTCGGCGAACGATCCGTGGCGCTCGCGCTTCGATATCCGCATCGCCCAGGAACTCCCGGGTCTGATGGCAGATCACCGCACGGAAGCCTTCATGGTCATCCGTAACGTCGGCAACCTGCTGAACGATGAGTGGGGCGTGCTGCGCGAGCATGGCTTCCCGGGCAACGCCGAACTGTACGGCATCAGCGGTATCGACTCCCAGGGCCGCCTGGTCATCAACTCGTTCAACCCGACGGTCGACCGCGCCCAGCCGATCAACTCGGCTTCGCTCTGGCAGATCCGCCTTGGCGTGAAGTACAAGTTCTAAGCGGTAATCCCGCCAGGACACACTATATGAGGGGCGGCCTTTCGGGGCCGCCCTTTTCCTTTGGGCCCACCTATGGCAAGGCGCGCGCTGACATGACGACGAACAGGACTTTTCTCGCCCCCGAATGGGCACCGCAGGCTGCCCTTTGGGCCGGCTGGCCACGCCTTGCCGAAGAGTGGGGCGGCGATCTTACCGCTGCCCGCGCTGATATTGCCGGCTTCATCCGTGCCGCTTCGGCCCATGTGAAGGTTAAGGTCGCCATCGGTTCGGACGAGGCCATGGCCTCCGCGCAGGCTGCACTCGGCAATGTGGCGGAGCTGGTGCGCATTCCCACCGGCGACATCTGGCTGCGCGATACCGGCCCGATCATCACCGGGGCAGGGACGGGCCGCGCCGGTCAGGTCTTTCGCTTCAATGGCTGGGGCGGCAAGTATCTGATGGACGGCGACACGGAGACCGCCGCCGCCATGTCCGCCATCGAGAACATTCCGGCCCGCAAGCATGATTTCGTCCTTGAAGGCGGCGGCATCGATGTGGACGGTGAAGGCCGCCTGCTGACGACGGCGCAGTGCCTCCTCAACCCGAACCGCAATCCGACCCTGAACCAGGACCAGATCGAGGGCCACCTGCGCGCCGCGCTCGGCGTCGAAGACATCCTCTGGCTCGGTGACGGTCTCGCCAACGACCATACCGACGGCCATGTCGACAATATCGCGCGCTTCATCGGCCCTGGCCATGTCCTCTGCCAGCACCCCGCCGGCCCGGATGATCCGAACGCGGACGTCCTGCGCGAGATCGAGCGCAGCCTCGCGGCGGCCGGCCTGATGGTCTCCACTGTCCCGTCGCCCGGCCTCGTCCACTTCGGCGACGGCGTACCGGTTCCCGCCAGCCATATGAACTTCACGATCACCAACGGCGCAGTCCTCGTGCCCATCTATGAAGACCGCTACAGCGCCGTCGCCCTCGCCGAACTGAAAGCGCTTTTCCCGGGCCGCGAAGTGATCGGCCTCTACGCACGCAGCATCCTTGCCGGCGGCGGCAGTTTCCATTGCATGACCCGCGAAATCCCCGTCTGACAGGAGGCACACCATGGCCCGAACGCTGACCCTCGCCGCGATCCAGTTCACGCCGTCCGATGACGTTCAGGACAACATCACCCGCGTCGCCGGTTTCATCCGCGAAGCCGCCGCAAAGGGCGCCGATGTCGTGCTGCCGCCGGAACTCTTCTGCGGGCATTACTTCTGCAAGACGCAAGAAGAAGAACACTTCGCCCGCGCCATGGAATGGCAGGACCATCCCGCCGTTCGTCAGTATGCAGAGCTTGCCGCCGAACTCGGCGTCGTTATCCCGGTCTCGATCTACGAGAAAGATGGCCCGCTCTATTTCAATTCGGTCGTGATGATCGATGCAGACGGCGCGCCGCTTGGCGTCTACCGCAAGAGCCATATCCCGGACGGCCCCGGCTATCAGGAGAAGTTTTATTTCCGCCCCGGCGATACCGGCTTTCGCACCTGGTCTACCCTCAAGGGCCGCATCGGCGTCGGCATCTGCTGGGACCAGTGGTTCCCGGAAGCGGCCCGCGCCATGGCGCTGATGGGCGCCGACGCACTTCTTTACCCCACCGCCATCGGCGCCGAGCCGCAGGATGCAGGCCTCGACACGGCCGCCCGCTGGCGCCGCGCCATGCAGGGCCATTCGGTGTCAAACGTCATTCCGGTTGTTGCCGCAAATCGCGTCGGTGATGAAAACGGACAGGTTTTCTACGGCACGAGTTTTATCACGGATGAGACCGGCGAGGTTGTCTGCGAATTCGGCCGCAAGGAAGAAGGCGTTCTCATCGCCAGCTTCGATCTGGACAAGATCGACCAGGCCCGCGCCGCCTGGGGTTTCTTCCGTGACCGGAGGACCGACCTCTACGACATCCTGATCTAGTCTCCGCTCAGCGCTTGGCGCGCTCGGGCTCCACCATGTCGTTGGCCGGCGCCGGGCCGGGATCATTGCTCCGGGCGAAGAAGATGCCGGCCGCTGTGGGCAATATGCCAACCGTGCGGCGAGTCTTGCGCCGCTCCTGCGTACGTTGGTCGGCAATACGCACCATGCCGCGTCCTGCCTGTTTCACGGCATAAAGCTGCAGGTCCGCCTGCTTCATCATGGCGTCCAGGTTGGTGTGGTCGTCGCGGAAGGCTACGCCGATACTGGCATCGATGTTCAGCGCATGCGTGCCGTACGCCACGGGTTCGCGGTTGAGGGCGAGATAGTCGGCTGCCAGATTGATCACTTCCATCCGGCTGAGCGAATTGTACGTGAGGATCATGAATTCGTCGCCGCCCAGCCGGAAGACGTCAGCTTTGCCCTTGAAGGTCGCGCGCAGGCGCTCGCCCACAGCCACCAGAACGGCATCACCTGCAGAATGGCCGTGCAGGTCGTTCACCGGTTTGAAGTTGTCGAGGTCGATTGCGATCGCCGCGCCATAGCGCCGGGTCGGCTCGCGCGCTTCCAGCTCCATGATCGCCGTGAGCAGCCGGCGGTTACCCAGCCCTGTCAGCATATCATTGTTCGCCCACAGCTCCGCCTCACGCGCCCGCCCCGCGAGGATCGCCGACAGGTGGGCGAGCGTGAAGGCGAACGACAAAGACACGATGAAGTGATTGATCGGCAGGTAGGGCGTGATGTTGAAAAGGCGCAGATACATCCAGACCGTTGCCAGGAAACACGGCGTCCACGCCGCGAGTAGCGCGCGTGCCCCTTGGACTTTTCGCCAGGTCAGCCAGCCAAGCCCCAGCATCAGCGCCACCGGTCCCACGCCCGTCGCGAGGAAATAGCTGAGCCGCGCCAGCCAGGGCGGCAGGAAGGTGCTGATCCCGGTCAGCGCTGCGAAACCCGCCAGCACGATGAATGCCGCATAGAGGCGCGGCGCCGCCCGCCGCAGGTCGATGAAGCGCGTGATGAACAACGTACCGAAGGCAATCACCATCGCCTGTCCGGCATAAAGGAAATGATTGAGGTTTACCGACAGCCCGGACGCGA
Source organism: uncultured Hyphomonas sp. (assembly GCA_964643405.1). GTDB lineage: Bacteria > Pseudomonadota > Alphaproteobacteria > Caulobacterales > Hyphomonadaceae > Hyphomonas. The sequence continues at coordinate 36,580 of CAZXQD010000025.1, read as the reverse complement.
ACAAGGCGTTTGCAAGGCCCGAAGAGAGAAGGATGTATGCGACGGCGGATAGTCCGAAACACAGGAAGGCGCGGTAGGCGCCGCGGCCATTGCCGAAGGACATGGATGCGGCATAAAGAGCAAAGGCGAGTGAGGTGCCGGCAATCAGGCTCCAGATCATCGTGTCCCGGGCCACGGCATGTGCGAACCGGCTTTCCGACACGATGCGCATCGGAAAGAACAGGACGGAATTGCTGCGTACCCGGACGAAATAGTCACGCGTTTCGGCAGGTCCCAGCATCATCTGGAAAGTCGGATAGGTGGAGGCGACCGCATCGCCGCTCACGGCGGACGCTGCGCCGGCCGTAGAATGGCGTAGCCCTCCGTCAGGCAACGCTTCAAACAGGTCCACGTGCTCGAGGTAGGAAAAGTTGATGACGAACTTGGCCGCGCGCGGCGCAGTCGCAGAGTTGGTCAGCCGGTACCGGATCCAGACATCCCCGTCCGGCGAGCGCACATGCGGCACAGCCTTCGTGGGCGGGGCAAAGGCCACGCCGGAATTTCCGGCGACGACGTCTAGCGGATTGGTTTCCGCCGGAACGTTTGTGGCTAGTTCCACATGCACAGGTGCGGCGCCGGCCCGGCCGAGGTCGGCGAGGTCGAAGGCTGGCGGCGCCGCCGCTGCCGCTGGAGCCAACAGCAGCGCAATTCCCGCAAGCGTTGCGGAGAGTGCCGTCTTGCGCCAGCGCGCTGCTCTGCAGAATACAGTCAAGAATCCAGCCACGTTTTACAGTAGCGCCGGGAGGTAAACTCCCGGTTGACAGGCTTGCCTGATTTTATGCTTTGGCGGCTTAGAGTACGCGGCCGGGCGATAGGTGGCTCGCCGCCGAAACGATGGCATCCGCATCGATCATGAAATGGCGGTAGAGGTCGCGGATCGTGCCGGTCTGGCCGAAATGCTCGACGCCCAGCGGAGTCACCGCATGCCCCTTCACCCCGCCGATCCAGGCCAGCGTTGCGGGGTGTCCGTCGGTTACCGTGATCAACTGGCAGTGCGGCGGAACGCCTTCCATCAGGCGCTCGATCTGGCTCTTTGCATTGCGCTGCCCGCGCGCACGGGCCCGCCGCGCGGCGGTCCAGCCGGAATTCAGTCTGTCTGCGGACGTGATCGCCAGCACGCCGATATCGCGCCGGCCTTCGCCGATTCGCGCCGCCGCTTTGATGGCCTCCGGGGCAATCACGCCCTGGTAGGCAATCACCACTTCGCAATTCGGTCCTGGCTGACGCAGCCAGTATCCGCCATCGATCACACCCTGCCGGAAGGCCGCATCCTCGCGGTTCCACACGCGCACCTGTTCCAGAGGGCGCGTCGAGAGGCGCAGGTAGACCGAGCCACCGGTCTCGTCGCGCAGCCAGGTCCGCTCGTCGGGGTCGCCTTCGCCATCGCGCTGCAGATAGTCAAAGCTCCAGTCCATGATGATGGACAGTTCGTCGAGGAAGGCGGGCTCGAACGAGACGAGCCCGTCCTGACTCATGCCAATGAGTTGCGCCCCGATGGACTGGTGCGCCCCGCCTTCTGGCGCCAGCGTCACACCGCTGGGTGTGCCCGCGATGATGAAACGCGCATCCTGGTAACAGGCATAGTTCAATGCATCGAGGCCACGCGCGATGAACGGGTCATACACGGTGCCGATGGGGATCAACCGCTCGCCGAACAGTGAATGTGACAGGCCGGCGGCGCCCAGCAGCAGGAACAGGTTCATCTCCGCAATGCCGAGCTCGATATGCTGGCCCTCTGGGGAGAAGCTCCATTTCTGCGCCGAGGGAATCTTCTCGTCCCGGAACGTGTCCGCCACGGTCTCGCGCGCAAACAGGCCGCGCCGGTTCACCCAGGGTCCAAGGTTCGTCGACACAGTCACGTCCGGCGAGGTCGTCAGTATACGGCGCGAAAGCTCGGTGTCCGCTTTGGCATGCGCGTCGAGAATCTTGCCGAAACCCTGCTGGGTGGACAGCATCTCGTCATCGAGGAAAACCGGCCCCGTCGAGGCCACCGCCGGCGAGGAATAGCGCCGCGGCCCGGCCGCAAAGAATGGAACTTCCCGCAGGAAGGCCTTGAGTGCAGACGGATTTTCAACGCCCGCCATCGGTTCCCATTCTTCGCCGGACTGGATACCCATCAGCGTCTGGAACTCGGCCATCTGCGCCTTGGTCATCAGGCCGGCATGGTTGTCCTTGTGGCCCGCCAGCGGTGTACCCCAGCCCTTGATCGTATAGGCGAGGAACACGGTCGGCGTCTCGTCCTGCGCGCGGTCAAACGCTTCGCACAAGGTCTCGAGGCACTGGCCGCCAAGATTGTTCATCAGTGTGCTGAGCTCTGCATCCGTGCGCCGATCAATCAGTGCCGTCACATCGCCCTGGTCGCCGATATCGTCCAGGATTCGTTTGCGCCAGGCCGCGCCGCCCAGATAGGTCAGCGCCGAATAGAGCGAGTTGGGGCAGGCCTCGATCCAGTCGCGCAGGCGCGCGCCGCCGGGCTCGGCAAACGCCGCCCGCTGCTTTGCGCCAAAGCGCAGCACTTCCACGCGCCAGCCGAACGCCCTGAAGATCGCCTCCACCCGCGCCCACAGGCCCTCATGCACCACGCCGTCGAGGCTCTGGCGGTTATAGTCTATGATCCACCAGGTATTGCGCAGGTTATGCTTCCAGCCTTCCTGAAGGCATTCATACACATTGCCCTCGTCCAGCTCCGCGTCGCCCACCAGCGCCACCATGCGGCCCGGCCTTCTTGCGCCGCTGCCAAGCTCCGTCCACGGACGGGCCATCAGATAGTCCTGGATGATCGAGGCAAACGCCGTCTCCGCCACGCCAAGGCCCACCGAGCCGGTGGAGAAATCCACGTCATCAATGTCCTTCGTCCGCGAGGGATAGGATTGCGCGCCGCCATAGCCCCGGAAGTTCTCCAGCTTCTCGCGCGTCTGGTTGCCCATCAGGTAGTGCATCGCATGGAATAGCGGCGCCGCATGCGGCTTCACCGCTACGCGGTCTTCGGGCCGCAGCACATGGAAATACAGAGCCGTGAGGATCGACACCATCGAGGCGCAGCTCGCCTGATGCCCGCCGACCTTTACGTCGTCGTCTTCCTTCTCGCGCAGGTGATTGGCACTGTGCACGGTCCAGGCCGCCAGCCAGAGCAGGCGCTGTTCGAGTGTCTTCAGATGATCAATTGGAAGGGTCATGCCCCGAGGTAAATCAGGGCAGGGGGCAAGTCCATGCCCGAAGGTTCAGCCGCGTCCGCGCTGCGCCTTGTCGAACATGTCGACCAGCGTCGTGCCCGGTACCGAATTCATCTTCTGCACCCAGCTCGGCATACCCTTCAGCATGTCGGCGGTGTCCGACCAGCGGCGCACATTCGCATCGGCGGCGCGCTGAAAGGCCTCGCGCATATAGTTCTCGTCGGCGCCGTCAAAGCCGTCCGACAGCGTGATCGAGGACAGGCTCATCATGCCCTTCTGCATCGTCAGCAGCGTGTCGAGCGAGGCGGCCGTCAGCGTCGTGTAGGTGCGCCAGGAATTCAGCCAGAAATCCATCATGTCCTGTTTCCCCATGGGTTAACCCTTTCACGCTAGGCCTCGATTGTGCGCTGCACAACAAGTTTCGTGCCAAAAACCTCTTTGACGCTGCGCCAGTGCCCCGATTGCGCCGCGCCGGAATGCGCTTAGATTCCCTGCCATGCCAGAAGCCGCGCCCTATCCGTTCGAGCCGTCCCCCGCCCGGGGCCGTGTCCTGGTTTTCGATTCGGGCGTCGGCGGGCTCACGGTCGCCGGCGAGATCCGCGCCCTCGGCCCCCGGCTCACGGTCCACTATGCCGCCGATACCGGCTTCTTCCCGTATGGGGACAAGTCCGACGAAGCCCTGCGCGAGCGCCTGCCGAAAGTCGCCCGCGCCCTCGTCGAAGCGGTGAAGCCGGATGTCTTCGTCATCGCCTGCAACACGGCCAGCACGCTCGCCCTCGCCGAAGTGCGTGCCGCGCTCTCCATTCCGGTCGTCGGCACTGTGCCCGCCATCAAGCCCGCCGCCCGCCTCACTGAAACCGGCACCATCGGCCTCCTCGCCACGCCTGGCACAATCCGGCGTGCCTACACGGCCCGCCTGATCGAGGAATTTGCCGCCGGCAAGCGCGTCATCCTGCATGGCAGCCTCGAACTCGTTAAACTCGCCGAAGCCCATGCGCGCGGCGAGGACGTTCCGCCTGAAGCCTATGCCGCTGCCCAGGCGCCGCTCTTCGCGGCGGAAGGCGGCGATCAGATCGACACCATCGTGCTTGCCTGCACGCATTTCCCGCTGGTGCGTGGCCAGCTCATCGCCACCGCGCCCCATCCTGTGTCCTATATCGATTCCGGCGCCGCCATCGCGCGCCAGACCATCCGTGTACTGCCGGAGAATACTCTATCCGGCGGGCAGGGAGGAACAGCCTCCCTCACCCACCCGCCGGACGAGACGGACGGCATTACGCGCGTCCTCAGACGTTACGGATTTCCGGACGTTCAGTTCGTGGCTTGCGAGCCGAACGCGACGACTTCGGCCGATGCCGCGCCATAGAGGCTCGGCCATGGCGCATCCTGCACGACCATCGTCTCGGCTTCACCGAAGCCGTTGAACCGGGTCGCCATCGCGCGGCCATAGGCGCCGATATTGCCGAACTCGATGTAATCGCCTTCGGTCATGCCAGCCGGCAGCCAGACCTTCTCGGCAAGAACGTCCGTCGAGTCGCAGGTCGGTCCGTACACGGTGTATTCTACCATGCGGCCCATCTTGCGGCCATTGCCCGGGATCGCGCGGATCGGGAAGTTCCAGCGCTCGTGCACCGCGTCGTAGAGCGAACCATACGAGCCATCGTTGATGTAGAGCGTGCGGCCTTTCGCAAGGTCCACGCGCACCAGCAGGCTTTCGGCCTCGGCAACCAGCGCCCGGCCCGGCTCACACCACAGCTCGGCGTTCTCGAGAACGAACATGTTCTCGAAAGAACGCATCACCATCGCGACATAAGCGTCCATTTCCGGCGGGGCCTTGTCGGCATAGATCGCGGGAAAGCCGCCGCCGACATCCACGATGTCCACGGTCACGCCGGCCTCGATGATCACGCGGCTCGCGTCCGACATGGCCTGCGCCCAGGCCGAAGGCTTCATCGCCTGGCTGCCGACATGGAACGACACGCCGACCTCTTCTGCATGACGGCGGGCAAGACGCAGGATTTCCGCAGCTTCTTCCGGACCGGCGCCGAACTTGTTCGCCAGCGGCAAGGCCGAGCCTTCGCAGGACACGGCAATGCGCACCAGGATCGTCAGGTCTTTCGCGTGGCCGGTGGCCTCGAGAATCTTGTTCAGCTCCGCCACCGTATCGGTCACGAAGATGCGCACGCCATAGTTTTCATAGGCGCGTTTGATCGCCTGACGCGGCTTCACCGGGTGCAGGAACGCAATCCGCGCGCCGGGGAAACGGCCATGGATCAGTGCGATCTCTTTCTCGGAGGCGGCATCAAAGCTGCGCACGCCGCCTTCCCACAGCGCGTCGAGGACGTGCGGGGCAGGGTTGGCTTTCACGGCATAGAAGGCCTGGGCCGGGAACTTCTCCACGAACCAGCGGGCGGCCGCCGTCACGCGCTCCGGACGGAAGCAATAGACCGGCAGTTCCGGTTGAACGGAACGCACGATATTATAAGGGGTCGCGTAAGTGTGCATGACACCTAACCTCCAAAGGGCTTCAAACCAGCTTTGGGCGTTAGTACAGGGGGCCCCCCTTTTTGTCGGGTTAGCCCAGATGTCCGCCACATCAATTTCGAGGGTGCAAATAGGGGACAATCCCCGGACTTGCAAGAAGTTTTTTGACCTCCGGTCCCATGTCGCAAAACTGTCACTTTTTTTCGCAGCAACTGTCACATGACAGGCGTATGGCGATGGCTCGAATCCCCCGCTATTGCGGGCAAATTCAAGCGGAGAGACCTGGATGTTCACTCGATTTCTGAAGTCGGCCCTGCCGGCTGTTGTAATGCTGGCCGCGGCCGCCTGCGGGCAGAGCGACCTGTCGAAACTGGAAGATGATTCGGCCTCCGGCGCCGCGCCTGTCGCCGGCACCGCGTCGGCGGACCAGAAGATCAAGATCGTCGGTTCGTCCACAGTGGCGCCCTTCTCGCGTACGATTGCCGAGCGCTTCGGTGCCACCACGTCCTTCTCGACCCCGATCGTCGAATCGACGGGCACCGGCGGCGGCTTCAAGGCCTTCTGCGCCGGCGTCGGCGCCGCTGAGCCGTCGATCGCAAACGCCTCCCGCCCGATCAAGGATTCCGAGCGCGAACTCTGCAACGCAGCCGGCGTCACTGCCATCACCGAGATCCCGCTCGGCTATGACGGCATTGTCGTCGCCAATGCCAAGGCCGGCCCGCTCTTCGACCTGACCAAGAAGGAGCTTTACCTCGCCCTCGCGAAGGACATCCCGGACGGGCAGGGCGGCTTCAAGCCGAACCCCTACAAGATGTGGAACGAGGTCAATGCCAACCTGCCGGCCAAGCCGATCATGGTCCTTGGCCCGCCGCCGACTTCCGGCACGCGTGACGCCTTTGTCGAACTTGGCATGGAACTTGGCGCCGCCGAGATCCCGGAACTCGCTGCCCTGAAAGAGTCCGATCCGGAAGCCTTCAAGGTCCGCGCCCACACGGTCCGCACCGATGGCGCCTGGGTCGATTTCGGCGAGAACGACACTGCGATTGTCCAGTCGCTCGTGAAATCGCCGGATGCCATCGGCATCCTTGGCTTCTCCTTCCTCGAACAGAACGGTGACCGCGTGAAGGGCGCCAATCTCGGCGGTGTAGAGGCGACCTTCGAGAACATCACCAATGGCCAGTATGGCCTAGCCCGCGTGATGTATTTCTACGTCAAGGATCAGAACCTGCCCCTCGTCCCTGGCCTCGCCGAATTCGTTGTTGAATCGGTCAGCGACGGCGCCGCCGGTGAAGACGGCTACATGATCGAGAAAGGCCTGATCCCGCTGCACGAAGCCGAACTCGGCAAGGCGCAGGAAATCGCTGCTTCGCTGAAGGCTACGGCCACGCCGTAATGCGTACTTCTGCCCTCTCCCATTCGATGGGAGAGGGGACAGGGGGCTTGAGGCGCTCCGGTCCTTCGGACAGGACGCCTACCCCTCCGCGCCCTCCACCTTGGCCTTGCGTCTCCGTATACGGATCTTGTGCCAGAAGCGCCGGCGCTGCGGCGGGTCCAGCGGCTGCAGGTTTTCGAGGAAGACTTCCGCACAGGCGCGCCAGCTATAGGTCTCTGCATGTGCCCGCGCTGCCTCGCGGCTGAGCGACAGGCAATCGATCGCCCCCTTCGCAAGGTCGCCGTCCAGCGGGGTGATCGTCCCGGCGCCCGAGCCGGGAATGACGTCACGCGGCCCGGTTGCATCAAACGCCGCCACCGGCGTGCCCGCTGCCATCGCTTCCAGCACCACCAGTCCGAACGTATCCGTCAGGCTGGGGAACACGAACACGTCCGCCCCAGCATAGCAGGCTGCCAGCTCGTCGCCGAACTTGGCGCCCAGGAACACGACGTCCTTGTACTTCCGCTTCAACTCGTCCAGCTGCGGCCCGTCGCCGACGATCACCTTGGTGCCCGGCAAGTCCAGCTCAACAAAGGCTTCGATGTTCTTCTCGACCGCCACGCGCCCGACGTTCAGGAAGATCGGCCGCGCGAGGCCTGCAAACGGGTCGCCTGGATGGCCGTCCTCCACGCGCTTCAGCGGCGTGAACACGTCTGTGTCGACGCCCCGGCTCCAGGAGACCAGGTTCTTGAAGCCTTCGTCCTCCAGCTCCTTCATCAACGACGGCGTCGCCACCATCACCTTGCCGGAATACTTGTGAAACCAGCGCACGAAGGAATAGCCCCAGCTTACGGGTACCGGCAGGCGCGCTGAAACGTATTCCGGAAAGCGCGTGTGGTACGCAGTCGAGAACGGGTGCTTCTCGGTCAGGCAGACGGCGCGCGCCGCCATGCCCAGCGTGCCCTCGGTCGCGATATGCACTGCGTCGGGCTCGAACTCGTGGAAAATGTCGCTGATCCGGGGCCGGCCGAACAGGCCCATCTTGATCTCGGGATAGGTCGGCAGCGGCATCGTCATGAAGCCTGCGCCCGGATGCACGATTTCCCACACATGGCCCATCGCCTCGGTCTCGGCGATGATGCGCTTCATCGTGCGCACAACGCCGTTGACCTGGGGGTCCCAGGCGTCTGTGACGAGCATGATCCGCATCAGGACTCCATTTCGGCCGCAGGGCCGGAAGCATCATTGCGGGCTTGATCCGGGCCGTAAAGGCAAAGCCTCCGCGACCCCGGCATTCAACCAGCCCTTGGGGGCCGGTATAGGCGGGCACCGGAACCCTGTGAAGCCGCCTGCAGCATTCCCCGGTCCTGTAGTCGTTGCGGCCTTTCCCGACCGTACGGCAGGCCCGCCGCTTCAGCAAAACCTTAATCTATCCAGTGTAACTTGTGGGCCATGAAGCAGGAAAACCCCCTGATGAGGCTGGACTGGTCAGCCCGCGGCCGCGCCCGGGTCTGGGCGCTGATGGTGCTGGGTACACTGGTTTGCATCGCGCTCGCCTTCGCCATCGACAGTTTCGATTTCACGACCGGCCGCTGGCGCTGGGGCAGCGACCCGGTCAACAATTTTGTCATCCCGCTGGTTGTTGCGCCGCCGATCTTTTTCTTCATGCTCGACAAGATGCGTCAGCTCGCCATCGCCCATAACGAGCTGATGACCGTCGCCTCCACCGACAGCCTGACCTCGCTGCTCAACCGCCGTGCGTTCACCGAACTTGTTGATGGCTACCTGAAGCGCGTTGAGGAGTCGGAGAAGCGCATCGGTGGCGCGCTCCTCGTAATCGATGTGGACCACTTCAAGGCGGTCAATGACCGGTTCGGTCATGCCAAGGGCGACGAAGCCCTGAAACTGATCGCCCGCACCATCCGCGACACCGTGCGCGAAGCCGATCTCGTCGGCCGCGTCGGCGGCGAGGAATTCTGTGTCTTCATGCCCGGTCAGGGCCCGGACAGCGCCGCCGCCGTTGCCGAGCGCATCCGCCTGGCAGTCAGCCAGACCGAGTTCGTACCCGACGGCGCGCGCCACACCCTGTCGATCAGCGTCGGCGGTGTCGCTTTCGAGGATGCCTCACCCTTCAGCGAGCTCTACCGCTCCGCCGACGAGCGCCTGTATGCCGCCAAGAACAATGGCCGCAACCGCGTTGAGTTCCGCCGCCATGCCATCGGCGATGCCCAGCTGACGATGCACTAGGCCCGCAACCGGGTCCAACTTCGCCGCAGCCGGGCCATTCCCCGCAATTTCTGCTCGCTGCAAAGCGCTTCCGCCGTTATTCTTGCGCCAAGCCTGCGTCGCAGGCGAAGACCATGCCTTTCAGCCAGTGAGCCTGAGATCCCCATGCCCGATACACTCGCCTCGCTCCCGGTCGACTGGGACGCGCTCGACGCCCTTAAATTCGCGGATGAAGAAGCGCTCCTCGAAGGCCTCCTCAAACAGGGCGTATTGCCCGGCCCCATCCGCGAAGCTGCCGTACGCCGGGGCCGGGAACTCGTCGTCATCGCCCGTGCGCGCGGACGTCGCAAAGGCATGATGGAAAGCTTCCTCGAAGAGTTCGGCCTCACGAATTCCGAAGGCCTCGCCCTGATGTGTCTCGCCGAAGCGCTGCTGCGCGTGCCTGACGCCGCCACCCGCGACGAGTTGATCGCCGAGAAGATCCGCTCCGGCAACTGGGGCGCTCACAACGGCCAGTCGGACAGCTGGCTCGTCAACGCCTCCACCTGGGGACTGATGCTCACAGGCCGCGTCATCGGCGCGCCCGAAACCGCAAGGAAAGGCCCCGCCGCCTTCGTCGGCAGCCTCATCCGCCAAAGCGGCGAGCCCGTCATCCGCGCCGCCATGATGCAGGCCATGCGGATCATGGGCGAACAATTCGTCCTTGGGCGGACGGTCGAGGAAGCCCTCAAGCGTGGCCGCCGCATGGTGAAGTCTGGCGAAGCGGCGCATTTCTCCTTTGACATGCTGGGCGAGGGCGCCCGCACCGCTGCCGATGCGGAGCGCTACTTCAAGGCCTATGAATCCGCGATCGCCGCCGTCGCCGCCGACAAGGACGCAAAACTCCAGCCGGAAGCCGCCAATGGCGTCTCGGTCAAGCTCTCCGCCCTCCACCCGCGTTATCTCGCCGTCAAGGAAGCGCGCGTGATGGCCGAGATGTATCCGAAAGTGCTCACGCTCTGCCAGCAGGCCGCGAAAGCGAATATCGGCCTCTGCCTTGATGCGGAGGAGGCGCACCGCCTCGTCATCAGCCTCAAAATCTTCGAAAGACTTGCGCGCGAGCCTTCCCTCGAAGGCTGGACCGGCCTCGGCCTCGCCGTGCAGGCCTACCAGAAACGCACCCTCGCCGTCATCGAACGCCTCGGCACGCTGGCGAACGTCACGGGCCGCCGCTTCATGGTTCGCCTTGTGAAGGGCGCCTACTGGGATTCGGAAATCAAGAACGCCCAGGTCGAAGGCTATCCGAATTTTCCGGTCTTCACCACAAAGCAGGGTACGGATGTTCACTATCTCGCCTGTGCCCGCGCCATGCTCGCTGCCTCGCCCGCCATCTATCCCTGCTTCGCCACACACAATGCCCACACGCTGGCTGCAGTGGACCTGCTCGCCGGCGCCGCGGGCGTCACAGGTTTCGAGTTCCAGCGCCTTCACGGCATGGGCGAGCCGCTCTACGAAGCGGCTGACGCGGGCACCCGCGTCCGCGTCTATGCCCCCGTCGGCGCCCACGAGGACCTGCTGCCCTATCTCGTGCGCCGCCTCCTCGAGAACGGCGCCAATACCAGCTTCGTTCACTCCTTCCTCGATGACAGCGTGCCGCCGGAGCAGGTCGTCTCCGATCCCATCGCCAAGGTCGAAATCGGTCCGCGCCGCCATCCACGCATTCCCACCCCGCCACGCCTCTATGGCAGTGCACGGAGGAATTCGCTCGGCCACGATCTCAGCCAGACCGGCGTCCGGGCAAGCTTTGCAGCGGCCCTGAAGCGGCTGGACGAAAACCCCGCCATTGCCGCAGGCCCCATCGTCTCGGGCGCCGCGATCACCGGTGGCGGCCAGATGATGGCCTCGCCTGCCGACGTGACCCGCGCCCTCGGCGCCGTGCTCGAGGCCGATGACACCGCCATCAATGCGGCGCTCGGCGCCGCCGCAGCCTACCAGCCTCAATGGGACCGCCTCGGCGGCGCCAAGCGCGCTGAATACCTGCACGCCATGGCCGATGCGATGGAGACCGAAGCGCCGCGTCTGATCGCGCTGATGGCGCGCGAAGCCGGCAAGACGCTGCCCGACGGCATCGCCGAAGTGCGTGAAGCGGTCGATTTCTGCCGCTACTACGCTCATCAGGCCGCGGAGGAATTTGCCGCGCCCGTCCGCCTGCAGGGCCCGACCGGCGAGACCAACCATCTCTCCCTCCACGGCCGCGGCGTCTTCTGCTGCATCTCGCCCTGGAACTTCCCCCTCGCCATATTTACCGGCCAGATTGCCGCTGCGCTCGCTGCCGGCAACACGGTCGTGGCAAAGCCCGCCGAACAGACGCCGCTGATCGCCTTCGAGGCCGTCCGTCTCTTCCACAAGGCGGGTCTTCCAGTCGAAGCGCTGCACCTTCTCCCCGGCCGCGGCGAAACCGTCGGCGCCAAACTCACCGCAGACCTGCGCGTCTCCGGCGTCTGCTTCACCGGCGGCACGTCCACCGCGCGCCTCATCAACCGCACGCTGGCGGGCAGGGATGGTCCGATAATCCCGTTGATCGCCGAAACCGGCGGCCTCAACGGCCTCTTCGTTGACACGACCGCCCTGCGCGAACAGGTGATCGACGACATGATCACCTCGGCCTTCGGCTCAGCTGGCCAGCGCTGCTCCGCCCTGCGCATCGCCTTCCTGCCGAACGCCACCGCCGACAGCCTGATCGAAGGCCTGATCGGCGCGATGAACGAGCTGAAGCTCGGCGATCCTGCCTTGCCGGACACAGATACAGGCCCGGTCATCGATGCCGAGGCGCGCGCGCTCCTCGAGAAACACCTCGCCCGTATGCGCACGGAAGCGAAAGTCTTGCACCAGCTGGACGCCGGCGCCCTGGCCAAGTCGGGCACCGGCTTCGGTCCCGCCCTGATCGAGCTCTCCTCGCTTGATCAGATCACGGAGGAAACCTTCGGTCCCGTCCTCCACATCCTGCGCTATGACCCGGACACCATCGCCGCCACTGGCGCCGCCCTCCACGCGAAGGGCTACGGCCTTACGCTCGGCATCCATTCGCGCCTCGAAAGCTTCCACTCTGCCGTCAAGGCCGCCATGCCTGCAGGCAATACCTATGTGAACCGCTCGATGATCGGCGCGGTCGTGGGCGTCCAGCCCTTCGGCGGCGAAGGCCTCTCCGGCACCGGCCCCAAGGCCGGCGGCCCGCATTATCTCCATCGTTTTGCCACCGAGCGCGTGGTAAGCGTCAACATAACCGCCCAGGGCGGTGATGCCGAACTCCTCAGTCTCTAGAAAGCCAGCCTTCCATGATCCGACTTCTCGCTTCCGTTTCCGCCGCTGCCCTGCTGCTTGCTGCCTGCGCACCTGAAGCGGCTGACACGTCTGCGCCTGCCGATCCTGCCGTGGAGACGGCCAGCGCAGAGGCCGCCGCGCCGCAGGCCCCCGAAGGTTTCGAGTTGTCGGTGACGCGTGAGACAGACGCTTATACATTCACGGCCGAAATCGACCCCGCAATCCTCGCCTTCGATCCTCCGCTGGCCTGGCGTCTGTGGACGCATGCGAACGATCAGCTGACCCAGCTTGCCTCGGATGCCGAGGAAGGGCGCCGAATGGCTGACGAGGACGCCGCTGAAACCGGCAACACCTCCTGGTTCATGGGCTACACGCTCGACATCACCCACAAGGCAACGTTGGTGCTCGAGGATGTCATCTCGGTCAGCGATTTCGTCGGCACCTATACCGGCGGCGCCCACCCGAATTATTTCCTGGCTGGCGGTGTCTACCGCAAGGGCGAGGAAGCCTCGCTGCCGCTTTCTGCCTTCATCACCGATGAAACCGCCTTCACCGATCTCGTCATCAAGGCGCTCATCGAGGCAAGGATCGCCCGCGGCAATGAGCCGCCGGAAATGGCCGACGCCGAAGCCGGCCTGCGCGAGTTGCTTGCCCGGACGGCTGAGGTTCCCGACATTTTTGCTGGCCGCTTCATGCTTGCTGCGTCCACAGAGGCCGGCAAGGCGGGCGGCATCACGGTTGTCTACTCGCCCTATGAAATCGGCTCCTATGCCGAAGGCTCATATGAGGTGACTGTCCCGGCCGACGCCCTCGCACCGATCCTGACCGAAAGCTGGGCCAGCCGCTTTGGCGGCCTCCCGCTCGTCGCGGAAGAGGAAGCCCCGGCCGGGGAAACCGCGACCGAAGTGCCCTGACCGTTCAGCACTTCCGGAAATCCCAGGTCACCGAGCGGGCGCCATTCATCAGCGAAATCGTGGCGGTCATCCGGCTGCCCTTGCGCGTGTAGACAATGCGCTGCGGGTAATCGAGTGCAGGGTTCGCGAAGGTCACGGTGTTCTTGCCGCGGCTCTCCTCGGTGAATTCCGAAGGTCCGAAGCCGCTCGGATAGGCATTGTAGACGGCCGGTGCGCCGCCATCGATGCGGCTCTGCTCGAAGAAGGTCAGCGCGCCCGTCTCATCATAAGTCAGCGCATAGCCGAACAGGAATCCCGACTCCGGCTTCGACCAGACTTCCTTGTACGTCTTGTCCTTGGTGCGCCAGCACCCCGTCATCCATTTCAGCCCTTCGTCCGCATGGGCGGCTGGGGCGAACATGCCGGAAGCGGCAACAGCAAGGGCGAAAGCGGCGAGGGCGTTCTTCATGGGTCCACCAGTCTGCGCCCGGGCGCGCCGGGCCTGAAAATTCGGGTTCGGGTTGAGCATACCGAAAACCGGGCAGGGCGCCAGCGCCGAACCGCCGCACAAGGCCCGCCTTGCGCCTACATCCGGCGCCCTTCCGCCCCCACCTTCACCAATTATTTCCCGCTCATCCTTGCGGAACCCGGGCCCCGGCAGGCCAGGAAAAACAAACCTCTCGGCCCGTCCCACGTTCCTGGCGCAGCCCGCCCGCGCAAAAACTCCGCAGCGCCCGATCCGGCAGGCTCAGTCCCCGCTGGATACTCCGCTGGTTTGCCCGGCCGCCGCCGCGCACCCCATCCGCCCGGCCTCTGCCAACCCCGGGAGCCGGCGATAAGGAAACGATACCAGATGATAAAAAATGAGAATCGATGAGAGAGAATCGCCATCCGGAATGCACGCCTTGCGATCGGATGAGACGCGTTGAAGGGGCACAGGCGCCCACTTGTGCCTACAGGCAATCAAGCCGCCGGAGGGATAAATCCCAATCCGATCAAGCCCTTGGAAAACACGCGCCCCGCCCTTGTGCAACACCTCCGCCCACGGAACGCCGCCTCAGTCAGACGCCACCATGAAATGCGCGACAATCGCCGAAACAGGATCCGCCCGGTTCTCCTGCCAGGCTTCGGCGCGAACGGAGGCGAGGCGCCGGCCCATCTTCATCACGAAGGCGCGGGCGTAGAGGTCCTTGGCATGGCCCTGCCGGAGGTAGTCGATGGTGATGTTGATCGGCTTCGGCGGGCGCGGCATGTCGGAGACAAGGAATACCTGCAGCATGGCGGTCACTTCAAGGAAAGACGCAATCGCCCCGCCATGCAGTGCGCGGATCGTCACGTTGCCAATCAGCTTCTCCTGGAACGGCAGGATCGCCGTCATCTCGTCGCCCAGGACCTCGCAGCGCATGCCCAGCGTCTGTGCAAATGGAATGCGCTTCAGGATCGCGTCGATTTCGTCCGCACGCGGATTGGTCAGGTCGGGGTTCATGCGCCGGCCTTTCCGCCACCAAAGCGCGGCTTGTTGATGGCAAAGGTGCCCTGCGATGTCGCGATCAGCTTGTCGCGTGTCTCATGATAGGCCCAGGCCCGGGTGAAGCAGACCGTTCGGGTGAGGTGATAGCATT
>CAZXQD010000025.1:0-21461 GCA_964643405.1 uncultured Hyphomonas sp. | reverse complement strand
CTGCCTCGCCGATGATGTCGCGGCCCTTCTCGGCCGGGCGCATGTAGTCGATGCGCAGGTCGATTGTCGCCACGAAGCGCATCTGCGTCATAGCTGCCGTGCAAGCCATTCCGGACAGGTTGTCGAGAAAGGTCGTGATCACCCCGCCATGGATGACACCCGTTTCCGGATCGCCCACCAGATGCTCGGCCCAGGGCTGCACGCCGAACACATGGCCCTTTTCCACCTTCGTCACGCGGAACCGGGTCTCGTTGGCCCAGGGCACCACGTCGCGCATCACATTGATGTTCTCGTTCATGATGGCGGCCATGTCATATTCACGCTTTGGCTTGTCGTTCATGCAGCCCGGCTCGCTTTCCGATTTGACGCCCCTGAAACGCCGGATAACATCGCGAGGGACTCAAGGGAACGGGTTCGCGCTAGGTAAGGAGAGATGACCATGGCCTTTGACGCAGCGGCAAAGCCGAAAACCTGCATCATTGGAGCAGGGTGTTCAGGCTTCACGATGGCCAAGCGCCTGAAAGATCAGGGGCTGCCGTATGACTGTTTCGAGAAGTCGGACAATGTCGGCGGCAACTGGTATTACAACAACCCCAATGGGGTATCGTCCTGCTACCAGTCGCTGCACATCGACACGTCGAAATGGCGTCTCGCCTTCGAGGATTACCCCGTGCCTGAAGACTGGCCCGACTTCCCGCACCACGCGCAGCTCTGGCAGTATTTCAACGACTATGTAGACCATTTCGGCCTGCGCGAGACGATCACGTTCAATACGGCCGTCGAAGATGTCGCCGACCTGCCGGGCGGGCGCTACCGCGTCACGCTGTCAACCGGCGAGACGCGGGACTATGACGCCGTTTGCGTTGCCAACGGCCATCACTGGGATGCGCGGATGCCGAAATATCCGGGCACGTTCAACGGGTATCAGGTCCACTCTCACCACTACCGTGATCCGTTCACGCCCTATGACTTCCGCGGCAAGCGTGTGATGATCGTCGGCGCCGGCAACTCGGCGATGGACATTTCCTCGGAACTCTCGCAGCGCCCGCTCGCCGAAAAGCTGTTCATCTCGATGCGGCGCGGCGTCTGGGTTTTGCCGAAATACATGGCCGGCAAGCCCGCAGACAAGGCCGTGCTGCCGCCCTGGATGCCCCCGAAGCTCGGCCGGGCGCTCGCCAAGGCAAACATCAAGAAGACCATCGGCAACATGGAAGATTACGGACTGCCGAAGCCAGACCACGAACCGCTGGACGGCCACCCCTCCGTGTCCGGAGAATTCCTCACCCGGGTCGGCTGCGGCGACATCACGCCGAAGCCGGGCATCGAGCGGCTCGATGGCGATTTCGTCCTGTTCACGGACGGTACCCGCGAAAAGATCGATGCCATCGTCTGGGCCACCGGCTACAACACGACCTTCCCGTTCTTCAAGCAGGACGAGCTGACCCCCAAGGACAACGTCTTCCCGCTGTTCAAGCGCATGGTCCAGCCGGGCCGCGAAACGCTGTTCTTCCTTGGTCTGGCCCAACCGCTGCCCACGCTCGTGAATTTCGCAGAACAGCAATCAAAACTCGTAGTCGCGGCGCTGACGGGCCGGTACGCCTTTCCGCCTGCGGAAGAAATGCACCGCATCACGAAGGAAGACGAGGAGACGCATCTCGGCCACTTCTATGACAGCCCGCGCCACCGCATGCAGGTCGACTTCTTCGGCTATTGCAAGGACCTGATGAAGGAAATTGAGCGCGGCGCAAAACGGGCAAAGGTCACGGTGTGAGCGCACGCCTCTGGGGGCTGATGCTGGCGGTCTTGGCACTCGGCGCCTGCGCGTCGCAGCCCGCACCAATTATCGTGTACGGACCACCTGTGGACTACGGCCCGCCGGGTGACATCCGCAACCCGCCGCAGGGGCCTTTCCAGCCGAACGCGTTCCTCCGGCTGTGTCCTGGAATGAGCGTCTCCAACGCCCCGGCTCATGACAGCGAACGCTGGATACTGGATTACAAGCCGGTGATCGTGGTCGGGCAGGTCGTGCTCGCCACAGCGCCTGTCAACGATGTGTGCCTCTCCTCCGGCTTCGGCTTCCGCGGCAGCCGCATGCACGAAGGCATCGATCTGACCAGCCGGCCTGCCAGCATGATCTACACCGCCGCGCCAGGCCGCGTGATCGAGGCGCGGGAATCCTCCGGCTACGGATTGCAGGTGCTGATCGACCACGGCCACGGCGTCTACACCCGCTATGCCCACCTCGAATACTTCGATCCCGGCATCCAGCTCGGCTCCTCCATCGGCTTCGGCCAGCCGGTCGGCATGATGGGGGCCACCGGCAATGCCGAGGCCGTGCACCTGCATTTCGAGGTGCTGACAGGGAATTACGACAATCCCCGCGCCTCCAAGGGCCTAACGCCAAACGATCCTTTTGCCTTCCCAGCCTACAATTTTCTGGGCTATTGAGGCGATGGGGAGGATGAATCCATGAAACGCATGCTCGTTGCCGCCCGGCGCCTGTCGCTGACGATCGCGTCGGCCTGCCTGCTGGCCGCGTGCGCCTGTTTCCCGGATGGCGGCGCTGGATATGCCCCCCCGTCGGCGGTGCAAAAAACGACTTTCGGCGCCTTGTCCGGCCTCGCCGGCAAAACCTGGCGCAGCGAGCCGGTCGCCGGCGGTGAGCCCGGCCCTGCCGACGTGTCGGCCTGGAGCTGGGATCTGGGCGGAAGCGTTCTGGTCAACCGCCACGCCCTGGAGGACGGGTCCTATGGCGGGGTCACCTATGTCTATGAAAACGGCCAGACCGGCAGCCTCGACTATGTCTATGTCACCAGCGCCGGCTTCCATACGACCGGCACCTTCGTTCTCGGTACGGATGGCAGCTGGACCGCTGAAGAGGCCGTGACTGGCCATGACACGATCACCCGCGTACGCTCCACCGGCCGGATCACGCCGGAGGGTACGATGACGATGACCTCCGAATACTTCGCCAAGGGCGAATGGTCGCCCGGGCGCAACGTGGTCTATGCCCAGGTGGACGCCGACATTCCCGTCATCACTGGCAAGCTGGCCGAATGAAGGGCCGCTTCATCGACCCGTCCGAGGTCGCGCGCGCTTACCGTGATCCGCTTTCCTGGGCGAGCCTCGCGGTGGACCTCCTGCCGATCCTTGCGGTCATTGCCTTCAGTTGGGGGCCAACGCCGCTGGTCGCGCTCTACTGGCTTGAGAACCTCGTCATCGGTCTTTTCACCATCGCGCGCATGGTCGGCTCAGCGATGGTCAACATACTGAACCTCGGCATGGCGCTGTTCATGGCACCGTTCTTCTTCTTTCACTACGGCGCGTTTTGCTACGGACACGGAATATTCCTGAACGCCTTTGCCACAGGCGGCGGCGACTTGCCGGAGCCGCTTGGGCTGGTCAATTGGGCAGCGGGCACGGCGCCGGAGATGATCTGGTTCGTCGGCGCGATCGTTGCGGTGAACCTTGCTTTCCTCGTGTTCGATTTTTTCGGACGCGGTGAATTCAAGACCACCAATCCCGGCACCGAGATGTTCGCCCCTTATGGCCGCATTGTCACGCTCCACATCGCCATCATCCTTGGCGCTGCATTGGCGTTCTCGATGGACGAGCCTCTGCTCGGCGTGCTGCTTCTCATCCTTATCCGCGTCGTATTCGGCATCGTGATGACTGTCCTGCGGCGCCGCAGGCGTGATGCACGTGTGACTTCTGCTGCCAGCATGGTGGACGACGACGCCTGAGCGCCGCCGTCCGTATGCCGACGTTCCTGCGTCTCAGCAACCGCAGGCGCGCGCGGGGGCTGGTTCAGGCGCAGGGATCGCCATACCGGTAGGCGTCGAGGCAAGGCGCGCATCCGCCACGACCGGGCCGCCGCCATAGGTGGCGCTGTCGCCGGTCGTATGGAACACTTCCCAGGCCACGCCAGCCGGGTCATTCACCCAGCTCTTTTCGGACCGGGCATAGCAACAGGTCGTTGCGCCTTCTTCGAGCACGGGCGCATCTGCGGATTTCAGGCGCGCATAGACCTCGCGCAGCTCGTCGTCGGACTCGGCCTGGATGCCGAGGTGCTCGACACCGGGTTTCGCGCCGCGCGCGCTGATCGCGAAATTGACGCGCGGATCTTCGAGCATCCACTTGGCATAGTCAGGCTTCGTGACGGTGGGATCAGAGGCGAACAGGGTGGAGTAGAACCGGGTCGCGTCGGCGAGGTTGTCGACGGCAACATGGACATGCAGGCGTTTCATGGGAGGCTCCTTCGGGGGGGTGAATCAGGAACCGCAGCAGGCGGACTTGCTGGCGGCGGTGAGGACAGGTTCGCGGATTTCGGTGCGCCCCTGGCAACAGTCTTCCATCAGGTAGATGATCAGCTGGCTGACTGTTTCGTAGCTGGCAAAGTAGACGATCGATCGCCCACGACGTTCGCTTCGGACGAGACCGGCCTGGGCGAGGACGGCGAGTTGTGCGGACAGTGTGTTCTGCACGGTGCCGAGAGCGGCGGCGATCTCACCAGCGGGCAGGCCTTCATGGCCGGCGCGGACCAGAAGTCGGAACACGGCAAGGCGACCTTCCTGGGCAAGGGCGGAGAGCTGGGAGACGGCGTTTGAAATATCCATATATCAAGATTTATAGATATATATCGCGAAGTCAACTGGAAAAGTTCAGGACCGGGCAGGACGGATTGTCGAAACTTACGGGTTCAGATGATACGGGCACGCCCACGCACCTTTTTCACCCGTCCTCGGCGCTTCACGACAGCGGCAGAGCGTGAGAAGAGCGGGCCATGAACCCGATCCTGATCCTGGACTATGCCGGTATTGCCGTGTTCGCTGCGACCGGGGCGCTTGCGGCCTCGCGGAAGCAGCTCGACGTCATCGGCTTCATCTTTTTCGCTGCGATCACCGGCATTGGCGGCGGGACCGTGCGCGACCTGATCCTCGGCGTGCCGGTGTTCTGGGTCGTCAATCCGGACTATCTGCTGATCTGCGTCGTTACGGCGGTGATCGTCTATTTCACCGCCCACCTGTTCGAGTCGCGCTACAAGATGCTTCTCTGGCTCGATGCCATCGGGCTTGCGGCCTATTGCGTGTTCGGTGCCTGGAAGGCCTATAGCGTCACCGGCTCACCGGTGATTGCGGTGACGATGGGCGTGATCACCGCCAGCTTCGGCGGGATCCTGCGCGACCAGATGGCGGGCGAACCGAGCATCGTGCTGCAACGGGAAATCTATATTACGGCCGCGCTGGTGGGCTCGGCGGCCTATACCGGTCTGGTCATGGCGGGCCTTCCTGTCATGACGGCTGCGGTGCCGGCAGCCGTGGCTGCCTTCGCGATCCGTGGCGGGGCCATGAAGTTCGGCTGGTCATTTCCGCCCTACAAGGCCCGCCCCGGGCGAAAGCCGGAAGACATCACCTGAAATGCAAAGTTGACGCTTCGTGACGCCTCGTGCAGGGTCGGAAACGGAGAACATACAGGGCTTTGGAACATGGCAGATATCGGGGCAGACGCGCCCGCCAGCGGTAAGCGCGCAAACACCAAGGCCGCTAACCGGCGGGCGATCCTGACAGCGGCCCGCCGCGTATTTGCGCTGATCGGCTATGAAGCAACGACCGTGCGCGACATCATCCGCGAGACGAATCTCGCTTCCGGCACATTCTACAATTACTTCAAATCGAAAGAGGAAGTGTTCCAGGCTATCGCCGAGGACTCGACGCACCGCTTCCGGGCGCATTTGTCGGACGTCCGGGCGCGCACGACTTCGCTGGAAGATTACATCGAACATGCGTTCCGCGCCTATTTCAGCTTCATCGCGCGCGAGAACGAGGAGGCCATCAAGGCCGGCGCGCCGCACCTGGCGCTGATGGGCGTGCGGGTGGATACACCGGAGATGCTGGCGGTGGCTGAAGAGATCCGGAGCGATCTCGAGACGACCCTCTCCGGCGAGGCTGCTGCAGGCGTGGACCTGGAATACCTGACTGCTGCCGCCATCGGCATCGCCCGCGAGATGGGCGACTACATGTTGCAGCGCCGGCCGGTGGATGTGGAAGGCGCCACGCGCTTTGCGTCAAACCTCGTGCTGGCTGGCGGCCGCGCGATGATGCAGCGTCCGGCCTAGTCGGAAACTCTCCCCGCGACACCCCTTGGCGGCGCGTCTAAAGCGTCCCATCATCGTGTATCCGAGACCGAAGGAATCTTGCCGCCATGAGCCTGCAGCGCGTCCTCGCGAAGACATTCTCGAACCTGCCCGGCAGCCTGATTGTCCGCATGGCCGGTGGCACACCGCTGACGGTGAACGGGCGCACGTTGGAGCCGCAACTGCAACTGATCGCCTGGACCGGCCGGAACGCGCCGCCGCTGTCCAGCCTGCCGGCCGAGGCCGTGCAGGAAGGCGTCAAGGCGCAGTTCGCGCTGCTCGCCGATATCCCGAGCATCGGCGCCAGCTTTTCGGAACTGAATATTCCGGGTCCGGACGGAAACAGGATTCCGGCCCGGATGTACCGGCCTGCCGCACAGGACCCCCGCCATCCGCTGATCGTCTACTTTCATATGGGCGGCGGCGTGATCGGCGATCTGGATACCTGCCACGCCTGGTGCACAAGGTTGGCGATCTCCGCGCAGACGGCGGTATTGTCCGTCGACTACCGGCTGGCGCCCCAGCACATTTTTCCGGCTGGCCTCAACGACTGCATCGCGGCCTACCGGTGGGCAGTCGAGCGCGCGGCGCAGTATGGCGCTCTGCCTGGCACGGCGGCGGTCGGCGGTGACAGCATGGGCGGCAATTTCTCTGCGATCATAAGCCAGCAGATGAAACGTGAAGGCGGCCCCGTTCCAGCCCTGCAGCTGCTGATTTATCCGGCCCTCGACATTTCGAAGGATTATCCTTCGAAGAAGGCTTTCTCTAAAACTTTCTCGCTGAGCCAGGACACGATGGACTGGTTCATGAAGCAATACCTTCCAGAAGGCTTCGATCACCGGGACCTGCGCGTCTCGCCCGGACAGGAGACGGACCTTTCCGGCCTGCCACCCGCCGTGGTGATCACGGCGGGGCATGATCCGCTTTCGGACGAGGGCGACGAGTATGCCGCGCGGCTCAAGGCGGCGGGTGTGCCCGTGATGCACAAGCGCTATGACGAACTCGCGCATGCGTTCACCGCCTTCACCTATATCTCGCCGGGCTCTCGTGCGGCTTGCCAGGAAATAGCGGACATGGTGCACGACATGTTCGCCAAGGCCGCGCGGGTGCCTGCGTGAAAGCGCTCGTCTGCCGCGCCCTTGAGCCGGACTATGCAGGCGTGGCGCTGGAAGAGCGCGAATTGCCGGAGCCGGGACCGGGACAGGTCCGTGTCCGGATCAAGGCTTCTAGCCTGAACTTTCCGGACCTCTTGATGACCGAGGGCAAATACCAGCTGAAGCCGGACTTGCCCTTTGTGCTCGGCATGGAATTCGCCGGTATCGTGGACGCGCTGGGCGACGGCGTGACCGGGTTTACTGTCGGTGATGCGGTTGTCGGCGGTAACCGGATCGGCGCGTTTGCGGAGCAGGCTGTGGTGCCTGCGGCCGCACTGCGCAGGAAACCCGATGCGATCAGCTTTGCAGCGGCGGCCTCCTATGGCGCGGCCTATCTCACTGCTTATGTGGCGCTGGTCCGCCGCGGCAACCTGCAGCCGGGCGAGACGCTGCTGGTGCACGGCGCAAGTGGCGGCGTCGGCCTTGCAGCGGTGGACGTGGGCCGTCTCCTTGGCGCCAAGGTCATCGCGACCTCGGCCTCGGAAGCGAAGCGCCGCATACTGAAAGAATACGGCGCGGATCATGTGCTGCCGGATTCCGGTTTCCGGGAAACAGTGAAGGAATTGACCGGCGGGCGCGGGGCGGATGTGATCTATGATCCGGTCGGCGGCGACGTGTTCGATGAAAGTGTGCGCTGCATTGCGTTTGACGGGCGATTGCTAATCATCGGATTCACGTCCGGTCGCATTCCGTCCGTAAACGTCAACATGCCACTGATCAAGGGCTTCTCGGTTGTCGGCGTGCGGGCAGGCGAATATGGCCGGCAGTTCCCGGAGCGGGGCCGCGAGAATACGGCGGCGATCTGGAAGTGGGCAGAGGAAGGCAAGGTGCACCCGCGCATCCATGCCGAAGTCCCGCTCGCCGAGTGGCGCCGCGCCTTCGAGATGATGCGCAGCCGCGAAGTGGTCGGCAAGGTCGCAATCGTGATGTGATCAGAGCCGGTAGTTGATCGACTTCGACGCATCACAGAATTCTTCAAGCTCGCCCAGCGCAACGCGCTCCATCTGCGGCACGATCTCGGTCAGTGGCTCGCCGCGCTCGATGCGGCGCTCGACTTCCGCGATATCTTCCCGGTAGCGCACGAACCGCGCCGCCGAAGGATCAGTAAGAGATGTGCTGTCGAGCACACTTTTCGAAATCGAGAGCACAAAGGCGGATGTGGCGAGGAAATCGACCCAGGCACTTATCGGCACGCCGGGGACGACCTTGGCGAGCAGGGAAAGGAGAACGAGGCAGGCGCCCGAGAAGTAGAGGATGTCGGCCGCCGAATGAAAGGCCCGGCGGTGCTCGCGAAGGCGGTGCAGTTCGGCGGCGGCGTAGCGGTCCTGATAAAGAAGGCGGAGCTCGCGGTAGGCTGTCATCGCCTCAGCCGTGATGTCAGGGTTGGCAGGGCCGGGGCCGGGCGCAGGGACGACCACGGACTTCTCCGGAACGAAGGCCTCGAAGATCGAAATGCCCATGTTGAGTTCGCTCTCAAGCCGGGCGAGTTCGACAGCGGTCATCTGGCGCACGCGCTGGGCCAACTCGCCTTCGTCGCGCGCGGTGGCGGCAAGCGAGTACATCTGGAACTTGATGGAGCGCAGGCGCTCGCAGGCAAACCGGTTGACCAGCCACCGGCTCTTGACCCGTGCGGCCAACGCATAGACCTGTGCGGCAATGCCAATTGCCGCACAGAGTGCAGCGACGATGCTGACAATCTGGTTGCTGGCGCCCTTGAACAGCAGCGCCTCGGCAATGGTGTAGATCGCGCTGCCGGCGATCAGCACCATCGAGATCAGGCCAAGCTGGTGGAACTGCTTCTTGCCTGAGATCGAAGCCAGCTCATGCCGCATGAAGGCTGTCTCGATCGTCTCATTCTTCAGCAGGGGTGTGATGTTGGGAAAACGCTCGAGCATCGCCGGCGTGGGAAACATGTCCCGGTTCGGTTCCTGCATGCCCTACCCCCGCAAAGCTGGCTGCTGCGCCCTCCGCGTGCGGGAGGGCGCAGGCCTTTGCTTACACGGTTCGCTTGGCCTTGTCCTGAGCGTTCGTGGCCTCGATGGCGGCGCGGGCGGCTTCCCACTGCTCGTCGCCCCAGGCGGTGAGCATGGAGAAGTTCCCGCCGGAGGCGTTGTACATGGCGCCGTCGATGGCGATGGTCTGGCCGTTGATGTACTCGGCACCGGGCGCCATCAGCAGCACGGCGAGGTTCACCAGCTCATGCATCTCGCCGACGCGGCCCATCGGGTTTGCGACGCCGCGTTCCATCCGCTCGGCGCCGTCGGCGTCCGGCGAGAGGCGTTTCGACATACCTTCGGTCGGGAACGGGCCGGGCGCGATGGCGTTGAAGCGCAGGTTGTAACGGCCCCATTCGACGGCGAGCGATTGCGTCATCGTGTTGACGGCGGCTTTCGACATGGCGGACGGCACAACGAAAGGCCCGCCATTCCACACCCATGTCGTTAGGATGGAGCAGACGCTGCCGCGCTGCTTGCCCTTGATCCAGCGCTTGCCAATGTCCTGCGTCATGTAGAACGTGCCGCGGAAGACGATGTTTGAGATGGCATCGAAGCCGCGGATCGAGAGGTCTTCGGTGCGGCTGATGAAGTTACCGGCGGCATTGTTGATGAGGCCGGTCAGGGGCCCATGCTTTGCCCAGATCTCGTCATTCATGTCGCTGATCGCCTGCGCCACGCGGATATCGCAGGCATGGGGCACGACCTTTCCGCCATGCTTGTCCATCAGTTCCTTGGCGGTCTCCTCGCAGACGCCGCCGCGGCGGCCGCAGATATGGACTTCGGCGCCGAGCTTCAGGAAGCCCTCGGCCATCTCCTTGCCGAGGCCCGTGCCGCCGCCCGTGACGAGGATGCGCTCGCCCTTCATCAGGCCGTCCTTGAACATCAGTTTCGAAGTATCCATTGGTCTCTCCCTGGCAATCGCCCTATTTGATGCGAGTATAGTTCGAGTTTTGGAGGAGGCATCCATGAAACGAATGATCCTGGCGGCTGCCCTCGCGTCAGCGGTGGCGGGACCTGCGGCGGCTGATCCGTTCGACGTTTTCGGCACGTTCCGGACACAAGCGGGCAGTTCGCATATCCAGATCATTGATTGCGGCGACCAATCTCCTTGCGGCAAGGTTGTCTGGCTGGATGCCAAGGCGCTGCCGCAGGGTGAAACGCCCGAGACTATAAAAGATGCGAAAGGCGCAAAGCTGATGGGCATGAAGCTGCTCCACAGCTTCGAACGCAAGGGCAAGGACTGGCGCGGCGGCAAGATCTACGACCCTGAAGAGGGCAAGACCTACGATTCCCGGCTCAAGCGCCTGACCAATGGCGACCTTGAAGTGAAGGGCTGCATCGGCCCGATCTGCCAGACGCAAATCTGGAAGCCGGTGCCCTGATATCGCCGCTTGCGCTGATGCGCGACCAGTCCATGTAGATCGCAGAAACAAACGGGAGGAAAAGATGGCAGGAACGAACCGCCGCTGGCTGCTGGAGACACGGCCGCAGGGCATGATCAAGGATACGGACTTCCGCCTCGACGAGGGCCCGATCCCGGAGCCGGGCGAGGGCGAGTTCCTGGTGCGGGTGACCGACCTGTCGTTTGACCCGACGCAGCGGGGCTGGCTCGCGGCGGACACTTACCTGCCCGCCGTCAAGATCGGCGCGCCGGTGCGCGCGGGCGCGATCGGGCAGGTCATCAAGTCCAACCATCCGGACTTCCAGCCGGGGCAGATGGTGCAGGGCACATTCGGCTGGCAGGAATATGTCGTCAGCAAGGGCATGACTGAGACAGGACCGGTGACACCGGTGCGCAAGGGCATCACGCCGGAACAGGCGCTCGGCGTGTTCGGCGTGACCGGGCTGACGGCCTGGTTCGGCCTGACGGATGTGGGCCAGCCGAAGGCGGGCGATACAGTGCTGGTCTCCGGCGCGGCAGGCGCGACGGGATCGGTGGTAGTGCAGGTCGCAAAGGCGCTCGGCTGCAAGGTGATCGGCATTGCCGGCGGGCCGGACAAGTGCCGCTGGGTGACGGACGTCGCGGGCGCAGATTACTGCATCGACTACAAGCGCGAGAATGTGGCGGCGGCGATCAAGGCGCACGCGCCGAAGGGCGTGAACGTGGTGTTCGAGAATGTCGGCGGCGACATTCTCGAAGCGGCGCTGATGAACCTGGCCCTCCGGGCACGGATCGTCCTGTGCGGCGGCATCTCGTCCTACAATGCCGAGGACCTGAGCCAGATGCAGGGCCTGCGCAGCTATATGCAGCTGACGGTGATGCGGGCCCGGATGGAGGGTTTCATCATCCTCGACTATGCGCCGCGCTGGGGCGAAGGCGTGGCGGCTCTGTCGAAACTCATTGCGGAAGGCAAGCTGAAGACGCTGGAGGATGTGCAGCACGGGTTCGAGAACTGCCCAGCCACGCTGCGCCGCCTGTTCGAGGGCAAGAACCTCGGCAAACAGCTCCTGAAGCTTACTGCCCCGCCTCTGCCGATCGTCTAGGTCACTTGCGGAAAGGCATCCGCACCAGCCGCCAGATCGCCCAGAGCGGCAGGACAACGACGGCGCCGGCGAGGGCTGGCTTCCAGAAGCTTTCGAGCGCCCAGCCGATGGCGGTGAAGGCACGGTGCACGATGGCGGAAACGGCGCCGCCGACATCGAAGGTTGTGGCGCCTGGGGCATAGTCGAAGGCGAGCACGAAGAAACCGGTCAGTGTGCTGATCAGCAGGAGGCGCAGCGCCTGGCCGAGCGTCAGGCTGAAGGCGCGCACATAGAACGGTTTCGGTGGCGCAACCTCAACTGGGGCCACTGAGGGCGGGGCCGCTCGCGGCAAGTCTTCTGGCGGGCGGGGCGTGTCACTCATCGTCGCTGGTGGGGTATTCCCGCGTCGTGCCATGACGAGCGAACTCCGGCTGTTTCGGCGATGCTTTCTGCTTGCCTTCGTAAGCATACTCCACCTGCGTGGGGAACGGGATGGTGATGCCGTGAGCATCAAAGGCCTGCTTGATGGCTTTGATGAGGTCTGCCTTCACCTGGACGAAATCGGGCGTCGCGACCCAGGCGCGCAGGCGCAGTTCGATCGACCAGTCCGCGAGATTGTGGACGCCGGCCCATGAGCCGAGATGTTTCAGGACCGCAGGGTGCGCGTCGGCGGTGGTGATCATCACGTCCAGTGCCTTGTCCAGATCGTCGTCATACGAGACCGTGAAGAACAGATCGAGCCGGCGGCGAGGCTCGCGCGTGTGGTTGATCAGCGGCGAGCCCCAGACCTTGTCATTGGTGATCGAGACAATCTTGTTGTCGATCTGGCGCATGGAGGTCGTGAACGGCGTGATGTCGGTGACTGTGCCGTCGAGATTGGCGAGTGTCACGAAGTCGCCGATGCGGAACGGCCGGAAGATGGCGAGCATCACTCCGGCAGCGACTGACTTCAGTGTGTCCTGCAGCGCAAGGCCGATGGCGAGACCCGCAGCGCCGAGTACGGCGGCAAGCGAGGCTGCCGGGAAACCGAGCTGGGACAGCGCGAAGACAATGGCGATGGCGAAGATGATGTATTTGATCAGCGAGGCCGAAAAGGCGATCAGCGTATCGTCCGCGCCTGAATGGGCGTGCGCGCGCTCACCAAAGCGGCGCAGCGACCGGGAGACCGCGTTGGCGACGACGAAGGCGATGATGAGGATCATCACCGCGCCGATGGCGCCAGGCCCGCGCTCGTTGATCAGGCCGCGCCAGTCATAGCCCGCAAGACCCAGCGGCAAGGGCATCATCAGGATGAAGGCAAAGACGCGCGCGGTGGAGGCGGCAAGGTCCCACGATGTGCTGGTGAACTCCTGCCCTTTCGGCGTCAGTCGCTTGCCGACGAACAGGATCACATGTTTCAGGACAGACGAGATCACCCAGATCAGCGCGACCGAGGCGAGGACGAGGCCCCATTTCACAAGGTCCGGCCAGATCGCGGCAAGCCAGCCCGGCCATGCGGCCGTGTCGAGACCAAGAAGGAACGCAGAGGGCGTAATCAGGGTAAAGTCGGTCATGCCGCTGATGTAAAACGCTTCGGCGCCCGCGTCACCCGCAGGAGCAGGATTGTCGCAGCGGCGAGCGCTGCCATGGCGGCCACGAGGTGCATCTCAGTGCGTATCCAGTTGTTGATCGCTACGCCCGCGAAGCCCCATCCCATCGCCGCGAAGAACCAGAGGCTGCGGCTGACGCGCGATGTGAAGAGGTAAGCGGCGAGCGCTGCCACGGCGACGGCCGACCAGAACATGGGCCAGACATAGTCGGTCGGCATGAGGCCGGTGACAGTGCGGATTGTCAGCGGCACGGAGATGGCGGTCGCGACCGATATCCAGCCGGCGAGAAGGCCGGAGGCGGCATCAGCAAACCGGAAGGACAGGGTGGCGCGCTCTGCGTTGCGCAGGGCTTCTGCCCGCGCTGCGGCGATCCAGGCGGCAGCGAAGATCGGGGCGAGCAGTAGAAAGTTCAGGGGCTGCAACCCGATCAGCTGGGCGCTCAGCATCCAGATCACGTTTGATGTACCCGCGATCAGCATCGGCCATCCGACACGCGGATACCAGGCAGGCGCGCGCAGGATGCCGGCGATGCCAAATCCGGCGTACGCAAAGAAGATGACACCCCAGATGGAGAAGAACGCCGGCAGCGGCTGTTCCGGCGCATCAGTGCCCGCTGTATCGGCGCCGATGGGTGAGCCGATGCCAAGTGCGGCTAGGGCGCCGGTCAGGGGCTGCAGGATTCCGACAAGCAGGATCAGCCAGGGCAGGAAGCGGGTCATCGTGATCCTTGCAGGGTCGGGTCTAGCTGCAGGCGTCGGGCTGCGCCTCGCAGAAGGCGATGACCGAGTCTATCCAGCCCGCATAGCCTTGCAGGTTAGTGAACCGGCCATTGTATTCGCCGTCGCAGAAACGCCCCGTCGCCCGGTTTTGTTCCACGACCGACAGGATGCCCACGACTGTCTTGGACCCGTCGTCCTCGGACACATAAAGCGGGCCACCAGAGTCGCCTATGCATGGACCGGCGCCGCCGTGGCTGGCCACTGTGATGGCCGCCGGCCCGACAGCCGTGATTTTGAGCGGCGTCATCATCAGATCGTTTGACAGGTGCCCGGTATAGCGCGTGAGGCCCCAGCCTGCCATCTCACCGGTGGCGTAGTTGGCGGGAGCCAGCGCCTTCGCCGTTTCCGAGATGCGGGCGACCGGCACGGTCGATATCGCCGAGGCCTGTTCCGGCGAGAGGCGCAGCAGGGCAATATCGTTCGAGTAGGCATTGTCCGTACCCAGATAACCGCCATGGCAGATGGCGGCGGAGGCGGCAGTGATGCGGGCGGCAGGGCTGCGCAGGTTCGCCGCGTCACCGATCACGCGTAGCTCGTCATAGGGCTGGTCGACGCAGTGCGCTGCCGTAAGGAACCAGTTGGCGCGGATGCGCACGGCGCTGCAATGACCGCTGGCAATCGCGCCGGAGATTTCGGTGCGGCGCGGCTCCAGTTTCACGATGCCGGGAAACGCCGCGAGTGGTGCGGCCAGGGCATTGACCACTTCGACCCCTGCGACCGGCTCGTCGAGTTCGGTTGCCCCCGCGACGGCGCCGACCGTCGGCGTAGGCGCCGCGCCCTCGGGGAGCGCGCAGCGCGCGGCATTCAGTAGTGCGAGCGACGGTCGTGCGGCTGCGGCGCCGATTGCCGCAAAGCCGGCAGGGTCGGCGAGGGTGGCTTCGTCTGCCGCGCCGGGTTCCGGCGCGTCCCGGTCAACTGTGGGTGTTTCGCCTTCAGGCTGCTGCATTGTGCCGGAAATCGGCTCGGCGCTGGCGGGCGCGATGTCCTCGGCTTCAGCTTCAGCTTCCGCTTCGGCGGCGGCTGGCACAGACGGTTCGGGCAGACCGGGGCCGGGCAGGCGAACCATGTCGCAGGCAGGCAGAAAGGCCGCAAAGCCGGCGGCAGCCAGCAGATGAACGCGTTTCATGGAACTCAGCTTCCCTTCTGAAAGACAGCCTTATTAAGGCTGGCCGCTGGCACGGGGTCAAGGCGGCCCCGATTAAGCCCCGGAAACTGTGGCGCCGGGGTTGCCCAAGGGGAAGTGGCGCCTATTCTGCCCCGAAACTCCGGAGACATCACACGATGCGTACCTTTCGCGCGGCCGCCGTTGCCCTCACCCTCAGCCTGCCCTGCCTGATGTCCTCTGCGCAGGAGGGCGGCACCACCGAGGCGATGCAATCGGCGCTGTCCGCGGGTTGGAAGGCGACCTTCACCTGCTCCGGCCTGTTTGTCGCCGGGCAGACTTTGCAGGAATTGGAAAGCAACGAACTGTCCGGGATCTACCCGGATTACCAGCGCAGCTACGACGCGTTGCCCGCGGTCGTGGTGGACGAAGCGCGCAAGATCGTATCGGTCACCTATGCGCCCGGCATGCCGCCGCGCATGGCCGCATATCGCCCCGGCTTTGGTTGCACGCAGCTACCGGTTGGTGCGGGCGAAGACGCACTTGGTTTCCTGCCGCGCTTTGCCTCGTGGCCCGCGCCGCCTGCGCAGGACCGCGGCAGCGCCATCGGCTCGAACGTCAAGATCGAACTGAAGATCGAAGAGGCCGAGCGCCTCGATGCACCGGTCTCGGCCGCTTTCGACGAATTCAGCTACGGCGGCGGCACACGCACGGCGTCGGTGATCGTCGTGCGCGACGGGCAGGTGGTTGCAGAGCGGTATGACCGGGGCGTCGATCACGAGACGCCGGTGCGCACCTGGTCGGTGGCGAAATCGCTGACCGCCACTCTGATCGGGGCGGCGCGCCGGCAGGGTCTGATCGATATCGACTATCCGGCGGTGATTTCGGAATGGAACAAGGGCGCCGACCCGCGCCGCGCGATCACTGTGCGCAATCTGCTGCACATGGCCAGCGGCCTTGACAGCGGCGAGACAGGCTCGCGCACAGACCGCGTCTACTTTGCTGGCGCGCGGGTTATCGACGGCGCCGCCAGGAACGGCCTTGAAGCCAAGCCGGGTACGCGATTCAAGTATGCCAACAATGACACGCTGATCGCGATGCGCGCGCTGCGTGAAGCGATGAAGGACGACAACAAGTTCCACCGCTTCCCGTATGAGTCTCTGCTGCACAAGATCGGCGCGATGCGCACCACGATCGAGATCGACTGGAACGGCGACTTCATTTCCTCAAGCCAGGTCTGGGCAACCGGGCGCGATCTTGCGCGGATCGGCCAGCTTTACCTGCAGGATGGCGTATGGGGCAACGAACGCCTGCTGCCTGAAGACTGGGTCCAGTTCGTCCGTACACCCGCTCCGGCGCAGCCCGCCAGCGGAGCGGGCTATGGCGCGCAGTTCTGGCTGATGAACAATACCGCGGGTGTGCCGGAAGGCACGTTCTACGCGGCCGGCAACCGGGGCCAGTACATCGTCGTCATCCCGGCGCTCAATGCCGTTGTCGTGCGCCAGGCCTTCGATGTGATCGGCGGCGCGCAGTTCGACATCAACCGCTTCACCGCCGATGTCGTGACGGCCCTGAATGCAGCGGACGCTGCGCGCGCGACGGAGCGCGCGGCGGCCGACGCCGTCAGCGCCGCAGAAGCTGCCGCTGCTGAAGAGCGCGGGCGGCGCAAGCTGATCCAGCGCTAGGCGGCGATCACGGCGTTCCGGCCGCGACCGGTGCGGGCGGCGGGGTGTGGGACATTGACAGGCCGAACAGGCTGACCAGTTCCGCCGGGCCGGGCGCTTCAACCATTCCGGCCTCGGGATCCGGCGTGAAATCTGCGAGCGTCAGGGCCTGATCCGGGGCAAGCTTCACGGAGAAGGTGCCGCCGGAGGTGATGAAGCTCGACAGGCTGGCGATCCAGTCCGTGGCCTGCGGTACGTCCCTCGAAACTGCGCCGCCGCCAAACATCAACATGCCTGAGGCAAACATGCGCACAGCCTCCGGCGTTGAGTCCGCGAAGTTAGATAGTGTCGGATCGCTCTCGCCGCTGAACCGGGCAATCTCGATCGTGAGTTTCGCGATGGCATCCAGCAGGCCGGTGTCGGTCAGGCTGTAGTGTCCGCCATGGAAGGCGAACTTTGTGCCAAACAGGTCGCCGAGTAGTTCGGTATCGGGCGAGCGGCCGTCGACGCCGAAGGCCGGGACCAGATCGGCATAGGTGGGCAAGGTGACTTCGAAACGCGTATCGTCCGCATAAAGACCATCCGAGACACTGGTGCCTTCGATAAGGGCCTTGCCGGTATTGCTGTCCCAGCTGAGCAGCAGCGTGCCGTCGCCTGACAGCCTGCCGAGGCCCGTACGCTCCATGATGCCGAGGATGTCGGTCAGGCCCGGCTCGCCGGGAGCCGATTGCATCGCCTCCGGTTCGAATTCTGCCGCCCAGTTCATGAGAGCGGCCATGTCGAAGGCCACATCCTCGTGTTTCACGAGGATGCGCTCGGGCATGAACCAGGCAAACTGGTCAACGGAGATGTCAACGCGGCCGACTTCCACGATCGGCTTGTCGCCGAAATTCATGCTCATACCGGCAAGCGAGTAGGTGCCGAGGCTCCAGAGGTCCCGCTCGGTGATTGGCGGCAGTTCTCCGCGCTCGCCATATTCCAGGAGTTTCGCCAGGCGCAGGCCGTTCCAGCTACCATGGTCCAGTTTTCCGGACATCTCGAATAGGGTTGCACCGGCGAAAGCAGCGGTGGCGGGGTCTTCTGCATCAGCGGTTGCCGGTATCGGAACAGAGCCTGAGAACGTCGCGCCCGACTGCACCATCGCGGCAATATCGCCGCGGTCATACCCTTTCCAGACCTGCGCAGGATAGCGGGTCTGGAATGTCCCTGAAGCTCCGCCTTCGGTCATCGACTGGCTCATCGTTGTGTCGACGAAAGCAGCGGTTTCAAGTGAAAAGCCGCGCGCAACAGCCGAGAGCAGTCGGATGGCAGCGAGACCGGTATCCTCGCCTGCGACCGCCTTGTGCGTCCAGGGATGCAGTGTCAGGCCATCGAAAACCATCCGGCCGATGTTCGCCTCAGCAGCTTCATAGGATATGTTCGGCGCATCCGTTCCGGTTTCCGGCAAGGCGGCTGTCACGGCATCATCTACAGCGTTGGTATAGTCGGTCAGGTCCAGCTTCACGCCCGACAGCTCCAACCGGTCGAACAGACGGATGGACTCACCAAGGCGCTCGCCCGAAAGACGCGCGATCAGGCCTGGCGTATCCGCATTCCAGATCAGCAACTCGTCCGCCGTAAACAGAGTCATCGTGTCGTCGCCGAGGATCTCGAACCGAACGCCGGTCAGGCGTGTTGGTGCAGTGGGATTTTCCTGCGTCGCAAAGTCATAGCCCAGCCGAACTTTGCCACCGAGTGCGGCGTTGAGGTCTTCAACATCGAGGTTGCGGGTGGAACTCGCCGGACGTTTGTCGAGCTCCGCCATCAGGGCGTCCGCAGTCAATTCAGCAGGCTGAACCGGCGCAGGATCTGCGATTGCCTGGAGCGCTGGTGAAACCGCGAGCAAAGCGGACAACGCAGCCCCGCGCAAACGTATGAACAATGACATTCCAAGTCTCCCCCCCGATCGGCGATGCAGACCAATTCTCTAGGTGGCATCGGCCTGAAGGTTCAAGTTGTGAATTGCCGTGGGTGAACGAAACCTGAGCGGGTCTAGGGCGCGCCGAAGCTTTTGGAGCCGAGTGGCTTGAGGTTCGAGATGCGCCGCGTTTCCATCTGGTCGAGCGATTTCATCATCGCCGAACCCTTCAGGTCGAAGGCGAAGCTGTCGATATGTGTCCGCCCGTCCGGCAGCGGCTTGCAGGCCACCTTCAGCGTCAGTTTGTCGACCTTCGCCACGGCTGCCGGCTTGAACGCCTTGGGCGCTGCCATCTCGTAGGCCAGAATGCCGCCGGTCGACTTGTCGATGGTCGCGGTGGCCTTCAGGTGTTTGTAAGCGCTGGCGATCTGGCCCTCGGCCCTACCGGGGAGCGGGACGAAACTGTAGGTGGCGGTCTGCTGCGTCTCCGATACGCGTTTGGCGTCTGCAGGAATGTTTTCGGCAAAGCTGCTGCACCAGATGTCGCCTTCCGTGCGTTCGGTCAGCTTGTCGGCCTTTTTCGCGGAGTCTCCTTTCAGCGTGGCACGCGCGGGCGACAGGTCCACTACGCGTTTGCCCTTCGGCTGGCTGGGGTCCACCTTCATCACGAAACGGTCCGCGCCATCATTGTAGTCGATGTCAAAGGCATACAACGGACCCTCCTTGGACATCGCCTTGGCCTTCTGCAGCACGGTATCTGCAGACGCCGGCAGGGCAGCGGCGAGGACGGCAAGGCTGGCAATCAGCAGACGGGGCATGGATTACTCCGGGAGAATGACAAAACGAAAAATGTTTCCGGCATGACAAAAAGGAAAGGGGGAGGCGCAGCGGCTTGCTGTAGTTTAATGATGGCTGATGGCTGACACGCAGGTTCCTTCGTTCCGTTTGCCGCCCGCTTTCGAGGCGTGGTTTGCCGCGCGGGGCTGGGCGCCCCGTCCCCACCAGCTGGCGCTGACAGAAGCCTCGCTCCGGGGAGAGAGCGCCCTGCTGATTGCGCCAACCGGCGGAGGCAAGACGCTCGCGGGTTTCATGGGCAGTCTAGTGGAACTGGCTGAACGCGGCGCAACGAATTCGGGCATTCCTGCGTTGCACACGCTGTATGTCTCGCCCCTGAAGGCGCTCGCGGCTGATGTTCAACGAAACGTGATGACGCCGGTGACGGAGATGGGCCTGCCCATCCGGATCGAGACTCGCACCGGCGACACCGCCACGCACGTGCGCCAGAAACAGCGCAAGACCCCGCCGGACATCCTGCTGACCACGCCGGAACAGCTGGCGCTGCTGATTGCCTCGGATCATGCGGCCGCATTTTTCGCCGACCTTCGCTGCGTGATCATCGACGAGATCCATGCACTCGCGCCGTCGAAGCGTGGGGACCTCCTGTCGCTTGGCCTCGCCACACTGGCGGAATGGGCACCGGCCTGCCGGTTCCTGGGTCTCTCCGCAACCGTGCGCGAGCCGCAGGAGCTGGCGCGGTGGCTCGATGTGCGCGGGGGCACTGCCGCACCGTCCCGCATCATCACGGCCTCCGGCGGCGTGAAAGCCGATGTCGACATCCTGATCTCGCGCGAGCGTATCCCGTGGTCCGGCCATTCGGGCCGCTTCGCGGTCGCCGAAGTGTACGAGGCCATCAAGGCGGCGAAGATGACCCTTGTCTTCGTCAATACGCGCAGTCAGGCGGAGCTGCTGTTCCAGGAACTCTGGAATGCCAACGAAGACGGCTTGCCGATCGCGCTGCACCACGGCTCGCTGGTGCGCGAACAGCGTCAGCGTGTGGAAGCGGCGATGGCGGCGGGGCAGCTGAAGGCCGTGGTCTGTACCTCCACGCTCGATCTTGGCATCGACTGGGGTGAAGTGGATCTGGTGATCCAGATGGGCGCACCGAAAGGTGCCGCGCGCCTGGTCCAGCGCATTGGCCGGGCGAACCACCGGATGGACGAGGCGAGCAAGGCCCTCCTTGTACCGACGAACCGGTTCGAGGTGCTCGAATGCCGGGCGGCGGAAGCGGCCGTCGAGGCGGGTGAGATCGATGGCGAAGGCGTGCGCGCCGGATCGCTTGACATCCTTGCCCAGCATGTGATGGGCCGGGCCTGCGGCGAAGGCTTTCGGCTGGACGCGTTGTTCGACGAAGTGCGCCGCGCCGCCCCCTATGCCTGGCTCGACTGGGAAACCTTCGAGCGCATCGTCGATTTCGTGGCGACTGGCGGCTATGCGCTGAAAACCTATGACCGCTTCCACCGGATCGTGCGGCGCAGTGATGGCCTGTGGGTCGCCCGCACGCCGCGCGACAAGCAGGCCCACCGGATGAATGTCGGCGCCATCGTCGAGGCGCCGATGCTGTCGGTGCGGTTGGCGAGCTTCGCTGCGAAGGTGGGCCTACCGAAAAGCAGCGAACAGCGCGCCCTGCGCGCCGGGCGCAAGCTCGGCGAGATGGAGGAATACTTCCTCAGCTTGCTGACGCCCGGCGACACCTTCCTGTTCGGCGGCGAAATCCTGCGCCTCATCGCGATCGACGGCATGGACGCCCTGGTGATGCGGGCGCAGTCCGACTCCCCGGCGATCCCGACTTACAATGGCGGCAAATTCCCGCTGACGACCTTCCTGGCCGACCGTGTACGGAAGA
>CAZXQD010000024.1:0-42055 GCA_964643405.1 uncultured Hyphomonas sp. | reverse complement strand
TCGAAAGCCACGACCCGACACAGGGCATGCGTCAGGGCAATGACATCGGCACACAGTACCGCTCGGCCATCTACTATGCGACCCCCACACAGGCCGACACGGCCCGTCAGATGATCGCGGCGTACAATGCCGAACTTGCCGCCAATGGCCACCGCGCGCCGGTCACGACCGAACTTGCCCCCCGTGGGGCGGTTTTCCTTGCCGAGGATTATCACCAGCAATACCTGGCCAAGAACCCGAACGGCTATTGCGGCATAGGCGGCACAGGCGTCAGCTGCCCGCTGCCGCCGGTAAAGGCCTGAGCGAGGGCGGGGCCCCCGCTAGGAACCGAAGTTCAGCGAGAACCGCTTGCGCGATTCGATCATCGCCTGCGCCTTGAACAGCGCATCGGAGGCGGACTGCGCGCGCTGGATCACCGGATCGGAGCGCAGGCCTTCAACGGCCTGGGCAAGATGGGCGATGGCTTCCTTGACCACGTTCTGGTCGAATGCCTTTTCGGCCCGAACAATCAGCGCGCGGCCGAGTTCCAGTTTTGCCTGGATGATGCGACCTGTATCGGCCGTCAGCGTTGCAGCTTCGAGATGGCCGCGGCGCATCGCGATCACCTTGTCCAGCGCCGACAGCTCACCGAGTTCCTCGGCAACGCGCACGCCGGCCGCGCAGAAGTCGGCCTCTAGCTCGCTGCGCAGCGCCGCCGACACCGGCAGTTCACTGGCGAGGATACTTTCGAGTTCATGCGCCAGGTCACGGATTTTCTCGGCACGGAAGGCCTGTGGATCGGACAGCGCGGGCTGCAGGTGCTTGGCGAGGAGGTAGGCCGCCACGCGGGCAACGTCCTCGGTCTGCGCCTTGCGCGCTCCCGGAAGGGTAATGGTGAACAAGCGGGCATCGGCGGCTGACAGCCCGCCGCCGCGGCTGAGGCCATACACTTCCAGCCCGCGTTCACCCTTGCCGAGGCGCGTTGCCCACACGAACAGATCCGCATCCGCAATCGCCATCCGCTTGCGGGCCTTGGCCACAGGCGCGCTGCCCAGCCCGCCCTTCAGGCGGCCCATCGGCACCAGGGAGAAGGGCGCGCCAAAGGCAAATACCGGCAGGTGGCGCGTCAGGGCGCCGGATAGCCATTTGGAGGTGCGCCCGCTGGCCGAGCCGGCCGGGCGGGCAATCAGGATGCGGAAGCCCGGCGTCTTGCTGGCCTTCGCCTTGGCGGCGCGGGTCAGGTTCATCAGGCTGCTGGACAGGCGCACGGCGCCCATGCCCAGACGTACCAACAGGTAAAGGCCGACAATAACGCCCATGACAGCGCCGAACAGGGCCAGCCATTCGGCCCCGGGCACATTCGTCTTCAGCCAGGTATCGGCGGTTTGCAGCCAGCCGGTGATCAACATTCGGAGCCTACCCTCTCGCGCCTCAAGGCGATACGTTTCTTACCAAATCCTTGCAACAGTGAAACTCTCTATTCTCAGGACCCTGCCGGCCTTGCGCACCCGCTTTGCCCCTTCGCCCACCGGCCGCCTGCATCTCGGGCATGCGGCGTCCGCCTTCGCGGTCTGGGACGCGGCCCGGGCGGAGGGCGGGGAGGTACTGCTGCGGATCGAGGACATCGACCAGACCCGCTGCCGACCCGAATACGAAACGGCTATTCTCGAAGACCTGGCCTGGCTCGGCCTTGGCTGGACCGGCGCGGTGCGGCGCCAGTCCGCGCACGTCGCGGACTATTCCGCTATTCTCAACGACCTTCGCGCCCGGGAACTGGTTTACCGCTGCTTCCTCACCCGGCGAGAGATTGCTGCGCGGCTGCCGGCCGGGGCCGACCCCGACGAAGGCGGCCTTGTCAGCCGTCCCCTGCCCGCTGGCG
Source organism: uncultured Hyphomonas sp. (assembly GCA_964643405.1). GTDB lineage: Bacteria > Pseudomonadota > Alphaproteobacteria > Caulobacterales > Hyphomonadaceae > Hyphomonas. The sequence goes on along the minus strand of CAZXQD010000024.1, from coordinate 40,197 downwards.
AAGAGGCGGACCGCCTCGCCCACAACGCGCCGTTTGCCTGGCGGCTCTCGCTGGACGCGGCCCGCAGGGTGCTCGGACCTGCCTATGCCGGGCTAGCTTACACCGAGTGGACGGAAGCAGGCACCCGCGAGGTTGCCGCTCGTCCGGACCGGTTCGGCGATGTCATACTCGCCCGCAAGGATACGCCTGCCAGTTATCACCTGGCCTGCTGCCATGACGATGCGCTGCAGGGTGTGACCCACATCATTCGGGGCGAAGACCTGCGCGAGGTGACCGCGATCCACGCCCTCCTGCAGGCGCTCATGGACTGGCCGCGCCCGCTTTACCGCTTCCACCCGCTGATCCTCGGCCCGGACGGCAAGAAACTGTCCAAGCGCTTTGGCGACAAAAGTCTCGGGGATTACCGCAGGGAGGGGATGACGCCAGACGATATTCGCGCGATGACGCGCGCCGCATGACCGACGCTCTTCCGCAGCCCCGCCCTGTCATCCGCCCGCGCCCCTGGCTCGGGCCGCTCATGGTCCTTGGCGGCGGTATTGCCCTCGGCTTCGCCCCGATCGGCCTGCGTCTCGGTCTCGACGAGCTTGGCCCGCAGGCCATCGCTTTCTGGCGCTATCTCTTCGCGGTACCGATGCTGCTGGTCCTCGTCCTCGCGGTCGACCGGCGGCTGCCCTCAAAGCCCAATACGGCAATCTTTCTTGCCGCGCTCTTCTTCACGCTCGATATGGCCCTCTGGCACTGGGCCCTGACGATGACGAGCGTGTCCAACGCCACGTTCATCGTGAACCTCGGCAATGTCCTTGTCGGGCTCGCGGCATGGGCTTTCCTGAAAGAGCGACCCGGACTCAACTGGGCTCTTGCCGCCTGTCTCGCGATCCTCGGCGCGGCGGCCCTTTCACTCGGCGGAGACCATACCCATCCGGGTGCCCTGCGCGGGGATCTCTTCGCCCTGGCCGCCGCGGTCTTCGTTTCCTTCTACATGCTGTTCTCGAAACTTGCCCGGCGCACCCTTGGCGGTCTCGAAGCCATGTTCTGGCTCAGCGTTTTCGAAAGCGGCCTTGCTTTCCTCGTGGTCCTTGTGTCCGGCGAAGACTTCATGCCGAAAACGCCCGCCGGTTTCCTTGTTCCGCTCGCGCTCGCGATTGTCGTGCAGGTCGCCGGGCAAGGCCTCATCATCTCCGGGCTCGGCTCCACCGATACCGCTGTCGCCGGCATCCTGGTGCTTGCGCAGCCGGTCGTCGCCGCAGCGATCTCGTGGTCTCTCTTCAAGGAGCCGCTGACGGCGATACAGGCGGGCGGCGCTGCAGCGATCCTCGTCGCGGTCTGGCTCGCGCAGCAGAAACAGCGCGTCCGGCTTGCGGCTGAAACGTAGCGGGTCGCAACCGTCACAGAACCGGTCTAAACGATCCCCGGAACCGTCCGAACCCGTCAGGAGCCAAGCCCCATGCGCCTCGCCCTTCTCGCCCTCGCACTCGTCGCCGGGTGCACAACCACACCGCCCGCGCCCGCCGCCGAACTACAGCCCGCGGCTCCGACCCGCACCGCACAGGTTCCGAAACAGGCGGACGATGCCTACTATACCGCCGCGGCTGCCTCGGTGGACGCGCGCATTACGGCGCGGGGCGTGAAGCCAGCGAAAAATGTGATCCTGTTCATCGGCGATGGCATGGGCATTTCCACCATCACCGCGGCACGCATCTATGCCGGCCAGTCCGCGGGCGTTGATGGCGAAAGCTATCATCTCGCGATGGACGACCTGCCCTATTCCGCCCTGTCGAAAACCTACAGCCACAATTTCCAGATCGCCGATTCCGCCGGCACCGCGGTGGCCATGACCAGCGGGATCAAGACACTCTCCGGCGTGCTCGGCGTCGACAGCAATGTCAGTTACGGCAACTGCGCCACCTTGGCCGGCAACGAAGTCGACACTCTCTTCGAACTCGCCGCACGCGCCGGTCTCTCCACCGGCCTGGTCTCCACCGCCCGCATCACGCACGCGACGCCCGGCGCGGCCTATGCCAAGGTTGCGCTGCGCGACTGGGAAGCCGACACGGACATGAAAGGCGCCTCATCCGACACCTGCAAGGACATTGCCCGTCAGCTGATCGAATGGCCGGAAGGCAGCTTCGACCTTCTGCTCGGCGGCGGCCGCTCGAAGTTCCTGCCCAGGGAAGCTCATGACCCGGAATATGACGGCAAGACCGGTGACCGCGGGGATGGACGTGACCTGACTGCCGAGTGGACAGCCAAGTCGCCCGACCACAGGTTCATCTTCGACAAGGCAGGCTTCGACGCGACCGATTTCACCACCGGCGTGAAAGTGCTCGGCCTGTTCGAGCCAAGCCACATGCAGTTCGAACTCGACCGCGAGAAGGACAAGGCGGGCGAGCCGCATATCGCCGATATGACCCGCGCCGCGATCACGCGTCTGTCGCAGGACGAGGACGGCTATGTGCTTATGGTCGAGGGTGGCCGCATCGACCATGCCCACCATGGCGGCAATGCCATCCGCGCGCTGGAAGACGCAATGGCCTTCGACGCAGCGATCGCAACTGCAGTCGAGATGACCAACCCGGACGACACGCTGATCATCGTGACGGCCGACCATTCCCACACGCTGACGATCGCCGGCTATGCCCAGCGCGGCAACCCGATCCTCGGCCTCTCGGCCTCCGGCATCGGGGGCGAAGGCGGCTCCACCGGCTCCGACGGCCTGCCGTACACCACGCTTGGTTATGCCAACGGCCCAGGCGCGTGCCGTGAAACCGGTAAAGGCGCCGACGGCAAACCGGTCTACGACTGCACCCGCCAGGACCTGACCGGCGTCGACACGCTCGCCCCGGATTTCCGCCAGCCCGCGCTCGTGCCGATGTATTCGGAAACGCATGGAGGCGAGGACGTTGCCGCCCTCGCCTCCGGTCCCGGTGCCAATCTGGTAAGTGGCGTGATCGAGCAGAGCGAGATCTTCCACGTCATGGCGCGCGCTCTCGGCCTCACCGGAGCACCCGCACCGGCAGCGTTGGAGCAATAGCCTCAACCCGGCGCGACCGGCCATTTCGACAGGATGGTCGCCGCATCGAAATAATCGTGCCAGACGGTGATCTGGCCGTTTTCGACTTCGAAGATGCCGGCCACCGGCAGCTCGACCCATCCGGTTTCAAGCTGGTGACGGTCGAGCCGCTCGAGGAGCACGCGCCTACCATCCGTCAGTTCACGGAGGATAATGAACTCGTTGGCAATCGTCGGCGAGAAGAATGGCTCCAGCACGCCGCGCACACCGGATGGCCCGGTTACCTTGCCGAGCGGCATGTTCTCATAGTCGCAGTCTTCAGCAATCAAGGTCATCGCGGCATCGTAGTCGAAGGCCTTCACGGCATTCAGGAAGGCATGAACCGTGCCCGCGGCATCAAGGTGTTGGGTTTGCATGGCGTCTCTCCAATGCGCAGGGATCAGACCTGAGGTTTCAGAACACCGCTGGCGAACAGCGGCACAAGATAGGCAATCATCAGCGCAGCGTTGGGCACATTATTGAGCGGGAAGCCGGTTGCCGCCGACAACGCGCCGTCGATCACAAACCAGATGACGACCGCCGCTGTCAGCCCGCGCCAGGCGCTGGCCCCCGCCGCATGGATGGCGGGTAGCAGGAAGAGGATGGTGAAGCCCCATCCGATCGACACCGCGCCCATCAGCGCGACCGAGAAACGATGCCCCGGCGCTTCGAGGAAATCCGCCGGCAGCGGGCCGCTGCTGAGAATCCCATACAATGTGCGCACGATACCGTCAGTCGCCGGGAGCCCGCCGGCCGCCAACACTGCGCCAAACGCGATGATGCCCCAGCACCAGAGCGTGATCCACGTTTTCCAGAATGCAGTCATTGCAGGTCTCCTTTGTTGGGCATGACCGCAGACTGGCCTCACCCGCGTAAGCGGCGCAATTACCTGCGAGGTCATGGACTTGCGCGCCCGTCCCTGCGAGCATGCGTGCATGAGCCTGCGTGAACCCACCCTGCCCGCCGCCGAAGGCGATGCCTTTGCCGCCCTGCTGCGCCGCTTCCGCGCCGCCCGGCGGATGAGCCAGCTGGAACTGGCCCTCAGCTGCGAAATCTCTGCCCGCCACCTCTCCTTTCTTGAAACCGGCCGGGCGAAACCGAGCCGCGAGATGGTCCTGCAGATTGCGGAAGGTCTCGTGCTGCCCCTCGGCAGTCAGAACGCGCTGCTGCAGGCGGCAGGTTTCGCGGCCGTGTTTCCCGCCTCGCCACTGGAGTCCGAAGCGCTTGGGCCCTTCCGCGCCGTGCTGCAGGAAATGATGGACCGGCACGCGCCCTGGCCGGCCATCCTCGCGGATCGTCACTGGCGCGTGCGCGGCGCCAATGCCTCAGCCTCACTGCTGCTGGCGCCCCTGCAGGCCGGGGGTGAAACTAGTCTCATCCGTATGCTGACGGACAACCCTGTCGCCGAGGCGATGATCGCAAACCTTCCGGAAGTCGTTCACGAAATGCGCGGCCGCATTGCGCTAGAGGCACTTGAAGCCGGCAACGACCCCGTGCTGCGCGAACTCCTGGAGGCGCTGGAAGCCGCCAGCCAGCGTCATCCCCTTCCCGGCGCCGCGCCGCGCCGCCCTCTTGTGCCGCTCATCGTCAACGCGCCCGGCGGCCAGCTGAGTTTCCTCTCCACCATCGCCCATTTCGGCACCAGCGAAGACGTCACCGTCCGCGACCTGCGGCTCGAGCTTCTCTTCCCCGCCGACGAGGCGACCCGCGCTGCCTTGCGGACCCTTGCGCCCTAACGCTGCGTCATGCTGGCCAAAGCGGCCGCCTTGCGCGACACTTCCCCAAACACAGCCTGAACACAGGCGATCCAACCGGGAGGAAAACACGCCATGAAAGCCGCCGTGATGCGCGAGGCCAACAAGCCTCTGTCGATCGAAGAAGTGACCATCTCCAAGCCCGGCCCGCGCGAAGTGCTCGTGCGTCTGAAAGCCATCGGCGTCTGCCATTCCGACGTTCACTTCTGGGACGGCAACTTCCCGACCGAGATGCCCGTCATCCTCGGCCATGAAAGCGCGGGCGTCGTGGAACAGATCGGCTCGATGGTGTCCGCCGTGAAGCCGGGCGACCATGTCATTTCCATCCTCTCGCCCTTCTGCGGCGTATGCGAGCATTGCCTCACCGGGCATATGTCGATCTGCCACACGGTGAACGGCGACCAGTTCAAACGGCGCCCGGACGAAGCCCCGCGCCTGTCCATCGGTAAGGAGAAAGTTGGCCAGTTCCTGAACCTTTCCTCCTTCGCCGAGCAGATCCTGGTGCATGAGAACGCCCTATGCGCCATCGACAAGGACATGCCGCTGGACCGCGCCGCACTGATCGGCTGCGGCGTCATCACCGGCGTCGGCTCCGTCTTCCACTCGGCCCGGGTCGAGCCCGGCTCCACCGTCGCCGTCATCGGCTGCGGCGGCGTTGGCCTTGCCGCCATCAACGGCGCGGCCATCGCCGGCGCCTCACGCATCATCGCGGTCGACCTCTCGCCGGAAAAGCTGCAACTCGCCACCCGCTTCGGCGCGACCGACACCGTGAACCCGAAATCCGGCAACGCCATCGAAGCGGTGAAGGAACTCACCAAAGGCGGCGTCCACTATTCCTTCGAATGCGTCGGCAGCAAGCAGACCGCCGAGATGGCCTATCATATGCTCCGCCCCCGCGGCGTCGCCACTGTCATCGGCATGATCTCACCCGGCGTGAACATCGAGATCCCGGGCATCGAACTGCTGGTCACCGAGAAACGCCTGCAGGGCGCCGTGATGGGCTCGAACCGCTTCCGCATCGATTTCCCGCGCTTCGTCGATCTCTACCGGCAAGGCAAACTGCACCTCGATGACCTTATCTCGGACCGGATCGGCCTCGACGGCATCACGGCCGCCATGCAGAACCTCAAGAACAACAAGGGCACTGTCGCCCGCCAGGTTGTCGTTCTCTGAGCTGAGTTACAGGTCCTTCCCGGTAGCTTCGGCAATCGAGGCGAAGCCGTCGCGCTTGCGGAGGACTTCGAGTTCCTCAGCAATGCGGGCGGCGAGGCCCGGGCCTTCATAGACGAGCATGGAGTACAGCTGCACAGCATGCGCGCCCGCGCGCAGCTTACGGTAGGCATCTGCGCCGGAGGCAATGCCGCCCGCGCCGATAAGGTCGAACTCGCCCTTCAGGTTTCGCGCAAAATGCGTGAGCACCGCCGTGGACGGATGGAATAGTGGTGCGCCCGAAAGTCCGCCCATCTCACCTTTGTGTTCGTTCTTGAGCGAAGACGGCCGCGCCAGCGTCGTGTTGGAAATGATCAGTCCTGAAAGCCACTTCCCCTCCCCGCGCACGACGCCGCAGATGTCGGCAATCGCTTCTGCGTCAAGATCCGGCGCCACTTTCAGGAAAACCGGCTTGCCCTTCCGGTCCGCCGCACCGCAGCGCGCAAGCAGGTCGGTCAGCGAGGCCTTGTCCTGAAGCCCGCGCAGGCCCGGCGTATTCGGCGAGGAAATGTTGATCGTGATATAGTCCGCCTGCGGCGCAACCGCTTCGATGCCGGCGACATAGTCCTGCGCGCGGTCAGCGCTCTCCTTGTTGGCCCCGACATTCGCGCCAATCGGCACGCCGTGATCGAACTTCGCCAGACGGCGCACGAAATAGTCGAGCCCGTAATTGTTGAAGCCCATCCGGTTGATGACCGCGCGGTCTTCTTCCAGCCGGAAGAGGCGCGGCTTGGGATTGCCCGGCTGCGGCTTCGGCGTAACCGTACCGCATTCGACAAAGCCGAATCCGAATTTCGCCATTGCGGCGGGGACTTCGCAGTTTTTGTCGAAACCCGCCGCCAGCCCGACGGGGGACGCAAACTTCAGCCCGGATTTAGGCAGAGTGACCGACAAGCCCGCCGGGAAATGCGGCGCCCGCGCCGGCACGCCGATCCCCTTCGTCAGCAAGCGGAGCGTTGCATTATGCGCCGCTTCGGGCGGTAAGAGGCGGATCGCCTTCGTACCCAGTTCGACCAGCATCAAAAATCCTCCGGAAATACCGGCGCGCCATCCGGCCCCTGCGTCAGCCACCAGCTGCCATCCGCCTTTGAAAGTTCCAGCGCGCCGTAGAGATGCGGAAACAGGTCCCCGCCCCGGCTTTTCTCCCAGCGCACATCGCCGAGCGCCGCGAAATCAAACCGCAGAAGCCGGACCCGTGCCTGCCCGGAATAATAGCGCCGCGCCGTTTCCCGCACTTGCGCATTGGTAGAGAGGTGAACGTAACCGTCCGCGACATCGAGGGCGGTCGCCGTTACGCCCGAGGCTTCGGAGGCAATCCAGTCCGCCTCGGTCAGAAGTTTGTAAACAGGGCGGGTTCTCATGGCGAAGTCCTGTCGCAGGCTTCGCCGGTGTGTGCAATCATCCGGCATGGGTCAAGGGAGCGCGCAGCTTGGCAAGATCAACGAAGCAAGAAATCACGGACGAGGCCCTGATGGCGCTGCGCCTCGAAAGCGGGCGCACGGTGGCCGAAGAACTTGCCGGGCTGCGGCGCTTTGCCCGCCTCCTCGACAACCAGTTCGAGGTGATGGGCGTTCGCTTCGGCGCCGATGCGATTGTCGGCCTGATCCCTGTGGCCGGGGACGCTGTGACGCTGGCAACCGGCTCGGCCGCCCTGTACACGTCGCTCCGCCTGAAGCTGCCGTGGCATGTGCACACGCGGGTGGTCCTGAACCTTCTGACGGATGCCGGGATAGGTGCGATTCCGATCCTCGGCGATGCATTCGATTTCTTTTTCCGCTCGCACAAGCGCAACTTCCGGCTGGTAGAGCACCATGTACTGGAGCGCGCCGCAAAGCAGGCGGGCGTGCGGCGCGTGAAACAGGCAATCTAGATCGGTGTACCGTTGGCCGAGGCGCGGGCCATCGTCCAGGTGCCGTCCGCGCTCTCGCAGGCCGCGAAGCGTCCCCGCTCCTGCCCGGGGAAAGCATAGGCGACATCGCGGCACATGACCGCGACATTCACATCAATCGGCTGAACATAGGCGCGCGTCACGAACCCCTCCGCCGTCGGAACATATCCGATAGCGTGGATGGAGGCCTTGGCCGGATCAACCGTGATGGTGCGTTCGAAATGGATAAGCAGCGGCCGGCCATCGGGCGTCGTCAGCTCATGATGCGTACCGTCCGGGCTTGCCTCGATCAGCGCGATGAAGTCCGATTTCAGCACCTTCAGCGCATCTGCATCCAACGCGCGGCCTGCGGTGTACTCGGCACGCTCCGCAATGAAATCATCCACCGGGCGCGGCATCGCTGCCAGCGCGCGCACTTCCGGCGGCGAGGCCGAGAGGGTGGGCGGCGCAGTCCGCGTGACCGGTTCGCCAAGCGCGGCGCCATCGACAGCCGCCATCGTGGCGGCAGGACGCGCCGGTTTCAGCGAGGCGCGGCCGGGCGGATTGGTCCAGACCTTCGGCTTCGGCGGAGCGACAGCTGTTGTGGCTGCCGCAGCCGCCGTAAGGCGCGCGGCTTCCGCATCGGCGAGGCGCTTCGCCTCGATATCCGCCAGGCGTTTTGCCTCAGCGGCGTCCGAGGCACGCTTTGCCTCCAGCGCCGCGAGACGTTTGGCTTCGGCTTCGGCTGCGCGCTTGGTTTCCAGATCGGCAAGCCGCTTGGCTTCAGCGGCCTTTGCGGCCTTGTCGGCCTCTATCTGCGCAAGACGTTTGGCCTCGGCATCGGCGGCCTTCTTCTTCGTGGCGAGGTCCGCGAGACGCTTGGCCTCGGCATCGGCAGCGCGCTGTGCCTCAAGCTGCGCAACGCGTTGCTGCTCGGCAGCGGCTGCCGCAGCGCGCGCCGCTTCTTCCGCAGCCAGACGATCCGCTTCCACCTTTGCCGCAGCAGCGGCCGCCTCGGCCTGTGCCTTCATCGCGGCTTCAGCCTGCGAGGCGCGCATGGCTTCTTCCGTAGCCAGACGGTCGCGCAGGCGCGCATCGATCACCGCCGGGCCGCTCTCGGTCGCGGCGGGCTGTTCTGCGGCAACCCGGGCCGCTTCGGCGTTTGCAATTGCGGTCGCGGCGACGCGATCTGCATCGGCCGAAGCGAGGCGTGCCGCTTCCGCATCGGCGGCCTGAAGCTCCGCGATCCGCGTTTTCAGGTAGTCGGCGGTGCCCCGATAATCGAACCAGGCCGGTGAGGGCGCACCGGCAGGCGTGGAGGCTTGCTCAACCGCTGCGGCAGAGACGCTGGAGGCCAGCAACGTGGTTTCCAGGGCAGCGTTTGTGATGTTCCCGTCCGCGTCGGTGTCATCCGTATTCGGCTTGCTACCGAGCGCGTTCTCCGCCGCCATGACGGAGAGGCCCGCAAGGCCGAGCACGGCAAGGCCGGCAAAGGCGAATTGCGAGAAATCCCCCATCCGGGACAGGAAGCTCTGGCGCGTGTCGTCATCATCCCGCGAGCCGTTCCGGGCGCCGCGGCCGGGCGTGACGGCGACTCCGCCAGCGGTTGCGGCGACAGGGATCAGCGGCGCCTTGTTGGCAGGCCGGCCCGGGGTTTGCGGCTGCTTGCGCAGCAGGCGGACCTCGGAAATGGCATGGCGCGAGACCGGGCCCGACGTGATCGGTGCGGCGTCCGTCAGGATCGACAGGGTCGGCTGCGGACGCACGGCATCGCGGGCGCGCAGGCGGGCGCGGAACGGCATGGCGGACTGGGCACGGTCTTCCGCCGCCTGGCCGGTGGCCTGCGCATCGCGGACAGCTTGCCGGAGGCTCTCCGGCAGCACAGGGCTCTTGCGCGCCTGCTGATCCATCGGGTCGTTCAGCATTCCAGCCACCTTGTCTCCGGCGGCCCGGCGGCCGCCCTGATCCAGCGAATTTACTATAACGGCTCCGGAAGGTGTAAACCACAGGAATCCCCAATCCTGTCCTTCTTGTCAGGTGCGGGGCGGGACTTTATGGCAACACTTTCCCTTCCCCGCCGAAAAATACGTCAGGAATCCCATGGCCAAGCCGCGCACCGCCCCGAAAAAGGTTGTTCTTGCCTATTCCGGTGGCCTCGACACCTCGATCATCCTGAAATGGCTGCAGGTGGAATTCGGCTGCGAAGTCGTCACTTTCACCGCCGATCTTGGCCAGGGCGAGGAGCTCGAGCCGGCCCGCAAGAAGGCGCTGGCCGCTGGCGTGAAGCCGGAAAACATCTTCATTGAGGACGTGCGCGAGGAATTCGTGCGCGATTTCGTCTTCCCGATGTTCCGGGCCAATGCCGTCTATGAAGGCGTTTACCTCCTCGGCACCTCGATCGCCCGGCCGCTGATCGCCAAGCGCCAGATCGAGATTGCCGACATGGTGGGCGCCGACGCCGTCTGCCATGGCGCAACCGGCAAGGGCAACGACCAGGTCCGCTTCGAGCTCGGCTATTACGGCCTGAACCCGGACATCAAGGTGATCGCCCCCTGGCGCGACTGGGGCTTCAAAAGCCGCACAGACCTCCTGAAATTCGCCGAAGAGCACGGCATCGAGATCGCCAAGGACAAGCGCGGCGACGCGCCCTTCTCCGTGGACGCAAACCTGCTCCACTCCTCCTCCGAAGGCAAAGTGCTGGAGAACCCCGCCGAGCCCGCGCCGGAATTCGTCCATATGCGGACGATCTCGCCGGAAGAGGCACCCGACAAGGCTGAAGTCATCACAATCGGCTTCGAGAAGGGCGATGCGGTGTCGATCAATGGCGAGGCGATGAGCCCGGCCACACTGCTGACCACGCTAAACGCCTATGGCAAGAAGCACGGCATCGGCCGCCTCGACCTCCTCGAAAACCGTTTCGTCGGGATGAAGTCGCGCGGCATCTACGAAACGCCCGGCGGTACCATCCTCCTCGTCGCACACCGGGGCATCGAACAGGCCACCCTCGACCGCGGCGCGAGCCACCTGAAGGACGAGCTGATGCCGCGCTATGCCGAGCTGATCTATAACGGTTTCTGGTGGAGCCCGGAGCGCGAGATGCTGCAGGCCGCCATCGACCACTCGCAGCGCTGGGTCACCGGCGAAGTGACGATCAAGCTCTACAAGGGCACGGCCTACCTGATCGGCCGCTCCTCGCCCTATTCTCTGTACTCGGAGAAAATCGTCACCTTCGAAGACGACCACGGCGCCTACGACCAGAAGGACGCGGAAGGCTTCATCAAGCTGAACGCGCTGCGGCTGAGACTGCTTGCCGGACGCGACCGGAAGTTCGGGAAGAACTGATTTTTCGCGCCAATCGCCACTGACCCCTGTGAAAGCAGGTATCCAGCGCAAGCACGAACTGGCCTACTGCCATCGCAGGGGTCAGCGGAAAGGTGGGCATAGGGCACAGAAGTGCCTGCAACCCTACTTGATCTCCCTCGGCGCCTTGAGCCTCCGCTTCGTCTGGTGCGTTTCCGCCTTGTCGCCGGTGGGTTTTTCGCCGCGCATGTAGTGGCGTTGCCAGCGTTCCTTCATGGCGGTCTGCTCGCCGCCTTTCAGGCGCGTATTGAAGTCGGCGCGGCTGTCGCGCCAGGCGTTGTATTCGGCAACCAGTTCGGAATTCTTGCGCAGCAGCTTGCGCTCCGGCTGGATCTCCTCGAGGCGCTTGTGTTCCATCAGCGTGATGAAGGCGAAGGGCTCGCCTTTGCGGAAGATGACCTCGCCGGGCCGCGTCATCTGCCAGTTCATCGTGAACGGGAATGGCAGCCAGTCGGTTTCCACAAGGCCCGTCAAAGGCGCGATGCCATCCTTCGGCCAGTTCGGCGGCCCGGTGACCCAGACGCCCCAGCCCGGCGGCGTTCGGAACAGGTGCCCGGTGTGGAAGGTGACGATGCCGCGCATGAAATGGCTGTCGGCAAAGCTCGCAATCGCGCGCGGATCGCCGGTGGTCTTGAGGTCAATGTCCTCGACGCGCGGGCCGCCATTCCAGATGACCTTGATGTCCATCGGGCAGAGGATTTCCCAGCCTGTGGAGTTCGCCATGGTCAGCGGCAGGCAGCGATAGGGATGGCGGTCCACGAAGGCGTCCATCCAGGCGCGGTCTGACCGGCCGGGGACGATTTCCGGGGCGACATCGTAGATCTTGTAACAGTCGAGGTGCATCGCGCGTTCGCTCTAACTTCTTGACGGGACACCGAAGTCTTGGCGAATGGGCGCCATGCCTGCAAGCCCTGATGACCTCTTCGCCTATCTCGACCGCCTCGGCATCGCGCATTCCACCGTCTGGCACGAGCCGCTGTTCACGGTGGCCCAGTCTGCCGTTCTGAAAGCCCAGATGCCGGGCGCGCACACGAAGAACCTGTTCCTGAAAGACAAAGACGGCAAGCTGGTGCTGATCGCAGCCGAGGCACACAATGCGCTTCGCCTGAACCAGCTGCACAAGCTGATCGGCACGGCGCGGCTTTCCTTCGGCACGCCGGAGCTGATGACGGAAGTCCTCGGCGTGACGCCCGGATCGGTGACCGCATTTTCGCTGATGAATGACCGCGCAGGGCGCGTCCGGTTTCTGGTCGACTCCGTGCTCGCAGAGGCCGCCACGGTGAACTTCCACCCGCTGGTGAACACCGGCACGACGGCAATCAGCCAGGCCGATTTCCGCCGCTTCGTCGAAGCGACGGGTCACGGTTTCGAAGTGGTGGATTTCAGCGCGCTTTAAGCCCGCGCCTTCGCTGTTTCCGGCTTCAGGACACCGCGGTTCAGCAGCTCCTCGGCAATCTGCACGGCGTTGAGGGCCGCGCCTTTGCGCAGGTTGTCCGAGACGCACCAGAAGGCGAGGCCGTGCTCAACCGTCGGGTCCTTCCGGATACGGCTGATATAGGTTGCCCATTCACCGACGCATTCCTTCGGTGTGATGTAGAGGTCTTCCTTCGGATCATCGACCACCATCAGGCCGGGGCTTTCGCGCAGCAGCGCGCGTGCCTGCGCGGCGCTCATCGGGCCATTCATCTCGATGGTGACGGCCTCGGAATGGCCGACAAAAACCGGCACGCGCACGCAGGTGGCCACCAGTTCCACGGCGGGATCGAGGATCTTCTTCGTCTCCACCGTCATCTTCCACTCTTCCTTGGTGAAGCCGTCGTCCATGAACACGTCGATATGCGGGATGACGTTGAAGGCGATCTCTTTCGGGAAGACTTCCGGCGTCGGCTCATCGTTCACGAACACGCCGCGCGTCTGGTTCCAGAGCTCGTCCATCGCGTCCTTGCCCTTGCCGGACACGGACTGATAGGTCGACACGACCACGCGGCGGATGCCGACCGCGTCATGGATCGGCTTCAGCGCGACGACCAGCTGCGCGGTCGAGCAGTTGGGGTTCGCGATGATGCCCTTCTTCTTGTAGCCCATCACCGCATCGGCGTTCACTTCCGGCACCACCAGCGGCACGTCCGGGTCCATCCGCCACTGGGACGAATTGTCGATCACGATGGCGCCCGCCTTGGCGATCTTCGGCGCCCATTCCTTCGACACCTTGCCGCCCGCCGACATCAGGACGAGGTCGACCTTGGAAAAGTCGAACTGTTCCAGGTCATGGCATTTCAGCGTCCGGTCGCCATACGAAACTTCCTTGCCGATCGAGCGGCGGGAGGCGACGGCATAGACCTCATCTGCGGGGAAAAGCCGCTCGTCGAGAATGTTGAAAAGCTCCCGCCCGACATTGCCGGTGGCGCCGACGACTGCGATGCGTGTGCCCATGATGCTCTCCTGCTCGGGTCAATTCGGCGCCTTATGGCGCAAACGGGCCCCGGCTTAAAGCGGCTTGTGCAATACGCCCCCGGCTGGCAGGTATCCGAAACGCCGAAAAGGGACCCGAAGGCCGTGCTGGACGAGATCATCCGCCGTTATATCGCAAGCTATAATGACCGGGACATCGACGCGATGCTGGCCTGCGTGACCGATGATGTCGTGTTCGAGAACATCTCGAATGCCGGCCAGTCGATGCGCCTCGACGGCAAGGGCATGATGCGGCAGGTCGCGGAAGTGTCCGGAAATGCCTTCTCCTACCGCCGCCAGCGGCTGATCAACCTGGTCACCAGCGAGAGCAAGGCGGCCGCCGAGATCGAATTCGAGGGCCGCGCGGCCGTGGACCTGCCGAACGGCGTGCGGGCCGGCGAGACGGTCAAGGTGCGCGGGGCCAGCTTCTTCGAGTTCCGCGGCCCCCTGCTCTGCCGGATTGCGGATTACAGCTGAGCGCCGGCTCATTCCTTGGGCTTGAATATGCCCGAATAAGTAATGCCGGCAAAGCTGACGAGGAAGGTTCCCAGCAGGGCATAGATCGCCTTCGCCCAGGTCCAGATGGCAACTTCATCGAACAGCACGAAACCCGTCGCCGAAGGCGTGACCGGGAGCGCGCCTTGGAGGCTGGCGACTGAAACGCCGGGGAAAAGTCCGGGCTGCCCTATATCCGCCGGATCGCAAAGCGACTCCTGGCGAAGGTCGATGATCGGAATGGCAGTATCCAGAGCATAGAGCGCGGGAACCAGAGTCCGGCAGGCCTCCTTATCGGAAGGGTTTTCGAGGTCTACGAATACGTTACGGGCCTGCATGGTTTGTGCGCCGAGCGTGCCAGCGATCCAGAACACCAATAGGGTGATCGTTGCGCGCAACGCGGATAGCCCGAAACCGAACGGTACTTCGGCAAACGCCCAGACGAACGGCCGCAGCCAGAATGGCCTTGCCCGGTTTTCCTCGCGGTAGCCTTCACGCTGGATGCGGCGAGCGTCCGTGTGGCGGCCTGAACGGGCAAACGCGACGGCGCATTCCTGCCAGGGGTGTGGGGAGACAATCCGCTGCCCTCCGGCGGTCCGGTCACTGCTGCGCTTCAACCACTGGGTCCGGTTCTTCCAGGGTACGCCATCGGAAGGGTCGACTTCGATCTGTCGCAAAGTGATACTGTCGAGCCGGATGCGACGCGCACCGCTCCAGGCTGAATCGGCAAAGCTGCCGAGCGTGTCAATCCTTGCATTCGACAAGTCAACGACTCCATCGAACGTATTGTCATGCATGTATAATCCACCGCCTACGGAGGATGCGCTAGCACTCAGGGCAACGCCGTCGGGCTTTACGAAACGTGCGCCTTGGCAAACAAAATCGCCAGTGATCTGAGCTTTCCAGAATGTCGTTGTGCCATCTGCATGGAAGGGGTTGCCGCGAGATTCAAGCAGTCTGACATGGCCGCCTAGGGTGCACGCGCTGGCGTCAAGCGCATCGCCATCGGGGTTTCTGAGAGAAGCGCCGGAGAAACTTACCGAATTTCCGATCCTTCCGTTGGCCAGCCGGACTTCACCGACCGCTTCGAACCGGTACGCCTCATCCATGTCGAAATTGGCCAAGCCCGAAATCTGGATTCCAGTCGCAGCAAGCGCGAGACCTCCTGGATTGTGCAGATGCGCGCCGAAGCAAACAAGGTCGCCCGCTACCTGCGCATCCCAGAGCAACACAGCTCCGTCGGCCTCAAACCGGTATCCGTCACGAGCCATGAGTTGAAGGTGCTCACCGACATGGCAGGCATTGCCATCTAGCGCGTCGGCGCCGGGGTTGCTCAAGCGGGCCCCTGCGAAACTTAGGCTCTTTCCGATTGTCGCGCTCGAGAGCCTCACTTCACCTTCGGACTCGAAGCGGAACCCTTCGAACTGATCGAAGCTTGCGCGTCCGCCGACCTGGATGTTTCCGGCGGCGAGCGCGACGCCGCCGGGTCTGGAAAAGTGTCCACCGTCACATACGAAGTCGCCGGAGACTTTCGTGTCCCAGAAGACCGCCCGGCCAACTGCTTCAAACCGGTGACCATTGGCAGCTGTCATCCGCAGATGCCCGCCAATGCTGCTTGCACTGACATCAAGCGCATCGCCTTCAGCATGCGTGAGGCTCGCCCCGAAGAAACTGAGGTTGGTTCCGATACTGCCATTCGACAACCGCACTTCTCCATTCGCAATGAAGCGCCGCTCACCAAAGAAATCGAAACTCGCGAGGCCGCCGATACGAACGCCTTCTGCGTCGAGGGCCAGTCCGTCCCGGCCCTTCAGCCACGCCCCGTCAAAGGCGAGGTCTCCCCCGATCGAGGCACCGGACATGCGGACATCTCCATCGGAGACAAATCCCATCTCGAAGAGGGCACTTCCTTCTATCCGCGCGAGCCACAAGTTCAGCGCCGGAGGCAACATCGTCAGGCCGCGCGGCACACTGCCGGGGGATTTAAGCACAGCACCGCGTGCCCACAGATCCCCTCCGATCCGTGCCGCGCGAAGGCGGATGTAGGCAACAGGCTCTTGCCGCGAAGGCAAAGGCGAAACGTCCCTGAAG
The DNA here is from genome assembly GCA_964643405.1 of uncultured Hyphomonas sp. Taxonomy (GTDB): domain Bacteria; phylum Pseudomonadota; class Alphaproteobacteria; order Caulobacterales; family Hyphomonadaceae; genus Hyphomonas. The sequence continues at coordinate 23,921 of CAZXQD010000024.1, read as the reverse complement.
TCGAAGTCGCCGCTGATCTTGACGCCCTCTCCCCATAGTTCACAAAACCGGCTTTGGCGAATTGAGAAGCGCGAGAGATCAGCGTTTGTAATGTCGATGCGGCCGGTGAAGTCGCAAAGCTCAAGCGCGACAACTCCAAAGCTCCCGCCGCCCGGGGGCGTACAGTCGGCGAGGTCAAGGTCGCCTTCCACACAGGCACCGCGAATGCGCAGGCCAGCCGGAAGGCTCGGGATGCGGCTGTCAACACCTAGCAGGACGTCGCGGAGGAACCGTGCCGCAACTATGGGTTTTTCCTCTGGATCATATCCTGGAGCCAGCGTCAGATCCGCCCATACACCAGCTCGCAGCGCCGCGATCAGCACCTGCTCGTCGGCGAGTTTTTCCGCCCCTGCCCCTGTTTGCATCGCCCTAACCCCAGACCCATCCCTCTAGACATGATGGATATGCGAGACCTCGGCGGAGGCAATAGCCGTGAACCGTTGGCGGCGTTTGACAACGAAACGCGGGACATTTGGCTGCCAGTTGGATGTTCAGCTTTCCCGGTTCAGCTGCGAAGGTTTCGCTGATCAATCAACCACTTGATTGGATGCATTTGCTCAGGGCTTCCAGCCCGGCAGTTTCGCGGCCTGTTTCAGCCATTTGGTCAGCTGCGCTTCGTCGAAGCCATTTTCCGGAATGTCGAGCCAGCGGGCGTCGCCGCTCTTTTCCGTGTGGCCGGGCGGCATGGGTTTGAGGTGGACGCCCTTGAAGAAGGTAACCTTCACGTACCGCGTGAGCACATGGAAAGTGACAAACCAGCCCTGCCCCTCTACGCCATAGAAAGGCGAATTCCACTTCACCGCCTTCTGCACGCCGGGCACCGAAGATGTGATCAGCGCGTCGAGGCGCTGGCCGATCTCCTGCTTCCAGCCGGGCATGGCGGCAATATAAGCCTGCACCGGAGCGTCTCCGTCGCCCTTGGCGATCTGCGGATTGCCGCCGGTGAGGAGAACGGGCTTGTCCTTGGACTTTGCCTTCACGGCCTTCGACCGGTTGTGCGCGACCGCTGCCTTGATGAGCGACCTGAACGCCGCCGCGTTCAACTTGTCGCCCTCCGACAGATCAATCGCGCGGCGCGTCCCCCCGTCGAGGCTCGCATTGAACAGCCCCTTCGGGTCCGCCAGCGCCGCACCCTGGGCGAAGGTGATCTTGACCTTGTCCTTGTAGACCTCGCCCGTGCAGATCAGCCCGTTCTGCTCCCAGACGGACACACCGCCCGGATTGGTAGGCTTGCGCCATTTGATGCCTTCGGTGACATCCGGCGCCGCCTCCTTGATCAGCCTACGAACATTTGCGAGCACCTCGCCGCGCCAGCGGCCGACTTCCTTGATGCGCGCACCGACATCGCCGGGCGGGGGAGCAGATTTTGGCATGCTGTTACTCTAAGCCGTCTGTTGGAGTTTCGGCCGCCGCAAATCCGCCGCCAGCCCCTCGCCCATCAGGTCGATGAAATTCTCGGAATAGAAATTCGTGATCTGCGTCGGCGTGCAGCCCGCCAGCGTTTCGTCAAACCGCTTCAGCGGATTGCGGCCGCCCTCGACATGCGGATAATCCGACGAGAAGAGGCAGATCTCGTCGCCCGCATTGCGGATGATCCAACCAGCATCTTCGTGCGGATAGGGCGCCGCACGGAACTGGCGCCGGACAATCTCGGAAGGCTTCGCCGACAGCTTCTGCAGCCGCTCCTCATTGCGGACGAAAGCGTGCGCGGCGGAATCCATGGAGCGCATCCATCCCGGCACCCAGGCCGCGCCCAGTTCGATCGCACCCCATTTGAGGCGCGGGAAGCGGTCGAACACGCCGTCGAAGATCAGTGTGGCCAGCGTCTGCATCGCCGATTGCGGGATCGGCATATAGGAGACGGATGTGAAATTGTCGTCGCCGCCATGGAAGTCCGGCACCGGCGGCAGCCCGTTTTCCTTGTAGACCGGGTTCATCTTCTCTTCGCCGCCGACATGCAGAAGGATCGGTAGCCCCGCCTCCTCCGCGAGGCGCCAGACAGGATCAAGCCCGATATGGCTCGGCGAATGCTTTTGTGGGCACACGGACGGCACCATGATCGCCTTGGCGCCCAGCTTTATCGCAAGCAGCGCCGTCGCCTCGGCGCGAGCGAAATCCTCCAGCGGCACATATGCAACCGCCAGCAGGCGCCGGTCGACGGCGCAGAAGTCCGTCATCATCCGGTTGTGCGCATCGGCCGCCGCGTAGCAGAGCTCCATGTCGTCCGACTGGTCGAGCCCGAAATTGCCGAGGCAGAAGGTCGTGAACACGAGCTGGCTCGCAAAGCCGAGCCGGTCGAGCGCCGCAGGGCGGTCCTCGCGGCGGAATGATCCGAGGGCGGTATAATTCTTGTTCAGCAGGATCGCGTCCGCCGCCGCCGCACGGTAGGCGGCATCCTCATGCCGGGCGCGTTCTTCATTCATCCAGTGGGCGTGGGAATGTTTCCACTTGTAGACCGGCATGTCATGATACCGCGCCAGCAGACGTTTCTCGAAATACGGATCGAGCACATCCGTCATTTCCATGATATGGCTGTCGGCGTCATGGATCAGCCGCCCTGCAGCATAGGACATTGCTTGGTTCCTCCCGGGGATCGTCTTCTTATGCGGGGAGGATGTCACATGCGCCGCGAATGTCAAAAACGTCGCGCCATCACGATCATCCGCCCCGGCCCGTCCCACAGCTCTTCCACGGTGTCGCTGGTCACCGTGAAGCCATTCGCGAGATACATCTGCATCGAGGCCGCAAGCCCGTCCGTCGTCTCCAGATAAACTTCCGCCCAGCCCTGCGCTTCGGCATGGGCCATCGCGGCCTCAAACAGTGCCTTGCCAAGGCCAAGTCCGCGCGCCTCCGGCACCAGCACGACCCAGCGCAACTGCCCCCGTCCGCCCCGGTCAATCATCGCCGCGCAGCCGAGCGCCTCCTGCCCTCTCTCTGCTAACCAGACGCGGCTCGCCCGGCCAGCCTCCTCAAGGCGCGCTTCTGCGACCGTCAGGCGGACATAATCCGCAAACGGACCGGCAAAGCGCGGGCCCTCGCCGGCATATCCGCGCACGTGCAGGTCGACGATCCGGTCGGCGTCGCCAGCGCGCCAGTCGCTCCGCAGGCGAACGCCCTCTGGCAGAACACCCGCCGGCGGGCGAATATCGCGTGACATTTTTGTCTGCCCCCAAGTAATTCCGCCGCGAAACCAGCTCCGCGGGGTCCGGGATATTTGTCCGGCGCGTCCAGAGCGTTAGTTTCCGTCCCAGCGGCAGGCGACGTCAATCCGGAAAACCGGTGCGCCCTGTCCATCCGGGAGGACAAAATGAAGACCTACATGAAGTTCAGCGCTTCAGCGCTGGTATTGGCCATGATGATGATGGCGCCGCACGCCGTCGCACAGGATGCGACGGAAGACGCCGAAGCGCGGCAGAAAACCGTCATCGTGACGGCCACCAAGCGCAGCGAGACGATCCAGGACGTGCCGTTCTCGATCAACGCCCAGACCGCCGAAGACATCGCCCGCACGGGCGCCGGCAACCTTGAAGACGTCGCCCGTTCGGTGGCGGGCCTGTCGATCCAGAACCTCGGCCCCGGCCAGAGCCAGGTCGCAGTGCGCGGGGTCTCCGCCGGCCAGATCGTCCGCGACCAGCCGGGCGTTAAGGAACAGGTCGGCGTCTATCTCGACGAATCGGTCATCTCGCTGTCCCTGTTCACGCCGGACATCGACCTCTACGACCTCAACCGCGTCGAAACGCTGCGCGGCCCGCAGGGCACGCTGTTCGGCTCCGGTTCGGTCGGCGGCACGGTGCGCTACATCACCAACCAGCCGGTGCTCGGCGCGCAGGAAGGCAGCCTTGAGGCGAGCCTCAACACGATCAAGGACGGCGGCACCGGTGGCCATATCAAGGGCATGGTCAACGTGCCGCTCGGCGAGCAGGCGGCCATGCGCGTCGTCGGCTACCACACGGAGTATGGTGGCTGGATCGATGCGATTGGCCCGGCAGCAGACAAGGACGTCAACAGCGGCACCCGGACGGGCGGGCGCATCGCGCTGACCTTCCAGCCCACCGACACGCTGACCATCACGCCCCGCATCCTCTACCAGGAAATCGGCGCCGACGGTTTCAACCGCTCGGAAGCCTTCAACTGGCTGTCTGGCGCTCCGTCGCTGCCGAAAGATACGCAGTACCTGCTGCGCGACGAGGAATTCTCCGACGAGACGATGATTGCGGACCTGACCGCAAGCCTCGATCTCGGCGCGGTGACGCTGACCTCGGTGACGAGCTATATCGACCGTGACATCCTAGTCAGCCGCGATGCCAGCGCGCTCACGCAGAGCGTCTCCTTCGACCTCGGCTTCAATCCGGCGGCCTTCGCCCTGCCATCAAACCTGCGGGACACAACCGGGTATGAAAGCCTCACCCAGGAAGTGCGCCTCAGCTCCAACGCCGAAGGCCCGTTCAGATGGCTCGGCGGCGTGTTCTACTCGACCAACGACCGCGACTATAACCAGCGCCTGCCCACGCCCGGCTATGATGCGTTCACGGACGCAGCCCTCGGCGCTGGCACCTCTGCTGCTGTCGCCAACGGGTTCCCGGCCAACTCGCCCTTCAACTCCGACCTCTTCTACTCGCTGACGCAGTGGGCCGTGTTCGGCGAGGCGAGCTATGACCTAACCGAGAAGATGACGGTGACGGCCGGTGGCCGCTTCTACGACTTCGAGGAAGACCGCACGATCTCGTCAGGTGGCCTGTTCGCCAACGGCGACTCGAACGTCCAGGATACGACGTCCTCGGACGGTTTCACCCCGCGCATCCTCGCCAGCTATGAGCTGAACGACACGGTGACCCTGAACGCGCAGGCGAGCCAGGGCTTCCGTCTCGGCGGCGTCAACGATCCGCTGAACGTCCCACTCTGCACGCCGCAGGACCAGGCGATCTTCGGCGGCTTCCAGAGCTATGGCGACGAGAAGCTGTGGAACTACGAAGCGGGCGTGAAGGCCCAGACCGGAACGGTGACGTTCAACGCTGCCGCCTTCTACACTGACATCAAGGACCTGCAGGTCACGCTGGACGCAGGCTCCTGCTCCTCGCGCATCGTGTTCAACGTCGACAAGGCCCACACCGCCGGCGTCGAGGCGGAACTCGGCTGGAGCCCGGCAGCCGGTCTCGACTTCAACCTTTCGGCCAGCGTGCTGGAAGCGAAGTTCGACTCCACTGTGCGGGACGGCACCGGCGCCGTGATTGGCGGCATCGAGGATGGCAACCGCCTGCCCTCCGTGCCGGAACTGCAGCTCGCCGCATCCGGCACCTATCGCTGGACACCGGGCTGGGTGAATGCAGATGCCTTCGTCTCCGGCTCCGTGCAGCATATCGGCGACCGCTTCACGCAGCCGAGCGACCAGCTGCCGACGCAGGGGCTCCCGGCTGCAACCGGCCTTGCCCTCGGCGCCCTCACAGGCCTTGAAAGCCCGCGTAACCTCGTCGACCTGAACCTCGGCGCGTACACGACGCTGAACGCCAGCACGGGCCTCGAGTTCGAGACCTGGTCGGTAACGCTGTTTGCCAACAACCTTACGGATGAGGATGCCCAGCTGTCCTTCGATCGTGAACGCGGCGGCCGCGCCCGCCTCGGCTTCCACGGCAACCAGCCGCGCACCTTCGGTATCACGCTGCGTAAGACGTTCTGATCCGGATACGGACAGTCAGGAAAGGAAAACCCCGCAGCGTGCTGCGGGGTTTTTCATTTGTCGCTTCGGCCTCAAAGCGCCGCGATGATCGCGTCGGCCATCTGGCGGGTCGTCAGCTCACCGCCGAGATCCCGCGTGCGGGCGCCCCGGTCGAGCGCCTTGCCGACCGCGGCAAGAAGGGCGTCGGCGGCCTTCTCTTTCTTCAGCGACCAGCGCAGCGCCATCTCGAGCGAGAGAATGGCGGCGCAGGGATTGGCCACGCCCTGCCCGGCAATGTCCGGCGCGGAACCATGCACGGGCTCGTAGAGACCCGGCACGCCCGGCGCACCAAGCGAAGCCGAGGGCAACATCCCGATCGAGCCCGTGAGCATTGCCGCTTCATCCGAGAGAATGTCGCCGAACAGGTTGTCCGCGAGGATCACGTCGAACTGCTTCGGCTGGCGCACGAGTTCCATCGCGCAGGCATCGGCATACATGTGGCTGAGGGCCACACCGCCGCCGAACTCGGCATGCGCCAGCGTCACTTCCTGGCGCCAGAAGAGGCCCGACTCCATCACGTTGGATTTCTCCACTGAGCAGACCCGGCCGCTGCGGCCGCGCGCGATGTCAAACGCGACACGCGCCACGCGCTCGATTTCCGGATGGGTATAGATCGCCGTGTCATAGCCGCGCCGCAGGCCGCCTGCCTCGTCGATGCCGCGCGGCTGGCCGAAATACACGCCGCCCGTCAGTTCACGGACGATCATGATATCGAGCCCTTCGACCCGGTCCCGCTTCAGGCTGGAGGCTTCGACCAGTGCCGGAAAGCAGAAAGCCGGGCGCAGGTTCGCGAACACGTCGAGCCCCTTGCGCAGCGCCAGGAGGCCCGCTTCCGGCCGCTTATCCCGCGCTGCGCCCGCCCATTTCGGCCCGCCCACAGCGCCCAGCAGCACCGCATCGGACCTGCGCGCCTGCTCCAGTACGGCGTCCGTCAGCGGCGTGCCATGCGCATCAAAGCTCGCCCCGCCCACAAGCCCGGTCTCGATCACGATGTCGGAGACCAGGAGCTCCGCAATGCGCCGTGCTTCGGCGACGACTTCCGGACCGATGCCATCACCGGGCAGAAGGAGAAGGGTGCGTTTCATTCGGGCATTCCGTTGGCGGGCGCGCGGCGCGCAGGTTGATCAGGGCTGAACGCCCTGACGGGCATTGTCCAGAAGGCCCTTGTTACGCGCTTTCTCGTCCTCGTCATACTGCGCCCAGTCTTCGACCGTGCGGCATTCTTTCCTCGGGAACTTCGATCCGGTGACTTCGATCGAGCGGCACTCCTCGCGCTGGTTGGCGGCAAGCTCGCCAGGCGTGCCCGCGCAGGCGACCAGTGCAGTCGCGGCCGCCGCATAGAGGGCAAGTGTCTTGATCATCGGGAGGCTCCTGCAATTTCCATTTCCCGGCTAATCGACCGGGTTGGGTGATGCAAGGACTAAATGCCCGCGCGCGGGCGCAGCCTCACTCCGTCTTTTCGGCCTCGGGCCCGGCCTCTGGATCTGGCGTTTCGGCTGCCGGCTTCTCCGGAATTTTCACGCCGCGGACTTCCGGTTTCACGCTGAACGGATCGGTGTGGCAGGCGCCAAGGCCTGCAAGCAGGATCAGCGGCAGGATGAGGCGGACAGCGCGGGGCATGGGACGTGTCTCCATTTACAGCCCGCCACAAGTCAGCGGGCGGGTTCGAGCCAGGGCGTCGCCAGCCGGCGCTGCGCCTCGAAAGTCTCAATCTGCGGCGCCGACGTCAGCGAGGCGCCGATCTCGTCGAGCCCCGCCATCAGGTTCGATTTGCGGCCCGGATCAATCTCGAACCGGTGCACCTCACCGTCCGGCGTCGTCACCGTCTGCGTCGCGAGGTCCACCGTGAATACATGGTTCGCCCCGCCCGCTTCTTTCGCCAGCTTCTCGCACACATCCACCGGCAACCGTACCGGCAGAATGCCGTTCTTGTAGCAGTTGTTATGGAAGATATCCGCAAAGCTCGGCGCGATCACACAGGTGATACCCTGGTCCAGCAGCGCCCACGGCGCATGCTCCCGCGACGAGCCACAGCCGAAATTCTCGCCCGCAATCAGGATGGACGCCTTCGCATAGGCCGGTTTGTTGAGCACGAAATCCGGGTTCGGCGAGCCGTCCGCCTTGGTCTTCAGCTCATGGAACAGGCCGGTCGCGAGACCCGTCCGGGTCGTCGTCTTCAGGAACTGTTTCGGGATGATCATGTCCGTGTCGACATTCGACATCGGCTTGCCCTTCTCGAGCAGGGGCGCGGCGGTACCGGTCAGGGAAGTAAACGGGGTCATGCGAGCCTTCTAATCCGCCACGCCGGAAATGAACAGGGTGGGCACGCCCATCGTGCCGTCGCGCACGGTGAACACGCGGGTGCCCGCGCGCCGCCCGGTGCGCACTTCCGAGATGTTGAAACCCTTCGCCGCCAGCCGGTCATGCGCCGCCTCGATATCGCCGACGCGCCATGTGAGGCCCCAGAACGAATCCGGCCCTGCCGCATCCTCACCCTGCGCCAGCCGGTGCGCGATCTCCACCGTCAGCCCGCCGGTGCGAAAGAAGATCAGCCGCACGCCCCATTCCGGCGCCGTCCGGTCCATCGCGAGCCGCAAGCCGAGCTTCGCGCCATAGAGCGCCATCGCCCGGTCCGGGTTCGGCGTGTTGATCACCAGATGGTCCAGCGCATGGACATGGCCCAGCGGCACTTCCGCAGGCTCCAGCGCGCCCTCCAGCGGCTCGACGAAAAACCAGCGGATCGACGCCGTCTGCTCCGGAGGCACGCGGAAGCTGCGCCATGTCCGGCGCGCCTCGCGGTTCATGTCTTCGCTCAGCGCCTCCTCAATGCCCGCCGGCGCGAGCGCAAGGCGCGACATCGCGCGGTGATCGCCCGAAAGATCCGTGGACCGGAACGCAAGCGACTTGAGCCCCGGCCCCTCCTCCGCAATCCGCGCGCGCAAATGCTCGGCCGATGCTCCGTGCCCGGACGGTGCGACCAGTTCCAGCGCTGTATTGCCGAGCTGGAACAACGCCGTCGCCACCCCCGTATCGCTCACCGCCCGCCAGTCCGGCGCCCGCCCCAGCAGCGCGCCATAAACCGCCACGCCCGCCTCGATCTCGGGCGCCAGGATCACGATGTGATCGACGCCGTTGATCATGCCTTCACGCTCGCCTGCGGCAGGCAGTCGTTCACGCCTTTGAAGCCCGGCAATGCCTCAACGCGCGCCAGCCATTTGCGCACATTGCCATAGGCGGCAAGGTCAATGCCCGCCTGCGGCGCGTAGGCCGCGATGCCATAGATGTCGATGTCGGCAATCGTCGCGCCCTTGCCGACGAGCCAGTCGCGCCCGTCCAGCAGGCCGTTCAGCTCCTTCAACGCGGCGAGCGCCGTCTGAAGGTTCGCTTCGGCAATCGGCTCCGGAAACTTGAAGAAGCCCAGCTTCGCCGCCCGCGTGCGGTAGATGCCGGTCGTCAGGTTGCCCGCGCCCCACAGCTGCCATTCCCGCGCCCGCAGCCGCTCGCCCCGGTCCTTGCCGCCAAACTGGCCGGTCTCGTCGGCGAGATAGTCGAGGATCACGGACGACTGGCAGAGGCAATAATCCGTCTGGCTATCCTCCAGCACCGGCACCTGCCCGTATCGGTTCTTCACGAGAAACGCGTCCGCCTTGTGCGCCCCGGCGCGCAGATCGACATGCTCATAGTCGAACGGCGTACCGGTCAGGCGCAGCATCAGCGCCACCTTGTAGGTCGGGCCGGAGGCGAAGATGCCGTGCAGGGTGTAACGGGCCATGATGTTTCCTCGGGTGATGTTTCACCAGCAGTTATCACCACGCCCCGGAACTTGGCGAGCCCTCCCGTGGCGGACCGGAAGGCGGACAATCGCCGAACTGAGCCGCTCGGTTATCGGCGCAATCAAGCTCTCTTAAAGCAGCTGAGGTGATTCAGGCATCTCCGTTGTCGAGATCTACAGGACCGCTACGTTCCTCTAGCCAATTGAACGTTTGGCCTATTCGGACCGAACCTTTGCCATGCACGATGAATAGGCCTGCTCACGAGCTGAGATTTGCTCAGGTGTCAGAGCCCCTGTGTTTGGCACATTGATCACATCATAGGTCCTGCCGCCAGCTCCACCTGCGCCGGACATGACTTTCCATTCGAAGGCGGTCGCATCAAAGACCACGCGCTCATCCGGTCCGGCGACATAGCCACCCGGAGGGCCTTTGAGGATCAACATTGATTGATCATACGGGGACAAACTTTCCCAACGCGACCGCGCGGACGGCGGGGGTGTTCGTTCTGCTTCGCAGGCGAGCATCGCGTCATGCCTGTATTGCAACCACCTTGACCAATCGTCATTGTTCACGTTGCGGCCATAGGCTCGAAGTCTCTCGATTCCTTTCGCGTAATCTGCACGCTCCGAGACTGGCGAATACCAGATGTAGGAGGCGTACTCATCGGGCGTCAGTTGTGCTGCAAGTTCCGTTGCTTCCTTGTAAGCGCCGGCTTCCCACAGTGCCTGCGCTTTCGGACGCAGCTCAGCCAATACCTGTTCACGGCGCTCAGCATATTCAAGATCGCGCAGCCGGATCGCCTCGGCCTGCGCCGCTGCTTGCACAAGGGCTTGGGCTCTCGCATTTTCGCGCCCGTTGACGGCGGCAAGCCCGGCGTTTTCTGCCTCCGCCATTGACCCGAATACTTTACCCTCAGACAGGAGCGCTCCCTGAAAGCCCACGGCATTCCAACCTTGCCCGTCTCTGCGTTTGCCGACCCAGAAGTGCTTGACGTAGTGAGCGCATACCTCGTCACCGGAACCCGCCGGATCAAGTTCAGGCTCAATCAACGCGTCCGTTCCTGCAGCTCGCCGGTGAAGCTCCGTATAGGGACGGCCTGGAAGAAACGACAGCACGGATTCAGGGGGTATTGCGGCATCAAGAGCGGCAGCAGGGCAGTCAGGTATTTCAGCGCGTGCTTCTCGGCGCCGGTTCCAGTCTGACTCTGACAAGTCAGTGATGCGCCCATCAGCTTCCAGCACTGATACCGGAACCCGGGCCCCTTGGTTGGCGCCAAGAAGGATAGCTTTTGAGCCCGGCAACGACCAAATGTTCATGATGACCCAGTTTTGGTAGGTCTCCTGGTCGATCACCTTGCCTTCGGGGAGACGAACCATGACCACACGCTCGCCTTGGCCGTCCGGACCAGTCCGTTTCGTCAAGTAGAGTTTGGAGTTGACGACCCAGCCAATCGGCAAGACCGGGTTCAATGCCGGGTCCGGATCGTAATAGACCTTTTTGCCAAATCCGGATGAATCCTCGAGGCGGTAGCGAGACGTCGCCGTAAGCGGCTCGCAGTCGCCTTTGGCATTCTTGCAATCAACCACGCGGCGGATCACGTATGTAGCGGGTTTGCCTTCTGTGACCGGAACCCGGGTGTTTTCTTCCGAGTATCCCTGATGGAAAACAACCCGTGTTTTTGCCTCCGCCGAAGCGATCAGAAGCGGTGTCGAAGACACCCAAAAAACGAGAGCCAAAAGTACACTTCGGATCATTGAAGCTCCAAGTCCAACCGAACTGCCACCATATCCATAAATAGCGTAGTTTCAGCAGCGAATTCGGTCCAGCGGACGTTCAGGAAAGTGGGCTGAACGTCCGTTTCGGACCAACCCAAACCGCTTCAGCGTCACAGCCCCTCAAACAACGCCGTAGACACATACCGCTCCGCGAAGCTCGCGAGGATGACGACGATCGTCTTGCCCGCCATCTCCGGCCGCTTGCCGAGCTGGACCGCCGCGAACGCCGCCGCGCCGGAGGAAATCCCGCCGGGGATGCCTTCGATCTTCGCCAGCTTGCGTGCGGTCGCAATCGCGTCCGCGTTCGACACCTTGATGATCTCGTCGATCAGCTTCGTGTCGGCATTGGCGGGCACAAAGCCCGCGCCGATGCCCTGGATCATGTGCGGCCCCGGCGCGCCGCCGGAGAGGACCGGCGAAGCCTCCGGCTCCACCGCGACCATCTTCAGCCCGGCCTTGCGCGGCTTCAGCACGCGGCCCGAGCCGGTGAACGTGCCGCCCGTGCCGATACCGGAAACAATCGCGTCCACCTTGCCGGCTGTGTCCGCCCAGATTTCCTCGGCGGTCGTCTTCTCGTGGATCGCGGGGTTCGACGGATTGTCGAATTGGCTCGGCATCACCGCGCCGGGGATCGATTCCAGCAGCTCCTTCGCTTTGGCGATGGCGCCGCCCATCCCCTTCTCCTTCGGCGTCAGCTCCAGCTCCGCGCCGAGGAAGGCCAGCATCTTGCGCCGCTCGATCGACATCGATTCCGGCATGGTGAGGATCAGGCGGTAGCCGCGCTGCGCCGCCACGAAGGCGAGCCCGATGCCCGTATTGCCCGAGGTCGGCTCGATCAGCGTGCCGCCGGGCTTCAGCTTGCCCTCCGCCTCAAGGCCCAGCACCATCGCAAGGCCGATCCGGTCCTTCACGCTCGCCAGCGGATTGAAGAATTCGAGCTTGAACAGAAGTTCCGCGCCCACGCCTTCGGCCTTCGCAAACTTCTCCGCGCGCACCAGCGGCGTCGCGCCAATTGTCTCCAGGATCGAGCCATACACACGGCCCCGCGGGCCATCGAGCGTCACGCCGCCCTCGAGTTTCACGGTTCCAGACATGGATGTCTCCCTTCAGAGATAAACTTGAACGCCGAATATCGGTCCCCGCGCGCCGATGCGCAACCAAAGGCGGTGTTTAGCTGGGCTGAACTCTAAGGCGGAAAGCCAGCGTTACCCCAGAATGCAACCTATCCCCTCCCCCTGGAGGGGGGTCGGGGGGGCGAGGCAATAGCTGACGCCGGACTTGCACCCACATCTCCGCGCGCCGCGACCCAGCAAAATCAACCCTCTCCAGCATCCCTGGCAGAACTTGCGCCCACCCCTCTCCGCCGGGTGTATCCTGCGCGCTTTCCTCAACCTCTCCGCCCCCGGACCATCCCGGGGAGAGGCGATAAAGAGTGAGAAAAAATGAGACTCTTTGAGAATGGACGAGAACAGATGAGAGAGAAACGAAGCCAGATGAGAATGAATCGATATGCAGCGAGAGAGTTTGCGCTCCCTTGGCAGGTCATTATACCCTGTTTATATTAGATATTTCAGCCAGCCCTCCCGCCAGAGCCGGAAAAACAGCCCAAAACCCCGGAAAAATCCCGGTTCAGCCCCTCAGCACTTCGAACAGGTACCGCTCACAGCATCCAGCAGCTTCGCGTCCTTGTCCATGCCGGGGTTCGGCGTGGTCAGCAGGCGGTCGCCGACGAAGATGGAGTTCGCGCCGGCGAGCAGGCAGAGCGCCTGGCCTTCCGGGCTCATCGACTCTCGGCCCGCCGAGAGACGCACCCAGCTTTGCGGGAACACGATGCGGCAGGTGGCAATCGCGCGGACGAGTTCGAGCGTGTCGAGTTCCTCGCTGCCCCCCAGCGGCGTGCCCTTGATCGGCACGAGCTTGTTCACCGGCACGCTTTCCGGGTGCGGCGTCAGCTTGGAGAGTTCGTGGATCAGGCCCACCCGGTCGGCGCGGGATTCGCCCATGCCGAGGATGCCGCCGCAGCAGAGCTTGATGCCGGCGGCGCGGCAACGGCCCAGCGTTTCCAGCCGGTCTTCATAGGTCCGTGTGCTGACAATCGTGCCATAATATTCGCGCGAGGTGTCGAGGTTGTGGTTGTAGTAATCGAGGCCAGCGGCTTTCAGCGCTTCGGCCTGACCCTCCTCGAGCATGCCCAGCGTGACGCAGGTTTCCAGCCCCTCGGCCTTCACAGCCGAAATCATCTCGGCGACTTTCGGCAGGTCGCGGTCCTTCAGCGAGCGCCAGGCCGCGCCCATGCAGAACCGGTCGGCGCCATTCGCCTTCGCCCGGCGGGCCGTCTCGACAACTTCCTCAAGCGGCAGGAGTTTCTCGGCCTTCAGGCCCGTCTCGAACTTGGCAGACTGGCTGCAATAGCCGCAATCCTCCGGGCAGCCGCCCGTCTTGATCGACAGGAGCTGCGATTTTTGAACTCTGCCCTCCGGCCAGTTCGCCGCCTTCACCGCAAGGGCGCGCGCGATCAGCTGGTCGAGCGGCAGTTCATAGACTTCCGCAATCTCTTCGCGGGTCCAGTCCTGGCGGGGGGCGAGATCGAAAGCCATTGGGGTTCTCCTTGTGCGGATGATCTAGCCGATGACGCCGTTGATGGCGGCACGGGCGGCAAGTGTGGGGCTCATTAGATGGGTGCGGCCACCCCGGCCCTGACGGCCTTCGAAGTTCCGATTGGACGTGGACGCGCAGCGCTCGCCGGGCGCCAGAATGTCCGGGTTCATGCCGAGGCACATGGAACAGCCCGGCTCGCGCCATTCAAAGCCTGCTTCGAGGAAGACGAGATCAAGCCCCTCTTCCTCTGCCTGCGCGCGCACGAGGCCGGAGCCGGGGACGACCATGGCGCGCACACCGGCCGCCACCTTGTTGCCCTTGGCCACCGCCGCCGCCGCGCGAAGGTCTTCGATGCGCGAATTGGTGCAGGAGCCGATGAAGACGCGCTGCACCGGCGTGCCCGCAATCGGCTTTCCGCCTTCAAGGCCCATATAGGCCAGCGCGCGTTCGCAAGCGGCCACTTTCACCGGGTCGGAAAAATCCTCCGGGCGCGGAATGATGCCGGAAAGCGCAATGCCCTGCTCCGGGCTGGTACCCCAGGTCACGGTCGGCTCGACATCCTCGCCCTTGATGGTGAGGACATGGTCGAACACCGCGTCGTCATCCGAATGCAGCGTCTGCCAGTAGCGCTCCGCCATTTCCCAGGCGCCGCCTTTCGGCGCAGAAGGACGACCCTTCATGTAAGCAAACGTCTTTTCGTCGGGCGCCACAAGACCCGCGCGCGCACCGCCCTCGATGGAGAGGTTGCACAGCGTCATCCGGCCTTCCATCGACAGCGCGCGCACCGCCTCGCCCCGGTACTCGATGACATAGCCGGTACCGCCGGCGGTGCCGGTGATCGAAATGATGTGAAGCGCGAGGTCCTTCGCCGTCACGCCCTCGCGCAGGCGGCCAGACACTTCCACCGCCATGTTCAGCATCTTCCGGGCGCGGAGGGTTTGCGTCGCCAGTACATGCTCGACTTCCGAGGTGCCAATGCCATGCGCCAGCGCGCCGAAGGCGCCGTGCGTGGAGGTATGGCTGTCGCCGCAAACGATGGTCATGCCGGGCTGGGTGCGACCCTGCTCCGGGCCGACAACGTGGACGATGCCGTTATTGATGTCGCCCATCGGATAGAACTTGATGCCATGCTCGGCCACATTGCGCGTCAGCGTTTCCAGCTGGTTGCGCGCCTCGGGGTCCTTCACACCGGCGAGACCAAGCGCCTGCTTCTCGGTCGGCGTATTGTGATCGGCCACTGCCAGTGTCAGCTCGGGGCGGCGTACCTTGCGGCCTGCCGCCTTCAGGCCGTCAAACGCCTGCGGGGTCGTCACCTCGTGGATGAGGTGCAGGTCAATATAAAGAAGGCTCTCGCCGGAAGCGGCGTCCGTGTGGACGACATGCGCGTCCCAGATCTTGTCGTAGAGGGTCTTGCCGGGCATTTCAGTCTCGCTGTTCGCGCGCCGCACCATAGCGGCAGATGCGCCGGAGGAAAGCCCGCACGCCTGCAGTCCGGCCATGCGCGGCGCAAAATCCTGCCTTCGGGACGGCCGTCTGCGCGGGAACCGGGCAATTTCTTGCGGGACGACCCCCAAAAGCAAAACGCCCCCGCCGTGAGGCAGGGGCGCTTTCCGGAAAGTTCAGGCCAGAGGCCGGAAATCCTATTCCTCTGCGGCGGGCGCTTCGGCAGCGGCAGCAGCAGCAGCGGCTTTCTCGGCGCGGGCTTTCGCAGCGGTGTCCTTGCGGGCAACCTTTTCGGCGTCCTTCTGGCGGCGGCGTTCGGTTTTCGAGACAGCCACTTCCTGGGTCTCGATGCCGTGGCCCGTCGTGCGCTCGGCGATACGGGCGCCTTTGCCGCGCAGGTCGCGGAGGTAGTAGAGTTTCGCGCGGCGGACGCGGCCCTTGCGGACGACTTCGATGGAGTCGATCAGCGGCGAGACCACCGGGAACACGCGCTCGACGCCTTCGCCGAACGAGATCTTGCGGACAGTGAAGCTCTCGTTGAGGCCCTGGCCGGCGCGGGCGATGCAGACGCCTTCATAGCGCTGGACGCGCTCACGGTCGCCTTCCTTGATCTTCACGTTCACGGCCAGCGTGTCGCCGGGCGAGAATGCGGGAATTTTCTTGTCGCCGAGGACGCGGGCCATTTCGGCGGTCTCAAGCTCTTTAATCAGGTTCATCGCCAGTCTCCGGCGCAACAGAAGTGGGGGGTCGGGAGTAAGCGGCGTATAAATCGGGGCGGCGGTCAAAAGTCAACGCCTTTGAGCGGTCCAAACGCCACTCTTCTATGCGCTTATGGTCCCCGGAGAGGAGAATCTCCGGAATCGGGCGCCCTTCCCACTCCCGGGGCTGGGTATACTGGGGATGTTCCAAAAGGCCGGTCTCGAAGGATTCACCCGTAAGGGAGGCTGCATTACCGGCCACCCCGGGCAGTAACCGGACCGCCGCCTCAACCATCGCCATGGCTGCCACATCCCCGCCCGCGAGGACAAAATCGCCCAGCGAGACTTCCTGCATGCCCCTCGCCTCGATGGCCCGCTCGTCCAGTCCCTCGAACCTTCCGCAGAAAAGGATGACACCCGGCCCAGCCGCCCAGTTCCGGGCCATTTGCTGGTTAAACCGGGGCCCGCGGGGCGAGAGGTAAACCAGCGGCCGGCCATTGCGGGGCACGCTGTCGATGGCGGCGGCGGCGACATCCGCCCGAAGCACGAGCCCGGCCCCGCCCCCGGCCGGGGTGTCATCCACCTTCCGGTGCTTGCCGAGGCCGAACGTGCGCAGATCCACGGTTTCCAGTGCCCACAGCCCCTCGGCCCGCGACCGCCCGAGGATCGAGACGCCGAGCGGTCCGGGATACGCCTCGGGCACGAGGGTGATGCAGGTCGCGGTGAACATGGGCGGGGTGTAGCGCGCAGGCGCTCAGCCGCCAACCGCGCTCTCGTCCGGCGAGGTGTCAGGCCCCGGCGTATCTTTCGGCTTTTCGGCGCCGCCATTGCCGAACATCAGTTCGCGGCCTGCCAGCATGCCGCCGGTGAGCTGCAGGGCAAAGCGTTCCTCGTCGCGGCGGCGGAGTTCCTCAATGGCGTCGTCGATGGCCGCTTCTGGCTCGCCCAGACGGTCCAGCGCGGCGCGGGCAAACTTGATGGCGGACTCGAACGTCTCGCGGACCGGATAATCCACCCCCGCCTTGACCAGTTCGAGGCCATGCTCGCGGTCATAGGCGCGGGCGAGCAGCAGCGTGTTCGGGAATTCGTGGCGAACCAGCTGCACGATGCGCGTGGCGGCGGGCCGGTCGTCCACGCAGACGAGGATGAGTGACGCATGGTGCGCCCCGGCGGCATGCAGGATGTCGAGCCGCTGGCCGTCGCCGAAATAGACATTGAAGCCGAACGAAGCCGCAACGCGGATCATGTCCGGATCATTGTCGATGGTGGTGACGGAATAGCCACGCGCCAGCAGCGGCTGGCTGACGATCTGGCCGAACCGCCCGAAGCCGATCAACAGCGCGGTGCCGGTGGCATCCTTCGGCGTCTCCACGCCGCTTGCGTCGACTTCGACTTCCGGCATCAGCCGGTCATGGATCAGCACGAAGAGCGGGGTCATCAGCATCGAGACAATGATGATGGCGGTCAGCATGGCGCTGCCTTCCGGCGTGATGATGCCGACCGCAAGCGCGGCGGCGTAGAGGACGAAAGCGAACTCTCCGCCCTGCGTCATCAGCACGGTGCGCTCGACGGCTTCGCGGTGGCTGGACTTGAACACGCGGGCGACCCCGTAGACGCCAATCGCCTTCAGCACGGTGAAGGCAACGACGCTGATGGCGATGAGCTCCCAATTGTCCGCAACGACATTGAGGTCCAGCGACATGCCGACCGCGAGGAAGAAGAGACCGAGGAGGATGCCCCGGAAGGGCTCAACGTCGGCCTCAAGTTCGTGGCGGTAGGAGGATTCCGACAGCAGCACGCCGGCAAGGAAGGCGCCCATCGCCGTGGAGAGGCCGCCGAGCTGCATGCCCCAGGCGGCACCGAGGACGACAAGGAGCGCGGCCGCCGTCATCACTTCGCGCGCGCGGGCCGCCGCAAGGATGCGGAAGATGGGATTCAACAGGTAGCGCCCGGCAATCACGAGCGCGAGGATGGCGCCAATGCCGATCGCTACGCCGGTGAGGCGCTCGGTCATCGTCACTTCCCCGGCACCCGGCGCAAGGAAGGCGACCAGCGCCAGCAGCGGCACGATGGCGAGATCCTCGAACAGGAGGATCGAGATCATCTTCTGCCCCTTCTCCTTCGCAAGGTCGCCGCGCTCCTGCAGCATCTGCATGACGATGGCGGTGGAGGTGAGCACGAAGCCTGTGCCCGCGATCAGCGAGGTTTGCGGAGAATAGCCGAGCGCGACCCCGACCCAGGAAAGGAGGAGAATGCAGACGAGGACCTGCGCGAGGCCGAGGCCGAATATCTGCTGGCGCATGCCCCATAGCCGCGAGGGCTGCATCTCGAGGCCGATGATGAAAAGGAACATCACGACGCCAAGCTCGGCGACGTGCAGGATTTCGGCAGGCTCGGTGAACACACGGAAGCCGAAGGGGCCGATGACGAGGCCGGCGGCGAGGTAGCCCAGCACCGAGCCAAAGCCGATGCGCTTGAAAACCGGAACCGCCAGCACGGCCGAGCCGAGCAGGACAACGAGTGCGCCGAGATCCGGCCCGTGTGCGACTTCTCCGGCCATGCATCCCTCCCCGTTGCGAGGCCCCAGCCTTACAGCCGATCCGCCCTGCCGCAAACCGCCAGCGGCAAAGCCCCGTTGGATTCGTCCGCAGGCTGGACTAGGCAAGGCGGATGGACCGCGCCCCCGCCCTTTCCGTGCTGATCCCCTTCTTCAATGAAGCGGGCAATGTGCATCCCGTCATCGACGAGGTGCACCAGGTGCTGCACGGGCTCGATTTCGAAGTGATCTGCGTCAACGATGCCTCGGGCGATGCCACCGGTGCGGAACTGGCCGAGGCGAAGGCCGCGCATCCTGGCACCGTGATCGTGCTGACGCATGTGGCGCGGCGCGGAAAATCTGCGGCGCTGTACACAGGTCTCAAGTCCGTGCGCGGCCAGTGGGTCCAGCTGCTGGATGGCGATGGCCAGAACGATCCGAACGATACCGCGCGGCTCTGGGCCGAGATCATCAAACCGGGTGCGCCGCCACGCCTGGGAATCATTGCGGGCAAGCGCAACAGCCGCAACGATTCCGGCTTCAAATGGGTGCAGTCGCGCGTGGCGAATGGCGTGCGCCGCTTCGTGTTGCAGGATGATGCGACGGATACGGGCTGCGGCTGGAAACTGATCCGCACCGAAGCGTTCCGCGACCTGCCCTACTTCGCTTCCATGCACCGTTTCCTCCCGGCACTGATCAAGCGGGCCGGATGGGATGTGCGCGAGGAGCTGGTGAATGACCGCCAGCGGATGGCGGGACAGTCCAAATACGGATTCCTCGGGCGCCTCGGCGCCGGGATTTTCGACCTGATCGGCATGTTCTGGCTGGTGCGCCGGGGTGGTTACGGCGTGGCCGCCGAGTGGAATGATCCACGCGGCGGCTGATCCGGTTCGTATCAGTCCTCGTCACGGCGGGATTCCTCGCCGCCATCAAAGCGTCCGCCCCGGCTGCCTTCGTCACGGCGGCCGTCACCACCGCGCGGCCGGCCGCTGCGCCAGTCGCCATCACCGGAACCCCGGCTCCAGTCGGCTGGCGGCGGAGGCGGCGGGGGTGGAGGCGAAGCCGCAGGCGTGCTGCGTCCGCCGCCCCGGCCTGATCCGCCATCCGTGCCGAATATTCCGCCTCCGGACATTCCGTCAAAGCGGCCACCGCCGCGATCCCCGCGGCTGTCCGAACCCGGACCACCAAGCAAGGCGCCATCACTATCCCGGCCGCCTCGGCCGCGCCGCGGATCGCGCGGCACATCGGCGGGCGGCGTGACAATCGGCGTACCGGTATCAACCCGGGGAATCCAGCTGCTGCCGCTTCCGCCAGAACGGCCGTCGCGTCCATCACGCCCGCCGCGGCCGTCGCCATCACCGGAGCGGCCATCGCGGCCGCCCCAACCGGGGCGCGGATCATCCGGGACAGGAGTCACCGAGCCTGAACCACCAGCACCCGGGCCCCAACGATCGCCCGGCACATCGCGCGGCGGCGGACGATCATCGCGGTCACCTCGGCCACCACGCCCATCTCCGTCACGGCCATCGCGGTCGCCGTCGCGCCAGTCGCGTCCGCCGCCGTGACCACCCCAGCCGTCACGTCCGTCGCGGCGCCAGTCATCACGCCCGCCGTGGCCATCGCGGCCGTCGCGCCAGCTCCAGTGGCCACGTCTCCAGTCCGCGCGATGCCAGTCCCAGCCCGACCAGTAGGGGTTCAGCACCGAGGGGCGCGGATGGCGGCGATAGGTGGTCGTGTAGCGGATCGTGCCGCGCGGGCCCCAGGCAAAGCCGTAGGGATCATAGCCCCAGGTCGGGCTGTAATAGCCGTAGCGGTAATAGTCCGGCGAGAAACCATAGTGCGAAACGCTGAGGCCCCAGGAACTGGCATAGCCATAGTTCCAAGTGTCGTAGCCGTAGGTTTCGTTGTGCGCGTAGCGGATGTAACCGTACTTGTCGCGCGTGAAGAGGAGTCCGTGGCGGGCCTCGGTGTACTCATAGATCGGGCGCACTGACGAGATGCGGCCAGCGAGTCCGAACCAGCCGAGATCGCTGACATCTTCGGTGATGAAAGCACACCGGCCGGTGAAATTCTTGTGCTCGCAGACTTCCCACTGGCCGGCAAACACGGCGATGGACCGGGTGCGGTCGTTGAAGGCGAGGTCGTTCATCGAGGTGAAGGGATCGTAGACATCCCGGACATCGCCGTAGAAGTTTTCCTCGCTGAACAGCGCGATCGCCGCCGGGGCGTCGTCATAGCCCTGCGCGAGCGCAGCGGGCGTGGCGAGGAAGGCAGGAACCGTGACAGCGACAACGGTGCGCAAAGACAAGCGGCGCATGTGGGACCCTTTCGTCCAGTACACCTGCAAAATGACACGGGCGATATGAACCGCACGCAACATGCGTGCCTCCAGCTGCTAATTCCCGGTATCGCCTGCAGGTGCACCGCCCGGATCGCTCCAGACGGCCAGTTCCGGGATGACCACGCGGCGGGCGGCAAGGTCCACGACCGGCACATCGGCCAAGGTGAAGGGCACGAAGACGGTTGCGCCCTGCCCGGCCACCTCGATCTCGAGCAGATCACCGGAGCCGAAATTCTGCACCGAGCGCACTCGCCCGGCGGGAGACTCTCCGCCCGCGAACACGTCCAGCCCGGCGAGGTCTTCGATGTAGAATTCGTCCTCATCCGCTGAAGGAAGCGCGGACCGCGGCACGTGAAGCAGCTTTCCGCGCAGCGCGTCCCACTCTTCCTTCTGCTTGTTTTCCTTCGGACGGACGATGAAATGGTCCTTGCCCGGCCGGGCGGATTTCGGTGTCAGCACCGCCGCGCCCGCCTCGTCCAGCAGCGGCCCGTAAGTGAACACGGCTTCGGGATCGGCCGTGAAGCTCTTCACCCGCACCTCACCGCGCACACCGTGGGCGCCCTTGAGGACGCCCACGGCAATCAGCTTGTCTTTTCCGGTCTTGGTCATGCGCCGCTATTAGCGGCAGAGCACGTCCGAGAGAACACTCCCTGGCGCTTTATATACGGCCTCTGCAAAGCCCTGGTCCTCGCAGAAGCGGGTGGCGGCGCCGTCACGGTTGGAAATGCGCGCGCCGCGATAGGTGGGCGTGGGGAAGAACATCGTCTGCTCGCCGCGAATGCCGCCTGCACCGTGCCCGGGCCCGCCGCCCGGAGGCGGATAGACCGGATCGGCCGGCCTGTACCACGGGCCTTCGCGACGCACATCATACTTGCGGAAGGAGGAGATCTTGTTGTTCAGGCCGACGAGGCCGAGGTCGCTGATCGAGGCGTCAAGGAACTCGCACTGGCCGCGATAATCATTGTTGGCACAGACCAGCCAGTCGCCCCGGTTGACCAGAACCGAGCCGGCCGTGTCATTGAAGCGGAACTGGTCAAGGCTCGCCTCGCCCTGGTCAAAGCCGAGGAACGGACCGTTGAAATTCGTATCGGCGAAGAAGGCGATGTCATAACTGCGGGGGCCTTTGTTGTAAGGCGTCACCTGCGCCGAAGAGATTTTTGCAGACAGGCCGATCTCGCCGAGATTGCGCACGGTGCGATCGACATACTCGCAATTGCCCTTGAGGTTGGTGTCCGCGCAGAGCAGCCAGGCGCCGCCGCGAACTTCAACGCTGCGGGCCGTGTCGTTGAAACCCAGCGTGGCGAGGCGGTAGTTGTCCGCCGTCAGCTCCACAGAGGCGCCGCGAAGGTTGGTGTCCGAATAGAGGATGATGGAAGGCGGCCCCGAAGGCAGCGGTTCGCGGCGTCCGGCCTCGAGATCGTCCTTCTGCGCCTGGGCAACAGGGACGATGGCCAGCAATGCGAGAACTACGGCGAAGAAGGACGATGCGGACAGGGCGCGGGGCATGGGGACGTCTCCAGACTATCGAGACGTCTCTGCACTGCTTCACCTGAATGGCCAAGGCACGGGCCGTTGGCCGGCGTTCAGCTGTCAGTAGCCGCGCGGACCATCAAGCAGGCGCACCGAAGAAATGTTGCCTGACAGGCCGAGGTCGCGAAGGTCGGAGATCGGGCGGTCAACCGTGGTACAGCGGCCGCGATAGTCGCCGTCGGCGCAGACTTCCCATACGCCGCCGCGCACGTCGATACTGCGGGCCCGGTCGTTGAAGCCGGCGCGGGCGAGGTTCGGCTCATTGCGGTCGATGGTCAGCGCATCACCGCGCAGCCCCGCGCTGGAGAACAGGGTGATCCATCCGTAGCCGCCCAGAGGCGGATAGCCCGCGCCGCCAACCGGACGGATCGAGGAGATAGCGTCATTGAGGCGTACGCCGCGCAGGCTGGTGACGCTGCCGGTCAGCACTTCGCACCGTCCACGGAAGTTCGAGTCTTCGCAGAATTCCCAGCTGCCGGAATAGATGACCACGGAGGATGCGGCGTCATTGAAGCGCAGGGGCACAAGGTCCGGTACAGGCCCGTCGATCGGCAGGGTGGCGCCGGTATGGTTTTCGCCGTCGAACAGGATCACGGCGTCGCGGTCGGGATATCCGGGGCCATAGCCGCCCGAAGCGCAGGCGGGAACGAGAAGTGCAGCCGCGCAGGCAGCGCCGGCAATCAATCTGGAACGAGGGGACATGGGGAAGAAACCTCCGACAAAGGAACATTGCCTTCCCAACGAACAAGCCTGCGATCCGTTCCCGGCGCCGCGATTGCGGACAAGAAAAAAGGCCGGCGCCCGAAGCCGCCGGCCCTTTGACGTTACCGCGAAAGCGCGGAAACTTACTCGGCGCTTGCAGGCTCAGCAGCCGCAGCCGCTTTCGCCGCCGCTTTCTCGGCGCGCTCTTTGGCGCGTTCCTGGGCTTTCTTGCCGGGCTGCGCCTTGTTCGGGTTGTTGCTGTTGGTCCAGGTGGTCACGGGTTTGCCGTCGACTTCGACTTTCGAGAGGAAGCGGGCGACGCGGTCGGTCGGCTGGGCACCTTTCTTGATCCAGTCGGCAGCTTTCGCCGCGTCGACCTTCACGCGCTCGGCGGAGTCTTTGGCAAGACGCGGATCGTAGGTGCCGATTTTCTCGATGAAGCGGCCGTCACGCGGGGCGCGCGCGTCGGCAACGACGATCGAATAGAAGGGGCGTTTCTTCGAGCCGCCACGGGCGAGCCGGATTTTGAGTGACATGGGGATCTCCTGTTAAGTCTTGTCTCTCGGGTTCTTGGTTCTGTGTTACTCGGCCTCGCGGCCACGTATCTGTTCATGGTGGCGGATCACTTCTGCCACGATGAAGGCGATGATTTTCTCGGCAAAGGCCGGGTCGAGCCCTGACTCGTGCGCAAGACGTTTCAGGCGTTCGATCTGCTGCGCCTCGCGGGATTTGTCCGCAGGCGGCATATTGTGCAGCGCCTTCAGCTTGCCGAC
>CAZXQD010000023.1:0-42905 GCA_964643405.1 uncultured Hyphomonas sp. | reverse complement strand
CCGATGCTGGGCGGCGAGTTCACCTATGAAGTGGCGCTTGAAGACTGCCGGGTGCCGGGGTGGAAACTGCTCGGCAAGGAAGGCGACGGCTTCGGCCCGATGCAGGTGCGCCTCGGTACGCGCCGGATGGAGATGGCCGCCTGGTGCATCGGTGAAGCGCAGCGCGCGCTGGACATGATGCGCGAGTATGCCCCGCAGCGGAAAACCTTCGGGCAGAAACTGTCAGAGCGCCAGTCGATCCAGTGGTGGGTGGCAGACGCTGCCATGAAGATCCATGCAGCGCGCCTGATGGCCTATGACTGCGCTTGGAAGATCGATCAGGGTAAGGACGTTCGCACCGAGATTTCGATGATCAAGGTCTACGCGCCGGAGATGGCCACCGAAGTCCTTGACCACGCGATGCAAACGTTCGGCGCCATGGGCATGACAAAGGAAATGCCGCTGCAGCTCATGGCGGGCCGTATCCGCAACATGCGCATCTATGATGGCCCAAGCGAAGTGCACCGCATGGTGATCGCCCGCAACCTGATGGACACGCGGCCCTAGGGCTTTGCCCCGAACACCCGCGCGGGCAGACCCGGAACATCGACCGTGATCGCAAAAAGGCTGCCTGAAAGCGGCCGGGAATCCAGCTGCGGAAAACTGAGGCCCGCCCGCGATGTCGTGATGAACAGCGTGCGCATGTCTTCGCCGCCAAGCGCGCAGCCGGTCGGCAGCGGCGCCGCCAGCACGATCACCTGGTCAACCTTGCCATCCGGCGTGAACCGCACGACCCGCGAGGCACCGTGCAGGCAGGTCCAGAGGCCGCCATCGCGGTCCACCGCCGAGCCATACGGCATACCACCCAGTTCATGCGTGAACGCGAAGCTCCGCCGGCCGCTGACAGCCCCCGTCTCGGGATCAAAATCATGCGCCAGGATTTCGCATTCGGCGGCGTCACAAGTGTAGAACGTCCGCCCGTCCGGCGAGAATTCAAACGTACGCGACAGCAGGACCGAAGGCAGCCGGAGCGGAGAAATCGCCTTGTCCGGGCCGTACCGGTAGTAATTCCCGATCGGTTCCCGCTCGGACTCATCCTCTGTGGCGAACCAGAACGAGCCGTCCGGGGCGACCCCGCCATCGCTCGTGCGGTTGGTGCCGGGCTCGCCCTCGATCACTGACAGGCGCTCATACACCTCGGTCGCGGGGTCGAAGAAGCCGATCTCGCGATCAGCCGCCATCAGCAACAGGCCGTCAAACAGGGCAATCCGGCTCGGACGGACCGGCAGGTCATACCGGCGGGTGTTGCCCGTGCGCGGGTTATAGCGGTGCAGCTTGGCGCGCTTCTGGTCCACCCACCAAAGGAAACCCTCGGTATGGCTCCACAGCGGCGACTGGCCGATGAGGCATCCGGTTGGCGCAACGCATTCAGGCGTAATGATCATCGAAGGGCCGGATTCCTCTCGTATCTTCCGGGGCCTTAATCCTCGCCGAGCAGTCCGGCAAGATCAGCGATCTCAAACAGGCCGTCCTGCAGGGCTTCGACCGCCGAAGTTTCCTCCACATCGGCCCCCAGCGCATCGAGGGCAAACCCGTAAGCCTCAAGCAGCGGGCCGTCGGCCACCAGCAGGACTTCATCACCAGGATCATAGTGCGCCGCCACATCCGCGCCAATCATCAGGCCGGCGAGAGCTGCCGCCTTGTTGGCCGGGGAAAGCGCGCCCTGCCGGATCGCCGCTTCTACCGAGAAGACCGGCGGGGAATCGTCGGTGTCGAGCGCGCGCTCGATCCAGTCCCGGAACACCTTCATGTCGAAGGTCTGGGGCCCCGGTGCCTGCAGGGACAAGGTGCCGTGGGTCAGCAGCAGGTCGCGCAGTTCGGCCGTGATCTCGGTCGAGAACTCCAGCAGTCGGCCGTGCTCCACCACGCAGTGCTGCGTATGATGGCCGGCGATGCAGATGGCGCCATTGGCTTCGTCCAGCCCGAAAAGCACCGCTTCAGCACCGCAGGTCAGGTCCGGCGGGGCCGATTGGCCGATCCACGGCACGAGGTGGATGCCCCCGGACATGCCGAGATTGCCGGGGAGCTGGGACAGCAGCACAGGCGCATTCAGGGAAACTGCGCCCTGGCGCAGGAGCGTGCCCGAAATGTCGCCGCAGCCGATGACCGGCACTTCCGGCGCGGCGCCAAGCCATTCGGCCAGGTGGAACCGGATCCGGCCGGCCCAGTCCGCATGCCCGGCGACCGGTTCCTCCCTGACCTGAACCGAGGAGAGAATCTCTCCGTCATGGTCAAAGGCCCAAGCGCGCAAGTGCGACCCGGCCCATTCGATTCCGACCAGAGCCAGCGTGTCCTTCATACCCTCACCTTGCCGGTACTGATTCCGGCCAAACCTGCATTCAGAACGGTCTCACGTCCCCCGGCTCGCAAGCCATGTCAATTGCCCGCCGGCTGCAGGGGCCCATATGGCTTGCGCACCCCGGGGGCACGAGGCAAGACCAATCATACCCAAGGGAGAGCGCCTCAATGGCCGACGAACAGAACCGAACGCCCGAAGCCGCCCGCGCGTTTCAGGAACTCGCCCGCATCATGGCGCGCCTGCGCGATCCCGTCTCAGGCTGTGCATGGGATCTGGCACAGGACTTCTCGACGATCGCCCCCTACACGATCGAGGAAGCCTACGAGGTCGCCGACGCCATCGAGCGGGGCGACATGGGCGAGCTGCGCGACGAACTGGGAGACCTGCTCTTTCAGGTGATGTTCCATAGCCGGATGGCCGAGGAGGCCGGGTCATTTGCGCTCGCCGACGTGGTTGCCGCGATCAATGACAAGATGATCCGCCGCCACCCCCACGTCTTCGGCGAGGACCGTGACGGACGCTCCGCAGACGAACAAACCGCCGCCTGGGAAGTGATGAAGGCCGCGGAACGGGCAAAGAAAGCGGCGGCAGATGTTCCGCCAAGTGCGCTGGACGGCGTGGCGCGCGCGCTGCCGGCACTGCTTCGCGCCGAGAAGCTTCAGAAACGCGCTGCGCGCACCGGATTTGACTGGACCGAAACGCCGCCGATCTTCGACAAGCTCGAAGAGGAGATCGCGGAAGTGAAGGAGGCCATGGCCTCCGGCGATGCGGAGGCGATTGAGGACGAAGTCGGCGACCTGCTCTTCGTGGTCGCGAACCTTGCACGGCGCCTGTCCGTCGATCCGGAACAGGCGCTGCGCAAGGCGAACGCAAAATTCGAACGCCGTTTCCGCGCGATGGAAGCCGCAGCCGCGCAGGAGAAGATCGACTTCGCGTCGCTTTCGCTCGACAAGCAGGAAGCCTACTGGCAACGCGTGAAGAAGGCAGAGCGCGCCTAGGCGGTCGCTTTCAGCAGGCCCGGAAACTCGGACCGAAACTGCCCCAGCCGTTCGACCGACAGGCGCACGACGAGGTGCGACGCGCCATCGTCTTCGGCGCGCTCCTCGACCACATCACCCTTCTGGTGAAGCCAGGCGCGCGCGCGGCCCTGCTCAGGCGCCAGCACGAGTTCGATCTCCTGCTGACCGCCCAGCAGCGACTTTTCGATGAGCGCGAGCAACGCTTCAATTCCGTCGCCGGTCAGCGCAGAGACTGCAACGGCAGGCGTATCCGTCTCCAGCGCCGCCAGCGCTTTCATCGACTCTGCGCGAACATCCGGCATCGCGTCGATCTTGTTCCAGACCTCGATCATCGGCGGCAGGGGCAGCCCGGATTCCTGTTCCAGCCGCGCAAGCACCTTCATCACGTCATCGGCCTGTTCGATGTCGGACGCGCTTGAACGGTCGCGCACATGGATCAGCAGGTCCGCCTGAAGCGACTCCTCAAGGGTCGCCTGGAAGCTGTCGATCAAGTGGGTCGGCAGGTCAGAAATGAAACCCACGGTATCAATCAGGGCCGCTTCACCCAGCGAAGGCAGCTGCAGTTTCCGGATCGTCGGATCGAGCGTCGCGAACGGCATGTCCTTGGCGAACACATCCGCACCAGTCAGCCGGTTGAAAAGAGTGGACTTGCCGGAGTTGGTGTAACCCACCAAAGCCACGACAGGCGTACCACTCCGGCGCCGCCCGGCGCGTTGCACGGCGCGCGTGCGTTTGACCTCGTCGAGATCACGCCGCAGACGGATGATCTTGTCGTCCAGCATCCGGCGGTCCGCCTCAAGCTGGCTCTCGCCGGGGCCGGACAGGAAGCCGGAGCCACCGCGCTGGCGCTCAAGGTGGGTCCATGTCCGCACGAGGCGGGAGCGCTCATACAGGATGCGCGCGAGTTCGACCTGCAGCCGGCCCTCTTTCGTCCGTGCCCGGAGACCGAAGATTTCCAGGATCAGCCCGGTCCGGTCGATGACCTTCATGCCGAGGCGTTTTTCGAGGTTGCGCTGCTGCACCGGCGTGAGCGCCCCGTCGATCACGGCAAGCGTACACTTTGCCGCCTCAAGGTCTTCCGCCATCCGGTCAAGGATACCGCCCGACAGAAGGTAAGACGGGTTCACCTTGCGCACCTGATCCGGCCGGACGAATCCGAGCTGGCAACCCAATGCTTCAACAAGACCGGAGGTTTCCCTCAGACGGTCTGGCGTCGGACGATCAGCAGGCGTGAACCACGGGATAACCACGCCGGCAATTTCCGGCGCAGGCAGGCGATCAACAAATTTGTCGGTCAATCCGGATCAGTCTCCGTCCATCTCTTCGTCGAAGAGCTGGACTGGCGCGCTGGGCGCGATGGTCGAGATCGCGTGCTTGTAGACCAGTTGCGGCGGGCGTCCGTCTCCCCGGAGAAGTACACAGAAATTGTCAAACCAGGTGACAACACCCTGTAACTTCACACCATTCACCAGAAAAACGGTGAGCGGCGTGCGGGATTTGCGAACGGCGTTGAGGAAGGTGTCCTGCAGGTTCTGTTTCTTGTCCGACGACATGGCTTTTGTATTCCTGCTACTGTTTTTGTTATTATGTCGGAGCTAAGTCGTTTGCTGCAGGTGCGCAAGGGTCAGCCCCGCCAAAAGCTCAGCGAAAGCGCGGGAAGCAGCGTCAAAATCTCCAGTCTGCCCAAAAGCATGGCAGCGATCAGGAGAATCTCTGCTCCCAGACCCAGATTTCCGTCAGAGCCCGCAATCAGCCCTCCCGACGACGTCAGCGCACCAATGGAAAGCCGGATCGAGTCGTCGAAGCCGAGCCCCATGAAACTGAACCCGATCAGGAACAGGAACACAGCCAGCACATAGGCGACGAAGTAGACCCAGACGCCAATCACGCTGCGCTCATCCAGCTCCCTGTCACGAAACCGGAAGCTGACGACAGAGCGCCGGTAGCCCAGTTGCTGGAATTCCTGCCCGGCCCTCTGGCCCAGCACGACGAAGCGCGCGAGCTTGATGCCTCCTGCCGCCGCCAGCGCCGAACCACCGATCAGGCAAGGCATGACATACACCGTCAACGGAATGGCCTTCGCGGCTTCCGGTGAGCCCAGCGGAATGCCGGATGTAGACAGGGTCGAGAGTGACCATCCGAAAGCTTCGGTCCAGATGAGGCCGGAAAATACGGCGAAGAGGGCAAACAGCAGGATCAACCCGCCGAAGACGACAATCTCCGGATCCTGAACAATCCCGCTCCAGGCGCGGCGCCGCAACGGCAGCCAGAATGCCAGCCCCAGGGAGCCCAGACAAAGACCGATGCCGAGCGCAACGGCAACGCCCGCCGAGGCCGGCGCCCGTTCCAGCGCGTCCGGGTGCACCAGCCCGGTGGTGATCACCGATACGGCATCTTCAAGTGCCCTGCCCGGCTCGGCCCCAAGCGCAAGCAGCATGATGAACACAAAGGAAATACCGAGCCCGAACATCAGCGCCACCGGCACCAGGATGCGTGGCATGGCGTCATAGAAACTCGTCTCGGGCAAAGAGAACAGCACCGTGCGGTGTACGCCGGGGCCTCCAAGATTGATCGCAGCAAAGATGCCCGCCGCCGTCACCACGACCGAGTAGGCCCCGATAAGGTGCAGAGCCCCGCGCCAGAATACCAGGCTCGCAGGCCAGTCCTCACTCGCCACGCGGATAATCGAATGACCAGTCGTCGTCAGGCACGCAGTCGCCTCGTGTATAGCCGTGATGACGGAACTGTTGGCCACCCCGAAAACGAACGGCATGGCCGTCGCCAGCGGCGTGAGCAGCCACCACAGGATCACGACGGCGAGGCCGTCCGACGGGCGCGCGTTCCGGCGGGGCGCAGGCGTCAGCAGCAATACGCTCGCCGCCGCCACGGCGATGCCCAGCGCCGTTACGCCGAGGGAGATGACCTGCGCCGCTTCGCCGGCCGCCACCGCGATGCCTGCGCCAAGGATGGCCATGCCGGCCACGATCAGCATCAGCAGGCTCAGGATTCTGGCGACTGACGCGTAGTTCATGGCTCAGAAATAGTCCGGGTTGACCCGGAAGAACTTCTCGACACTGCGTACCATTTCCGCTTCGTAGAAAACCACGAGGTGATCTTCCGGACGGACGACGACATCAGAGTCTGCCATCAGGATCTGGTTGCCGCGCAGCACCGCCGCCGCGGTCACGCCTTCCGGCAGGTCGTCGTATCCTAGCGCCTTGCCGATCAGCGAAGAAGATTCCAGCGTCACGCCTTCGGCGACTTCCGCCATGCCGTCTTCCAGCGATTGCAGACCCAGGATCCGGCCACGCCTCATGCGCAGCAATACCTGCGACACCGTCAGGGCGCGCGGATCAAGCACGGTATCGACCCGCATGTCGGAGGCAAGGCTTGCCAGTTCCGGCGCATTGATCAGCGCCAGCGCACGCTTGGCGCCTGCTCGCTTGGAAAGGTTGCTGATGAGGAGGTTTGTCTTGTCGTCATCCGTGATCGCAATCACGAAGTCGGCACGTTCCACGCCACCTTCCGCCAGTATTTCGGGATTGAGACCGTCCCCGTTAATGACAATCGACCGCTTCACCTGCGCCACAGCTTTGTTGGCCCGCTCTGCGCTGCGCTCGATCAACCGTACACGGATATGACTTTCCTTCTCGAGCACCTTGGCCACATGCAGGCCGACATTGCCGCCACCGATGACGACAACATGGTCTAGCCGGCTCTGGTCCCGGTTGAAGATCGAAGTCAACCGCTCGGCATGCGCGTCGAGGACGGCAATGTAGGCGCGGTCGCCCGGTTTCAGAACGTCGCGCGCCCGCGGCGCGCGCAGCTCGCTGCCCCGCCCGATGCCGATGACGCGTGCAGACAGGTCTGGAAACACGCCCCGCATCTGGTCCACCGGCAGGTCTATCAAGGGATTGTCGGCGCCGAGCTCGAACCCGAGCAACTTGAGTTTCCCGCCCGCGAAAGGGACGCTCATGATCGTGCCGGGCGTGCGGAAGCGCTGGAGGATCGCGTCGCCCACTTCGGCTTCGGGCGAGATCACCATGTCGATGGGCAGCCCCTCGCGCGAAAAAATGTTCTTCCACGCCGCATCCAGATAAGACCGGTCGCGCACACGCGCGATCTTGAACGGAACCGAGAAGATCGTGTGGGCGATCTGGCAGATCACCATGTTGATCTCGTCAAAGTGCGTCACCGCGATGATCATCTCGCAGTCTGCTGCCCGCGCGCGCTTCAGGACATCCGGGTGCGCCGCATGGCCGACAATACCGCGCACATCCAGATCGATGGACACCTGGTCCACGAGTTCCGGATTCTCGTCGATGATCGTGATTTCGTGCTTTTCGCGCGCCAGGCGCCGGGCAATGCCCTGCCCCACCCGCCCGGCACCGCAGATCAGAACGTGCATCAGTTCAGCCCTTCAGCCCGTGGGTCAGCTATCGTGCCGCACGCCTGTTGTTATGCCCAAAGCCTTTAATTTTCGGTGGAGGGCAGAACGTTCCATACCGATGAATTCGGCTGTCCGCGATATGTTTCCGTTAAAGCGGGTAATCTGCAGCGTCAGGTATTCCCGCTCGAACTGCTCGCGCGCATCCCGTAGCGAAAGACCGACCAGATCGGCCGAGCCGGCCTGCGCCGCCGGGGAGGCAGAACGCCCCGGATCGCGCGGCAGTTCGTCCACGCTGATGGGCCGCGTGGAGTCGGACGGCGACAGGATCAGGATGCGCTCCACGAGATTGCGCAACTGGCGAATATTGCCGGGCCACTCCATGGACTGCAACACCGCCAGCGCTTCCGGCGTGAAGTTGCGGCAGATCAGACCGGACGTTTCGGCAATCCGCTCACAGAAATAGGTCGCCAGCTCGACAATGTCGTCGCGGCGCTCGGACAGGGACGGCACGCGCAGCGGCACCACGCTCAGCCGGTAGAACAGGTCTTCGCGGAAGTTGCCTCGCTCGATCTCGGCGCGAAGGTCCTTCGTGGTCGCCGCCATCACACGCACGTCGACACTTACATCCGACCGCCCGCCCACGCGCTGGAAACGCTGCTCTGTCAGCACCCGGAGGATCTTGTTCTGGGTGCCGATCGGCATGTCCGCCACTTCGTCCAGCAAAAGCGTGCCGGTATGCGCGCGCTCGAAGAGGCCAACCCGGATCGTTCGCCCTTGCGAATCCTCCTCGCCGAACAGTGCAATCTCCATCTGGTCCGGCGCAATCGTCGCGGCATTGACGACGACAAACGGTCCCGCTGCCCGCGCTGAGTTCTTGTGGATCAGGCGCGCCGCCAACTCTTTGCCGACGCCAGCCGGACCGGAGATCAGCACGCGGGAGTTGGTCGGCGCCACCTTGTCGATGGATGCCCGCAGGGCCGCGGCCGCCTGGCTGTTGCCGATCCAGCGCTCCTCGTCGCCTGCCCGGTTGCGCAGCGCGGCATTCTCGTAGCGCAGCGCCGCCGACTCGATGGCCCGCTCCACCACCAGCATCAGCCGGTCCGCCTTGATCGGCTTCTCGATGAAGTCGAATGCCCCGCGCCGGATGGCCGCAATGGCGGTTTCGATATTGCCATGCCCGCTGATCACGATGACCGGCAGGATCGGGTCAATCGACTTCAGGTATTTCAGCAGCGACAAGCCGTCCATCCCGCTGCCTTGCAGCCAGACATCGAGGATGACCAGCCGCGGCGTACGCGAGCGCACTTCCTCCAGCGCGCGTTCGGCCGTGTCAGCAGTGCGCACGGAATAGCCTTCATCCCCGAGGACACCGGCCATCAGTTCACGGATATCCGGCTCATCGTCTACAACCAGAATGTCGAGTGCCATTGAAGAGTTCCTCTACAAACCTATTGAACTGGGAACTTGCCCGCCTGCGCGGGCAATATCGTTGCTGCTGGTATCGATAGACTGCATGGCCAGCGCGCCATTTTCCGGCAGGAGCACACGCACGCGCGCGCCCCTCAGGCCATCCGGACGGTTGAGCAGCGAGATGGAGCCGCCATGGTCCGCGATGATGCGGTTCACGATGGCAAGGCCAAGGCCGGTGCCCTTCTCCCGCGTGGTCACATAGGGCTCCAGCAACCGGTTGCGCACTTCGGCCGGAAAGCCCGGCCCGTTGTCCTCGATCACGATCTCGAGGCCGCCGCCATCGCGCGTCAGGATGATGCGGATATGTCCGGAAACATCATTCTCGATGGGCTGGCCTTCGATGGCCTCAGCCGCGTTCTTTAGAAGGTTTCCAAACGCCTGCGCCAGCAGCCGCTCGTCGCCCAGGAAAGGCGCCTCAGCCAGCTCAGTTTCCATTTCGATCTCGATATCCGGCGAGACGACGCTCTGCGCAAAGCTGGCGCCCTGCAACACCGCGCGCATGTCAAACGGCGCAATGCTCGGCTTGGGCATGCGCGCAAAGCTCGAGAATTCTTCCACCATCCGCGCAATCTCATCGACCTTGCGCAGGATCGTCTCGATGCAGCGGTCAAACACGCCGTCCGTGTCGTCGATCTTGGATGCATAGCGCCGGCGCAGGCGCTCGGTCGACAGCATGATTGGCGTGAGCGGGTTGCGGATCTCATGCGCGATACGCCGTGCCACATCGCGCCAGGCAAGCTGGCGCTGCGCCGAGATCAGGTTGGTCGTGTCATCGAAGGTCAGTACACAACCGCCCGAGGCTTCGGGCGCAGATTTGAGACGCACGCTGCGCGGCTCGCCGTTGCGCGTCAATTCGAGGCTCGCGTCCACCGCAGCATTGCGCTCGAACGTGTCGCGCACGATCCGTTCGAACGCCGGGGCGACATCAGAGAGCAATGCGCCTTCCTGAACGTCGTCCACACCAAGGATATCGCAAGCCGACCGGTTGGCCAGTGTGATACGCTCCTCGCGGTCTACCCGGATCACGCCTGCGCCTATCTCGCCGAGCAGCGTCTCAACGAAGCGGCGGCGGTCCTCCTCATCCTTCCGGGCACGGATGAGCGCGCTTTGCTGGCCGCCGAGTTGCTCGGTCATTGCATTGAACGAGCTGCTCAGCGCATGCACCTCGTCCGCCGGGCCCGCCACCGGCACACGAACCGTCAGGTCACCATCGCGCACGGCATGCGCCGCAGAGGCGAGCCGCCCGATGGGGCCCGTGATACGCCCCGCGGCCTCTAGGCCAAGCCGGCCCGCCAGCAGCAGCACGAGGCCAACAATCTGCGCATAGCCGATGACGAAGATTGCCTGCAGGCGCCCGCTATTGCGCTTGGCGGCGTTGTATTCTTCCAGCGCCGTTTCCGCTTCGCGCAGTGAGCGCGCCGCGTTCCGGTCAAACACTTTCACCGCATAGATGTAACCATCCACCGGGGCGGAAATCCGGATCAACCCGGTCGCAAGTCCCCGGCCTTCGTAGAGCGTGGTCGCCACCGCGCCGCTGTTCGCCTCATCGAATGCCGACTTCGGCGGCGACAGGAGGATGGCGTCCTGCACGCTGGCCTCGGCAATCAGGTCCACGCCGTCCGGGCCAAGGATCGCGATCGTCAGGAATTCGCGGATCGAAAGTTCGGACTGAAGGCCTTCAAAAAAGGCGGCAGACGCATACGCCGCAACATCCGGCGTGCCGGGTTCCGCAAGGGTCTCGTCCACCTGCTTGGCAAAGTTCTCGACGTCCATGGCGGCGAGGCGCATGTCTGACTCGAAAGTCGACTGGAAATTGTCCACGTAGGTACGGAAAATCTCGGTGTTCTGCTCCATCAGCCGGTCGACCCGCTCGCCGATCCAGCGATCAAGGCCGCGCGTGATGAATGCGCCCATGAACACCGCGACCACCATCGACGGGATCAGCGCCGAGAAGCCGAACAAAAGAACGAACCGGCGCGCCAGTTTCCCGCCGCCGTCATTGCTGCCGCCCCGGATGGCGAGATATTCGCGCACCACGATGACGGCCAGCACGATTAGGAGAACGAAGTTCAGCCCCAGCAGCCAGGGCGTCGCTCCGGCGGTTGGGTCATTGGGCGCGGCGCCGGAAATGGCTATGAACGTGGCGAACACTGCGACGAGGGCCGCAATGATGAATAGCCCCTCGAACAGGGCCCAACTCGCTTTGGTGGCCGTTGAGTTTGTAGCTGTCGACACGCAATCCGGCTCTGTTAGGGCCCCAGCCCCGTGGCAATCCGGACACACATTACGTGCCCTTAATGCAACACTGATGCACTAAAGACACGGAATGGCGGGTCGTCAATCAGTCTTCTGCAATTCCGAGAGCATTAATCTTCGCGCGTAGCGTGTTCCGGTTCATCCCCAGCAGCTGAGCCGCCTTGACCTTGTTGCCGGAGGTCACGGACAGGGCCAACCGGATCAGCGGGCGCTCCACCCGGTCGATCACCGAGCTGTGGACCATCGATTCACCATTCTCCCCGCCGGAGACGAGGTCGCCCATCACATACCGGTGCAGCAACGCCTCCACTTCCGCCTCGAAGCCCGCATGGGCACCGGCCTGTTCGGACGCGCCCATGCGCATCTCGCGCTCGACATCCATCAGCGTGATGATCGTGTCGGAGCTGAGCACAGCGAGGCGGATCACCAGGTTCTCAAGCTCGCGCACGTTGCCGGGCCAGTCATAGGCCGCCATCAGATCCAGCGCCGACTTCTCGAAAGTGCGCGCCGCGAGCCCCTGGCGCTGCGCCCGGATCAAGAACGCGCGGGCGAGTTCCGGAATGTCTTCCTTGCGGTGGCGCAGCGGCGGAATGACGAGACGCATCACGTTCAGGCGGTAGTACAGGTCCTCGCGGAACTTGCCCTCCTCGACCAGCTTGCCGAGGTTGCGCCGCGTCGAGGCGATCAGGCGCGCGCCGCCCGGCTCGCGCAGCAGCTTCACAAGCTGCGCCTGCGCTTCCGCCGGAAGGTCGCCGATCTCGTCGAGATATAGCGTCCCGCCTTTCATGTGCACGGCGCCGTCCGTGCCGTTCGCACCGAATAGCTCGCGGTTGATCTCCGCCGCCGGCATGGCCGCCAGATCCAGCGCGATGAACTTGCCATTCTTGGAATGGCCAAGCTGGTGGATGGCGCGCGCGGCCAGCTCCTTGCCCGTGCCGCTTTCCCCTTCGATCAGCACCGTCAGGTCGGTGTTCATCACCTTTGCGATCAGGCGGTAGACTTCCTGCATCGCATCGGACCGCCCGATCAGCGGCAGTCCGGCATCCTGCACAGCCTTCTGCGCTTCCGGATGGATCAGCCGCTCCACGCTGGGCGAGGATTTCAGCGCGCGCCGCACAAGGCTCGACAGCACGTCGATGTCGAAAGGCTTCGGCAGATAGTCAAACGCACCATGCTCGGCGGCCGAAGCCGCGGTAAGGATCGTGTTCTGACCGCTCATCACGATGAACGGCAGGTCCGGCCGCGCCAGCTTCATGGACGGCAGCAGATCGAAGATTGACGTGTCGCCGAGATAGACGTCCGTGACAACGACATCCCCCTCCCCGTTGCGCACCCAGCGCTGCAGCGCATCGGGCGAACTGGTCGCGCGCACCTCATAGCCCGCCGAAACGAGCGTCTGGTTGACGATCAAGCGAATGCTCGCATCATCTTCGGCGAGCAGGACGGTCTTGTCGGCCATGTCAGCCGGCCTCCACGAGTGGCAAGAGAACTGTGAACCGGGTTGCGCCCGGCTGGCTGTCAACGCGAATCTGACCGCCATGTGCTGTGACGACTTCACTCACGACGGAAAGACCGAGTCCACGCCCACCGGACTTTGAACTCTGGAAAACATCAAAAATGGTCGCTTGGCGTTCACGCGGGATTCCGTGACCATTGTCTTCGAACGAAATCATCATCGCACGGCGAAGTCCGGAACCGAGACGCGCCTGACGCATCGCGAGACCGGCAGCATAAGCCGTCCGGATCGTCACTTCTCCCTTGCGCCCCTCTTCCGAAGCTGCCTCGGCCGCATTGCGCACGATGTTCTGGAACGCCTGCTGCAGATGGTCCGGATCAGCCTGGATGTCCGGCAGCGACGGGTCGAAATCCCGGCGGAACTCCACCTTCGGCCCGATCGCCGCGCGCTCGGACGCGATCACCTTGTCGAGCAGTGCGTGGACATTGCACGCCTGCATCCGCGGCGCCGAGAACAGCTCGAACGCCGACAACCTGTTTACCAGCCGCTCGATCCGCCGGGCCTCATCCTTGATGATATCCAGCAGCTCGGCCTGCCCGGTATGCCCCTGCCGCTCCAGCAGCTGCGCCGCACCGATGATGCCCGCCAGCGGGTTCTTCACCTCATGCCCCAGGATACGGCCAAACCCCGCCGCGCCGGCAATCCCCTCGGAGGGATCGCGCGCCGGAGCCTCGCCCAGCACCAGGATGAAATCGCCGCCCTCGACGCTGCGCACGCGCACATCACAGATCGTCCGTACCGGGACAGATGGACCGGAGACCGGAGTTGACGGCGCGGTGATTTCCGCCGGCTCCCGCGCCGCCCGGTCGATCAGCTCGAACAGCGGCGAGTCATGATAGATCACCTCGCTCAGCGGGCGCTCCACCAGCGCCCGGCGGGACAATTGCAGCAGGGCTTCTGCCGCTGCGTTCACATTGCAGATCCGCCGCCGCGCATCGATGTGGAGCAAGGCGACCGGCGCCAGCTCGGACAGGTTTGCGGGGCGCGTTTGGTCAAGCGTAGGCATGTCAGACCAGCTCCTCGGGGGTTCGTTCGCGATACACCGCGCGCACGGCGCGGGTGAGTTCAGCCGGGTCTTCTATCCGGCAGAGTTCGGCACGCAGCGCGCGGCGCTCCGCATCGGGAAGCGCCACCGCGAGATGATCAATCGCCGCGGACACATGCTTGCGCACCATCTTCAGACCCAGCTTGGCGCCATACAGCGCGAGCGAATCCGCAATCTGTTCCACAAGGCTGTCGCACTGCGCCTCAAGGTCGGGCGCACGCCAGCGCCGCCCCTCCAGCGCCGCCGCGATCTCACCCGGCAGCCACGGCCGGCCCATCGCCGCGCGGCCCACCATCACGCCATGCGCGCCGGAAGCCCGAAGCGCCGCCCGCGCCGTCGCCACATCGCGGATATCGCCGTTCACGATCACCGGCAGCGACACCGCCTCGACCGCCGGCCGCACTGCCGCCCAGTCCGCGGCGCCCGTATAGAACTGGCAGCGCGTCCGTCCGTGCACGGTCAGCATCTGAACGCCCTTGCGCTCGGCAATCTGCGCCAGCTCCGGCGCATTGTGGTTCGTGTCGTCCCAGCCGAGGCGCATCTTCAGTGTTACCGGGCGCGCGCCCGCGCCCTCCATGGCCGCGTCGATGATCTCTCCTGCCAATCCGAGGTCACGCATCAGCGCCGAGCCGGACTGTCCGCCCGTCACTTCCTTGGACGGGCAGCCCATGTTGATGTCGATGACATCCACGCCCGCTTCGGCCATCAGTCGCGCGCCTGCCAGCATGTCGCCGGGGCGGCGCGCCGCCAGTTGCACGATCCAGAAGCCCGCGCCCTCATGCCGGCAGGTGCGGCGCACCACATCCGGCCGCGCCCGCGCCAGCGTTTCACCGGCGACCATCTCGGACACGACCGCAGGCGCGCCAAAACGCACGGCCTGGCGCCGCATCGCAGCGTCCGTTGCGCCGGACATTGGCGCCAGCCAAACCCGAGGTGCCTTAAATTTGATCATTACTCTTTCTTCACGACTTTTGACGCTCGGGCAAGCGCACAAATGATGTGCAGCACAATTTTCGTGCAGAAGGCGAGTTCCCTGCGGCAGGATAGTCACACGGGAGCGGCTGCACTAGAAGCAGCCCATGACTCGTGTAGCCGTCCTTATCGTCGCCGGAGGCAAAGGTCTCCGCGCGGGTGCAGATGCGCCCAAGCAATGGCAGCCCCTGCTCGGCCGCCGCGTCATCGACTGGTCGATTGACGCCTTCAGCCGCCATCCGGCCGTCACTGATATCGTCGTGGTCGCCTCCCCCGAACTGGGCGAGCCCCGCGAAGGCCAGCGCTTCGTGCGCGCCGAGCCTGGCGCCTCGCGCACCCAGTCTGTGCTCAGCGGCCTCGCCGCCCTGGACGTGCCGATAGATGCCAAGGTGCTCATCCACGACGCCGCGCGCCCCGGAATTGATGACTTGCTCATCACGGCCCTCATCGACGCCCTCGACATCGCCGACGCGGCCGCGCCCGCCTTGCCCGTCGCGGATGCGCTCAAGCGGGACAACGAAGGCGCGCTGACAACTGTTGACCGCGCCGGTCTCAACCGGGTGCAGACGCCGCAGGCTTTCCGCTTCGGCGCCATCCGCTCGGCCCTCATGGCGGCCGGCGCCGACCTGGTGGATGATCTCGCCGCGGTCGAGGCCGCGGGTGCCCGTGTGCAGCTGATTTCAGGCTCAGCCAAACTCACCAAGATCACTTATCCCGAGGATTTCGACATGCTCGCCCGCCTCCTTGCGCCTACTGGCGCGCCCCGTGTCGGCAAGGGCTTCGATGTCCATGAACTTGAAGCGGGTGATCACGTCACGCTGTGCGGCGTCGCCATTCCCCACGTCGCCAAACTGAAAGGCCACTCGGACGCCGACGCAGGCTGGCACGCGCTGACCGATGCCATCCTCGGCGCGGTCGCCTTGGGCGACATCGGCGACCATTTCCCCCCATCAGACCCGCGCTGGAAAAATGCCGACAGCGGCATCTTCCTGAAACACGCCCAGACCCTCGCCGAAGCCAAAGGCTACCGCATCGACAGTTGCGACATCACTGTGATCTGCGAGGCGCCCAAGGTGAAACCCCACCGCGAAGCCATGCGCGCCCGCACCGCCGAGCTCCTCGGCCTGCCCCTCGACGCCGTCAGCATAAAAGCCACCACCACCGAAGGCCTCGGCTTCACCGGCCGCCGGGAAGGCATCGCCGCCGAAGCGATCGCTGTGCTCATGCCGAAGGGCTGACGCCCGGCCTGCGCAACACGCATCGGCCCTTCCGGAATCAAATTCTGCAAATGCTTCAACGCGCGGAAAAGCGCGGCGCCGGAACTTGCGCCACACCCTTCCGCCCGGCGCTACAATCAACGTCATCCCCTGCACAGTAGGGCGGATAGAGGCCGTAGGCCGAAGTCCGCCCCCCGTGAGAAGCTGATAACAGATCGATACCAGATGATAAAAAATGAGAATGGATGAGAAAAATTCGACACGGGAGGTGCAAAGGCTGAGACCGGCTGAGAACGTTTGTGAGCCCGCCAGGAGAACTTGCGCCTACAAAAAATCAGACTGAGGCAAAGCAAAACCCATCCCCATCAAACAGTTATGCAAATCGGCTCCGGACTCTGCGCAACATCCCTACCCGTGAATCTCGTGAAAACACGACCTCAAGACCCTCACAGAAGCCCCCTGCCCCAAGGACATGATTTTCAACTCTTCGCCTTCATGACAGCTTCCAACAAAACATCGGGGAGAACCGCCATGTCTGACATCCTGCTCAAAGAGCAACACGGGCACGTCACCCTGCTGACGCTGAACCGGCCCGAGGCGATGAACTCGCTGGACTATGATCTTTATGATGCGCTCGAAGACGCGATCCGGAAATCAGACGCGCGCGCCATCGTCATCACGGGCGCCGGCACGCGCGCCTTCTGTTCCGGCGACGATGTGAAGAAGATCCTGTCCAAAGGTGCCCCGGTCACGCCGGAGCGTGCCGCCAAAGCGAAAGACACCGGCGGCCTCACGCCCGCCGCTGACGCCCTTCTGCATACGGACATTCCGGTCATCGCCGCCATCAACGGCTTTGCCCTCGGCTGGGGCGCCGAACTCTCCATCATGGCCGACATCCGCGTTATGGCCGATACGGCGAAGTGGGGCGAGATTTTCGTAAAGCGCGGCCTCTGCTGTGATGCGCCGGGCCTTGGCCGCCTCGCCCAGATCGTCGGGCGCGAAAAGGCGAGCGAACTCCTGTTCACCGGCGACATCATAACCGCTCAGGAAGCAAAAGAAATCGGCCTGGTTGGCCGCGTCGTATCTCAGGAAGAACTGCTGCCGACCGCCCTCGGCATCGCCCAGAAGATCGCCGCCAACCCGCCCCAGGCCGTGCGTTCGCTGAAAGCCGGTCTTCGCCGCACGCTTGATCCCGACTGGCGCGACACCGGCAAGTGGGCGATCACCGAAATCCGCAAGCTGATGCAGACCGAGGATGCGAAGGAAAGCGCCGCCGCCTTCATCGAGAAGCGCGATCCGGTCTTCACGGGCCGCTAGGCGCCCTGTAGGTAAGCGCCATGTTCCCAGACCGCCTCCGCAATCTTGCCATGCTGATCCTGGACGACGCCGAACAGGCGCGCCTGAAGATCGCCACCGCTGAAAGCTGCACTGGCGGCCTCGTCGCCGCGCTGTTCACCGACATTCCAGGCTCGTCCACCGTGTTCGAACGCGGCTTCGTCACCTATTCGAACAAGGCGAAGGAAGAAATGCTCGGCGTACCCGGCGATGTGCTCGCGGACTATGGCGCGGTGTCCGAACCGGTCGCGCGCATGATGGCCGAAGGCGCACTTGCCAACAGCCGCGCCAACATCGCAGTCGGCATCACCGGTGTTGCGGGCCCCGGCGGCGGCACGAAGATGAAACCGGTCGGCCTCGTTCACATCGCCTGCGCGCGCGAAAACCGCGCGGTGGTACACGAAGTGCTGCAACTGGGTGATATCGGCCGGTCTGCCATCCGCATGGAAGCGATGGAAACGGCCCTGAAGCTTATCCAGGTGCAGATGCGCT
The DNA here is from genome assembly GCA_964643405.1 of uncultured Hyphomonas sp. GTDB lineage: Bacteria > Pseudomonadota > Alphaproteobacteria > Caulobacterales > Hyphomonadaceae > Hyphomonas. The sequence continues at coordinate 24,855 of CAZXQD010000023.1, read as the reverse complement.
AGGCGCAGTACCGAACCGGCGGCGGGCTTCTTCAAGGAACGCATTTAGGATGCGATCCGTAGCAAGGTCATGGTTCGCCGCAGCGAGGAATCCGATGACCGGGTTGCGGAATTCGTAGTCGATCTCGAGGGAGATATCGGTGGCACCGCCAACCGTTTCGAAGATGCGCCACTCGGCAAACAGCTTTCGGAAGGGCCCGCGCACGAGCGATGCCGTCACCCGCTTTGCTGGCTCATCCGCAACGACCTGCGTGGTGAACCGCTCCGTGAATCCCTTGAAGCCGACTACGGCCTCACCCTGGCACTCCATCACGCCCGGCTGCACTTCGCGCGAACCTGTCACCCGCATCGCCGTGATCCAGCGGATGAAGTCCGGATACTTCGTGATGTCCGAAACCAGCTGAAAACACTCAGCCGGCCCATAGGGCACACGGAGGGTTTTCGAGAAACGAGGCATAACCTACTTGCGCGCAGCAAGCTGCGCTTCACGCGCGGCCCGCAGCTTGGCGAAGTCTTCGCCCGCATGGTGGCTGGAGCGCGTGAGCGGGCTGGCGGAGACCATCAGGAAGCCCTTCGCCCGCGCAATTTCCTCATACGCCTTGAACTCATCCGGCGTAACAAAGCGGTCAATCGCGGCATGTTTGCGCGTCGGCTGCAGATATTGCCCGATGGTGATGAAGTCGACACCGGCGGAGCGCATGTCGTCCATGACCTGCATCACTTCTTCCTTCGTCTCGCCTAGGCCGACCATCAGGCCGGACTTCGTGAACTGCGACGGGTCGCGGTCCTTCACTTTCTGCAGCAGGCGGAGGGAATGGAAATACCGCGCACCCGGACGGATCGAGAGATAAAGCCGCGGCACGGTTTCGAGGTTGTGGTTGAACACATCCGGCTTCGCGTCGATGACATGGTTCTCCCAGCCATCCTTGCGCAGGAAGTCCGGCGTCAGGATCTCGATGGTCGCGCCAGGCGCACGTTCGCGGATCGACCGGATCGTGTGCACGAAGTGCATCGCGCCGCCGTCTTCCAGATCGTCTCGGTCGACCGAAGTGATGACCACATGGCTTAGGCCCATCTCGGCCACGGCTTCGCCCACGCGGCGCGGCTCGTCGGCGTCAACGCCCGGTTTCGGCTTGCCCGTCGCCACGTTGCAGAAGGAACAAGCCCGCGTACACACGTCCCCGAGAATCATCATCGTCGCGTGCTTCTTGTCCCAGCACTCGCCGATATTCGGGCAACCGGCTTCTTCGCAGACTGTTACCAGCCCCTTCGACTTCACCAGCGCACGGGTGGCGGCGTAGCCCTCCGAGGTCGGCGCCTTTACGCGAATCCAGTCCGGTTTTCGCATCAAGGGTGTATCCGGCCGCCCCTGTTTCTCGGGGTGGCGGGGCCGCGGCGCGTTGTTTTTCAGGTCTATGAGGTTTGCCATCTGGGCCAAAATGGCGCCCGGCGGCTGATTCAGCAAGCCGGTCTATGCGCAGGCTGCATATGCAGACTTGCATTATCGCTTGCTTGCATGACGCTAGATGACAGAATGTTACAAAAACTACGGGAAGAAACGAGTCAGGGCGAACCCGATGCAGCAATCCCTCCAGCCGCTTGTGCCGGCTCCGCTGGCCTACAAGCCGGAACGTACCCGCATTAACCTGTTCAACGCCCTGCTGCGCGCCGCGAAAGAATTCGGCGCCGGCAAGCCTGTGCTGGTGGACGGGGATGAGCGCGTGCTCACCTACAAGGAAATCCTTCGCGCCGTGTTCGGCCTGGGCTCAGCCCTGAGGAAAGGCACGAAACGGGGCGAAGCAGTCGGCGTGATGCTGCCGACCGGCGCCGGATCCGTGATCGGCTTCTTTGCGCTGACGGCTTATGGCCGCGTGCCCGCGATGCTGAACTTTACGGCTGGCTCAAAGAACCTGAAATCCGCCATGCGCGCTGCCAAAGTGAAGCGCATGATCACGGCGCACAAGTTCGTGGAACTCGGCGGCCTGCAGGACCTGATCGCTGAACTGTCGAAAACGGTTGAGATCATCTACCTCGAAGACGTACGCGAAAAACTGTCGATCGGCGACAAGCTGTGCGCGCTAACCGGCCCGGCCTTGCCGACATTTGTAGGTGCTGCGCTCAACTACAAGCAACCGGGCGTCATTCTCTTCACGTCCGGCACCGAGGGTGAGCCCAAAGGCGTGGTGCTGAGCCATGAAAACATCATGGCGAACATCGAGCAGGTGCGGGCGCATATCGGGCTCAGTCCGGATGCGGACATTGTCTTCAACCCGCTGCCGACCTTCCACTGTTTCGGCCTTACCGTCGGCGCGTTGCTGCCGCTCGTCGCCGGCATCAAAGTCGTGTTCCATCCCTCGCCGCTGCAGCCGAAGGAAATCGTGCGCCGCATCCGCGAAACGGGCGCGACGATCCTGCTGGCCACGGATACGTTCATCTCTCAATACGCACGGACAGGCGCCGAAGGCGACATGGACTCGATCCGCCTCGCCGTATGCGGCGCCGAGCGCGTGAAGGACGAAACGCGCGACTATGTGCGGCGCAAGTTCAACATCGAGATTCTCGAAGGCTACGGCGCGACCGAGGCGTCGCCGGTGGTTGCCGCAAACCAGTGGGAACACAACAAGCCCGGTACGGTCGGCCGTCTGATGGCCGATATGGAATACAAGCTGGTGCCCGTGGAAGGCATGCCGGAAGGCGGGCGTTTCCACATTCGCGGACCGAACATCATGATGGGCTACCTGCGCTCGTCAAATCCGGGTGTGATCGAGAAACTGATCGACGGCTGGCACGACACCGGCGATATCGTCGATATCGATTCAGAGGGCTTCATCAAGATTCTCGGACGCGTGAAGCGCTTCGCCAAGATTGGCGGCGAGATGGTGTCGCTGGCAGTGGTCGAGAATTGCGCCGCTGCTGTCTGGCCGGACAACATGCATGCCGCCGTTACCCTGCCCGATCCCAAGAAAGGCGAGCAGGTAATCCTGCTTAGTGACGCACCGGATGCAGCCCGCACGCCGATCCTGGAATGGGCACAGAATCATGGCGTACCAGAAATCTCCGTACCCAGACGGGTGTTCCGCGTCAGCCAGATACCCGTGCTCGGGACCGGCAAAGTGGACTACGGCGCCGTCCGCACCGAAGCCGAGCGCCTGATGAACGACTAGGCGGCCTTGGCCGCCGCGCTGAAGGGATCGCTCAGGAAGTCGTTGATGACGCGGGCGGTTTCCGCCGCGCGCGTGACTATGAACAGGTGGCCGGCGCCTTCAACGACATGCAGGCGCGCATCCGGCAGCGCCCAGGTCAGGATCTGGCCATTGACCAGCGGCACGATGCTGTCCTTGTCGCCCATCATCACCAGCGTCGGCATCTTCAGGAAGCGGATGAACGGCAGGCTCGACCAGCCGGCGAAAGCGAGAAGCTGGTAGATGTAGCCTTTCGGGTCCGGCGGGAGGAGGCCGTCGACATGGCTACCGGCCGACTCGTCGGCCGCATCGCCATAGAGCTTTGCAAAGTTCTCGCGCATGAATTCAGGATCTGTGTAGCGACGCGTATCGACCATCTTGGACAGCGAAGCCGGGCGGCCCGGAATCATCGTCATGCCGGACGAGGTAGCGCAAAGGATCAGGCGGTTCACGCGGCTCCGGTACTGGAACGAGAACTGCTGCGCCAGCGCGCCGCCCCAGGAGACGCCCATCACGTCAACCATGTCGATGCCGTAGCGGTCGATCAGCTTGCGCACCCAGCGCGCGAGCATCCAGTGCCGGTAAGGCCACTGCGTGACCGGGCTGAGCCCCACACCAGGCACGTCGAACGTGATGATCTCGCGGACCGGGAACATGTCGCCGAGGCCGAGGGTGAGTTCGAGGTTTGCCCCGATGCCGTTGAAGAACAGGAGCGGCAATTCACCATTGTCTTCCGGCGCTTCCCAATGCGCGGTGCGCAGCACGATGCCGTCCACGTCCTGCATTGTGATCTCTGGTTTGCGCCTGTAGCTGGGCATGGGGCAGTCCTTGCTGGGGTCGTCTAGTCGTTGAACACGTAGCGGCCAGGCGCCGCGTATTGCGGCGGGAAGGCTTCATTGCCGACCGACTGAGGCGCAGCCTTAAGCGTGCCCGAACGTTCCTTCAACCATTCACCCCAGCGCGGCCACCAGGAGCCATTATGCTCCTCGGCGCTGGCGGCCCATTCATCGGGCGTCGGCTTCATGTTGGTGGAGCGGAAATACTTTGCCTTCGGATTGCCCGGCGGATTGATCAGGGACTGAAGGTGGCCACTCGACGAGAGAATGAACTCGACATTCTTCGAGCCGAGCAGGCCCGGCGTGCGGTAGCAAGCTTTCCAGGGCGTGATGTGGTCGGTGAGGCCCGCCACGACAAACGCATCTGCGGTCACCTTCGTGAGGTCCGCCTTGTGACCGGCGACATCGACCGTACCCGGATGATCAAACGGCTGGTGCAGTGCGATGTCCAGATAGTCCGAATGAAGCTGCGCCGGCAGGTTCGTCGTGTCGTTGTTCCAGAAGAGGACGTCATACGGCGGCGGGTCTTCGCCCATCAGGTAGTTGTTGACGACATAGTTCCAGATCAGGTCGTTCGGACGCATCCAGGCAAACATCCGGGCAAGATCATCGCCCTTCAGGATGCCCCGCGCCTTGGACATTTTTCGTGCGATCTCAAGGCTGCCGTCAGAGACGATCTGGCCGATATCGCTGTCTTCCTTTTGCGGGTTCAGCACGCAGACCATGAAGGTGACCGCGTTGATGCGCTTGTCGCCAGCCGCGGCCAGAAGGCTCGCAAAGGTCGCGGTCGTGATGCCGCCAGAGCAGGCGCCGGAGACGTTCAGCTTTGGCGACTTGGTGATCTTGCGCACCACTTCGCTCGCCTGCACGAGGCTGTCGATATAGTCCGCGAGGCCCCAGTCGCGATGCTCTTTCCGCGGGTTGCGCCAGGAAATGACGAAGGTCTGCTGTTCCATCGCGAGCAGGAACTGGACCATCGACGTCATCGGCGTCAGGTCCATCGCATAGAACTTGTTGATCTGCGGCGGAATGATCAGGATGGGCGTCTTGTACACTTTCTCCGTCGTCGGAGCATACTGGATCAACTCCAGCATCTCGTTCTTCCAGACCACCGAGCCCTTGGAGATCGCGAGGTTTTCGCCGACCTTGAACGGGCGCTTGTCGACCTGGGACGGCAGGCCGCCATTCTTGGTCAGGTCGTCATAAAGGTTCTTCATGCCCTTCAGCAGCGACAGGCCGCCGGAATCGACGACGCGCTTGGTGGCGGCCGGGTTGCCGATCAGCGTGTTGGTCGGTGCCATCGCATCCGTGATCATGCCCATCACGAATTTGGCGCGGGCGTGCTCCAGCTCGCTCATCTTGATTTCGCTGACCCAGTCATGGAGGTGTTCCTGGGTGGCGAGGAAGGCCTGCATGCCGCGTTTGTAGAAGGGGTTATGCTCCCAGGCAGGGTCCTTGAAGCGCCGGTCCTTCTTGTCGGCTTCGCGCTTGGACTTGCCGAGCAGGATTTCGGTATTCTCCGCCACGATCTTTCGGGCGGCCTTGGCGGTCGTCACCGGATTGGCGACGGACGAGCGCAGCATCATCGCCACTGCGCCCAGTAGCTCCTGACGGTTAATGCCGCCGAGCAACGGGTTAAGGGCCGTTGTGCTTTGCGCCGCATTCTGGGCGATTTCGTCCTTGGGTGTGCTCATTTTCAGTCCCTCCCGAGTGCCGCCGGTCTCTCCTGGCAGCAATCCGCCAGTGGCCGGTCTAATCCCGGTCTCTTGCCATCCGGCAAAAAGACCGTGGTAAATTTACTCACAAAATTCGTTCCACAGTCAGATTTAGCTGTCAAACTGCTCGCCAGGCTATGAAAACGCGCGACCGGATACTTGAAGTCAGCCTCCTCCTCTTCAACGAGGAAGGAGAAGGCGAGCTGTCGTCTGTCGATATCGCCAATGCGCTCGAGATCAGTCCGGGCAACCTCTATTACCATTTCAAGGGCAAGGACGCGATCATCCGCGCCCTGTTCGACCGGTTCGAGGAGGAGATGCGGGTCATCCTGCGCGGCTCGAAAGGCGGCCTTGCCTCGATCGAGGACAACTGGGTCTACATCTACATCCTGCTGGAAGAGATCTACGACTTCCGCTTCTTCTACCGAGACCTTGCGGGCCTGCTCGCCCGCTATCCCGATCTCGCCGTGCGCTTCCGCAGCCTTGTGGCCGGCAAACGCCAGACGATCCTGCGTATTCTTGATGACCTCGAACGCCTTGGCATGTTGTTGATCGACAAGCGCCTGAAGGAGCCGCTGGTTGACCAGATCATCACCACACTGACGTTCTGGCTGGCCGGTGATGCGCTTACGAAAGAGGTCCATGACGGCCCTGCCCTCATCCACAAGACAGTGTTCCAGGTGATGTGCCTGATGGTGCCCTATATGGGCGAGGCGGGACCGGCGGCGCTCGGCCAGATGATCCGGCATTTCGAGGACACAAAAGGATAAGGGCGAGCCAGCCGGCCCGCCCTTTCCATGTTCGTTACACGGCGGCTTTCGCCAGTTTCGACCACTCGGCTTTCGCCACGCGGCCACGGCCGCCGACTTTCGCGTCGAGGGCTTCCAGTTCCGCTTTCTTCAGGGCGGCGAGCTGCGCAAAGCGCGTCAGGCCTTCCGCATTCAGCTTCTTCGCCAGTGCCGGGCCGATACCGGTCGCCTGCGTCAGGTCGTCAGCGTCCTCCGGAGCGGCGAAAGCGGCTTTGACGGCTTTCGTCGTCTTGCGGGCGGCTTTCTTTGCGGTCTTGGCGACTTCCGCGCCGGTCTCGCCAGCAACAGCTTCGATCTCGGCCGTGAGGCGGGCAAGGCGGGCTTTCAGGTCAGCATCGCCGACTTTCGCGCGGGCTTTCGCGGTGACCGAAGCCACCTCGTCTTCCAGCTTGTCGATCTGGCGGGCAAACTTCTGACGAACGTCGCCGAAGCCTTTCACGCCCAGCAGGTCGCGCATGCGCTCAAGGCGGGCATCGAACTGGTCGCGGGCCTGAACCTGCATTTCGCGCACGGTTTCCAGCGTCTTGGTGACCTGTTTCGAGGCACCTGCGACACGCTCGTCGGCGGCCAGTTTGGCGCGCACGTCCTGCTCGATTTCCGAGCCGCGTTTCACGAGGTCTTCGAACACTTCAGCCGATTGCTTGTTCAGCACGCTCGCGCCGGCAAGTGCCGTGTCATAGGCTTTGCCATAGGCGCCGACGCCGGCCAGCCAGATCTTGTAGGCCATTTCGGTGGACTGGGCTTCGACCTGCTTGCCAACGGCCGCGGCTTTCGCGCGGGCAGCCGATTTCGTGGTCTTTGTGGTTTTCTTCGCCATGGGGGGCTCCTTTCGGGAAGACGGTGAACTCATGCCGCCCGATGTAGGGAAAAAGTCTAGAAAGCGCATACTAATCGCTGCCGAGCTTGAAATGCCCCTGCGGAAACGCACTATCCAGCCCTGCAGCTACAACAGAGAGGAACCTCCCATGAGCGCAGTGGACTATACGATCGATGGCCAGACCTATGAGGGCTATTTCCTGACGCCGGCTGGCAAACCCGATGCGCCGCTGGTTGTGATTTGCCACAACTGGGCAGGCGTGGGTGACAACGAGAAGCAGAAGGCCCGCATCATCGCCGAGGAGTTTGGCTACAACGCGTTCGCCATTGATGTTTATGGCAAGGGCAAGCGCGGTACGAACCAGGCCGAATGCGAAGGCCTGATGTACCCGCTGGTCGGCAACCGCGCGGAACTTCAGAAGCGCCTCGCTGCGGGCATCGCTGCGGCGAAGGCAAAATCGGGTGCGAAGAAAACCGCAGCCATCGGATTCTGCTTCGGCGGCCTTTGCGTGCTCGACATGGCCCGCGCCGGCATGGATGTGCTCGGCGTTGCGTCTTTCCACGGACTTTTCCGTCCGGCGGAGAATATCCCCCAGCCGAAGATCAAGGCCAAGGTTCTCATCGAACATGGCTGGCGTGACCCGATGGCAACGCCGCAAGATGTGCTCGCCATCGCCAAGGAATTCGAAGGCGCGGACTGGCAGCTGCACGCGCACGGCCTCGCCACGCACGCCTTCACTACGGTCGGCGCGACGGGCGATGCGACGCAGTATCATGCCGATACCGACCGTCGCAGCTTCGCCTATCTGAAAACCTTCCTTTCGGAAGTCTTTGCCTGATACCGGGACGGCGGGCGCCGGTGGCGGCGCCCGTCAGTCCTCGCGCAGGGCATAACCTGCTGACCGCACCGTACGGATCGGATCTTCCCCGCCCGCCTGTCGCAGCGCCTTGCGCAGCCGCCCGACATGCACGTCCACGGTTCGCGCCTCGACATACACATCCGAGCCCCAGACCGTATCCAGCAGCTGCTCGCGTGAGAACACGCGCCCTGGATGCTGCATGAAGTAATCGAGCAAGCGGAATTCCGTCGGGCCGAGATGGATATCCATGCCCCTGCGCGCCACGCGGTGAGCCACGCGGTCGATCTCGATGTCGCCGACGGTGATACGGTCGTCCTTCAGGCCCGGACGAATACGGCGCAACACGGCACGAACACGGGCCATCAGCTCGGTGGTCGAGAAAGGCTTCGTCACGTAATCATCCGCACCCGTATCAAGCCCGCGGATGCGGTCACTTTCTTCACCCCGCGCGGTCAGCATGATGATCGGCAGGTTGGGGTTTGCACCGCCCGTGCGCACGCGGCGGCATATCTCGATGCCACTCACCTTCGGCAACATCCAGTCGAGCAGCAGCAAGTCCGGCGTGCGCTCGTCCAGCATGATCAGCGTTTCCTCACCGTCGCCGGCAACGCCTACGTCATAGTCTTCCTTGCGCAGGTTATAGAGCAACAGCTCCGATACGGCTTTCTCGTCTTCCGCGATCAGCACATAAGGTTTCATGGGGTCGGCTCCATTCTTTCGGCGCGGCCCTGAGGGGACGTCAGACCTGGTTCAGCTTCGGCCGTTCCAGTTCCGACAGGTAATCGCCCACGGCCTGATAGTATACGAACTCGGCAATGTTGGTGCAGTGGTCCCCGATACGCTCGAGGTTCTTTGCCATGAACAGCATGTGGGCCCCGGCACTGATGCGGCGCGGGTCCTCGATCAGGTAAGTCAGAATCTCGCGGAATACGGAGTTGTAGTGGTGGTCGATGTCATCGTCCGAGCTCCACACAGCCTTCGCCTTGTCCGCGCTGGCTGTTGCGTAGGCGTTCAGCACATCGTTCAGCTGGCGTGATACTGGCTGCGCCATGCGGATGATCGCATTGCGCATCTCTGAGTTCACATTGTCATCAAGTCGCTGCGCGCGTTTGCCGATGTTCTTCGCGAGATCACCAATGCGCTCCAGCTCGCTGGAAATCTTCATCGCAGAGAGGATCATCCGCAGGTCGTGACCCATCGGCTGCCGGCGCGCGATGATCGATACGATCTGGCGCTCGGCATCGGACTCGATGGCATCCACAAGCGGGTCGCGAGCAACCACTTCCCTGGCAAGCTCAAGATCGTTCGCTGCGAGGGCGCGCGTCGCGTCGGCGATCATCGTCTCGACGATCCCGCCCATCTTCATGATCTCGGCAGACAGCCGCTCAAGCTCTTCCGAATATGCAGAAACGATATGGTCAGACATGCTTGCCTCGCTCAGCCGAACCGGCCGGTGATGTAGTCTTCGGTGCGCTTCTCGCGCGGGTTGGTGAAGATCTGGTTGGTGTCGCCCAACTCGACGACATGGCCGAGGTGGAAGAATGCCGTGCGCTGCGACACACGCGCAGCCTGCTGCATGGAGTGCGTCACGATGACGATGCAGTAGCGGTTGCGCAGTTCGTCGATCAGTTCCTCGATACGCGCCGTGGCAATCGGATCGAGCGCCGAGCACGGCTCGTCCATCAGGATCACTTCGGGCTGCACCGCAATCGCGCGCGCGATGCACAGGCGCTGCTGCTGGCCGCCCGACAGGCTGGTGCCGGGCGCCGAGAGGCGATCCTTCACCTCTTCCCAGAGGCCGGCACGGCGAAGGCTCTTCTCCACGATCGCGTCCAGATCCTCGCGGCCATTTGCAAGGCCGTGGATACGCGGGCCGTAGGCGATGTTGTCGTAGATGGATTTCGGGAACGGATTCGGTTTCTGGAATACCATGCCGACGCGCGAGCGCAGCAGCACGGGATCCACATCCGGATCATTGATATTCTCGCCGTCCATAAGGATCTCACCCTCGACGCGGCAGTTCTCGATCGTGTCATTCATGCGGTTGAGACAGCGCAGGAAGGTGGACTTGCCGCAGCCCGAGGGTCCGATCAGGGCCGTCACCGCCCGGTCCGGGAAAGTCATCGAGACATCATGGATGGCCTGCGCCTGCCCGTAGAACACCTTGATGTTCCGGCAATCGATCCGCGGGGCCGCGTCAGCGGTGCGCGGGAGTGTGAGGCTGTCGTCGATCATGGTCGCAGTCGTACCCGTATCCATCACCATCTCCGTTCGTATTTGCGCCGCAGGAATACCACGAGGCCATTCATCAGCAAAAGGAAGGCCAGGAGGATGACGATCATCGCGGATGTCAGCGGCTCCCAGGCGCGCTCGGCATTGTTCGACCAGCTGAAGATAAGCACCGGCATCACGGTCGACTCGTCCATGGGTCCTTTCGGCACATCGCCGACGAACGCCACCATCCCGATCAGCAGCAGCGGCGCCGTTTCACCCAGCGCGCGTGCCATGCCGAGAATGGCGCCGGTCAGGATGCCTGGCGCGGCGAGCGGCACAACGTGGTGGAACACGGTCTGCATCTGCGAGGCGCCAACGGCCAGCGCGCCGGAACGCACCGAGGGCGGCACGGCTTTCAAGGCTGCGCGCGAGGCAATGATCACCACCGGGAATGTCATCAGCGCCAGTACGAGGCCGCCGACGACGGGCGCGGAACGAGGCATGCCGAAGAAATTCAAGTACAGCGCTGCCCCAAGCAGGCCGAATACAATCGAAGGCACAGCGGCGAGGTTGTTGATATTCACCTCGATGAACTCGGTCACGCGGTTGCGCGGTGCAAATTCTTCAAGATAGACGGCGGCGAGGATACCAATGGGCATCGCCACGAGGGCCGTCACGAGCATCGTGAGCAGTGAACCGACAATCGCGGCAAGGCCACCTGCAAGCTCGGGGTAGGTGCTGTCCGAATTGGTCAGCAGCGTCCAGCGCGGCACCCTGTCTATCCGACCCATTTCCTTCAGCGCGAGTACCCAGCCAATCTGCCGGTCAGAAATCGTTCGCTCCGACTCCGGCGAGATGATGATGCGTGCGTCCGGACGGGCGTTCTCGAAATCGGACGCTTTGCCGGTGAGCAGTTCCATGCGCGCCGCGCCTGCGGTGATATCGGTCAAACGGCCAGTCGAAACACCCGCCGTCAGAAGCACGTCAGCCGGTCCGGCATCTGACGCCCGGTCGGCATTGACCACGGCAAGTCCCGCCAGAACGGCATCGAAGGCGCCAGCGCCCGTCACGCGGTAACCTGCCTCGCCCTCCGATGCTACAGCCGAGATCTGGCCCGCCTTGATCTTCCGTTCACGGACACCCTGCCCCTTCAGGTAAAGATCAAGATCATCGTTCAGCGGGGCCGTAACGGTGAATTGGCCGCCGACAAGCTCCGGATTCTGCGCCACCGTCTTTGCAGTTGGCAACACAGCGAGGCGTGTCACGAAATCCGAAAGCTGGCGGCGTGTCACGCGGCCGTCTTCAGCTTCCGGGAACGTCTCGAACAGGTTGTCCCGCACGAGCCCGTAAAAGCCGTCCACGTTGCGCGCGATGTCCGCTGGCCGGTTTGCGCCCTCGGGTGCGATCACAGCGGGGTCCAGCGTCACATCGTAACGCACGACATGGTAGGTCGCTGCCGACAGCGCCTGCGAGCCGATGGTGAAAACCAGGATGGCCAGAGCGCCAAGCGCCATAAGGATTGCCGTCAGCCCGTAGTACCGGAACCGGCCGTCCGCTGCGCGACGCTTCTTCAGACGCTTGGCCGCTGCCGCGCTGGTGAACGAGGGGCGCGCTGTATCAGTCATATTTTTCACGGTATTTCTTGACGACGCGCAGGGCGACGACGTTGAACGCGAGGGTCACGGCGAAAAGCACAAGGCCGAGCGCAAAGGCGGACAGCGTCTTCGGATCGTCAAAGCCGGTTTCGCCGGTCATCAGAGACACGATCTGCACAGTGATGGTTGTCAGGTCGGACGTGGGATCCATGGAGATGCGCGCGCTCTTTCCCGCCGCCATCACCACGATCATGGTCTCGCCGATCGCGCGCGATACAGCGAGCAGCAATGCCGCGATGATGCCCGGAAGCGCGGCTGGCAACACAACCTGTTTCACAGTCTCGGATTTCGTTGCGCCCAGCGCGTAAGCCGCATCCCGCAGGGTCTGCGGCACGGCATTGATCACGTCATCGGACAGCGATGAGACAAACGGGATCACCATGATGCCCATGACAAGCCCTGCAGCCAGCGCGCTCGTCGGCTGCGCTGCCAGGATGGGCTCGCTGGCAAGGCCGAGGCGGATAGCCGTTTCGTTTACCCAGATGGCTGCAGTGCGGATACCCGGTGCGACAACCAGCAATGCGAAGAAGCCATACACAACGGTCGGGATACCGGCGAGAATTTCGAGGATCGGCTTGATCCAGGCACGCGCCTTTGGTGACGCGTACTCAGACAAGAAAATCGCCGAGAACAGGCCGATGGGCGCGGCCACAAGCATGGCGATCAACGCAATCATGAACGTGCCGAAGAATAGCGGCAGCGCGCCGAACTCGGCCTCTGTCTGCGCGTTCCAGCGCGTACCTGTCAGAAAGTCCCAGGCCGAAACCTTCTGGAAGAATTGCAGGCTCTCATAGAGCAGCGACAAAACGATGCCAGCTGTGGTCGCAATGGCGACACCGGCGCAGACGAACAGCACAAGTTCCATGCCGTTTTCGACCAGCGCCCGGGCGCGGAACGACGGCTTCAGACGCCGCTGCGCCCAGAACATACCGATGGCCGCGAGTATGCCGAGCAGCGCCAGCGTGCCGGCGTTCACGATCCCGCGCAGTTCCAGATAACGATTGGTCACTGCCTGAAATACGCGGTCTGCCCCGGCGCTCGCGGCACTTCCGGCGGCCATCCGCACCGATTCAAGGTAGCTGTGCAGCTCCGGCGCCGACATTGAAGAGAATGACGACGGCAGCTCCCGCGTCAGCTGGCTGCGGGTCAGTTGTTCACCGAAAATCGCGTAACCCAAGGCGACCAGCATGACCGGAACGGCCGACCACATCGCGACGTAATAGCCATGATAGTTCGGGCGCGAATGCATGCGGCCCGTGGTCGACAGAAGCAGGCGCTCCGCCCGCATACGGCCAAGGAAAAATGCAGCCGAGCCGAAGACCGCGATCAGGGCGATCAGCAACCAGCCCATGGGCAGTTGGCCGAGCTGTTGCAACATGTCGACCCCTGTGGCCCGTTCAGCTTCCCCATAGGAGAGGTGTGTGACAGTTCAGTGACAGAACTGTCACATTTCCACATCTACCGTCGATCCCTTGCGCCACAGGGCCAACTCCGCCAATTTCAAACCCATGACAACGCAAGAAAATTCCGGCCTGCCCTGGCATGGCACAACCGTCATTGCAGTTCGCAAGGCGAACAAGCTCGTGATGATTTCAGACGGTCAGGTGTCGATGGGGCCGACCATCATGAAGGGCAACGCCCGCAAGGTGCGCCGCATCGCAGACGGCTCGATTCTGGCCGGCTTCGCAGGCGCAACGGCGGATGCCTTTACCCTGTTCGAGCGCCTCGAACAGAAGCTGGAACGTTTCCCCGGTCAGCTGCAGCGGGCCGCCGTCGAACTCGCCAAGGACTGGCGCACCGAGCGCTACTTGCAAAAGCTGGAAGCCCTGCTGATCGTTGCCGACAAGACCAGCACCCTTGTGATCACCGGCGCCGGCGATGTGCTGGAGCCGGAGCACAATGTCGTCGCCATAGGCTCGGGCGGCAATTTCGCGCTCGCTGCCGCGCGGGGTCTTTTTGATTACGAGCAGGACGCCGAAGTGATCGGCCGCAAGGCCATGCAGATCGCTGCTGATATCTGCGTCTACACAAACGGGCACTTCACCGTGGAAGTGCTGGATGTTTGACCGCTCCGACATCCGCGCCGCTGCCGATGCCGGCATAATCACCCGCGATCAGGCGAGCCGCCTCGAAGCCTTCCTTGCAGCCCGCGCAGACCCGGTCACGCGGGCGATGCCGGAGCAGACCGAGAACCTGCGCTTTCTCAACAACTTCAACGACATTTTCATCACCATCGGCATCGTCATCCTCGCGATGGGTCTGACGGCAATCACCAGCCTCTTCTTTGGCCCCAACTTCTGGTCAATGGTCACCGGCGGCAATGCCGGCGCATTCGGCGCGATCATCCTGATGCCAGTCGCCGCTGTCATGTGGCTATTGGCTGAATATTTTGGCCGCCGCCGCCGGATGCTGCTGCCCACGATGGCGGCCATCCTGATTTTCACACTCTATTCCGGCCTGTCTTTCGGAATGCTCTCCAGCGGCCTGACAGGCGCCAACGCCAAGACCATCACCAGTCTGACGCAGGCCTGGGACACGATCGGCAAGTCCGGCATGGGCACGTTCATCGGCTGCGGCCTGGCAGCGGCCATCGCCTGGTGGCGCTTTCGCCTGCCCTTCTGCATGTTCCTCATCGCAGTCTCGGCCGCCGCAACCGCGTACACCTTCACAGGCTTCTTCGGCGATCAGGCATTGGTGCTCGGCGGGTTGCTGTCGGTTACTATCGGCTTCGCCACACTCACGGCCGCCATCTGGTTCGACCAGAAGGACCCTGGCCGCATCACGCGCCTGTCAGACAATGCGTTCTGGCTGCACGTTGCTGCCGCGCCGCAAATCATCCTTGGCCTGCGCGGCATGATCATGGGCGCGCCGAATGCCACACCGAGCACACCGGAAGCGATGATCCTGCTCGCCAGCCTGATCGGCCTTGGCCTCCTGTCGCTGGCGCTGAACCGCCGCGCACTGGTCGTTTCCAGCCTCTTCAGCTTCTGGCTGGCCCTCGGCCAGGTGGTGGATGCAGTCGGCGGCGGCGGCTCGACGAGCTTCATTGCGACGACCCTGCTGCTCGGCACCGGGATCATCCTGCTCGGCGGCGGCTGGCACTCGGCCCGGCGATGGGTGCTTGGCTGGGCGCCCAAAACCGGCATTGCGGCCCGGATATTCCCCCCGGAGCCGACCTGAAGAATCCGTCCAGAACCCGTCTACAAAACAGCGTGTGGACTGGCCCCTTTTCTGGATGCTCCCATATCAGCCCGAGACATATCGAGACCTGCCCATGACCCAGCTCACGCCCCGCGAAATTGTTGCCGAACTTGACCGCCACATCGTCGGCCAGTCGGCGGCCAAGCGCGCGGTCGCCATCGCCCTGCGCAACCGCTGGCGCCGCAAACAGGCACCGGAAAACCTGCGAGGCGAGATCACGCCGAAGAACATCCTGATGATCGGACCGACCGGCGTCGGCAAGACGGAGGTCTCCCGCCGCCTCGCGCGCCTTGCGAACGCCCCTTTTCTCAAGGTTGAGGCGACGAAGTTCACCGAAGTCGGCTATGTCGGCCGTGACGTGGAACAGATCATCCGCGATCTCGTCGAGGCCGCCGTCGCCATGATCCGGGAGCAGAAGCGCGCGGGCGTCACGCAGGCCGCTCGGGACAAGGCAGAGGAGCGCCTGCTCGACGCCCTCGTTGGCGCCGAAGCCCAGCGCTCAACCCGCGACGTGTTCCGCACCAAACTGCGCGCCGGGATGCTGGACGACAAGGAAGTCGACATCGACTTCGCTGACGCCGGCAACAACCCGATGCAGATGCTGGACCTGCCTGGTCAGCCGGGCTCGATGAGCATGATCAACCTGTCGGAAATGCTCGGCAAGGCCATGGGCCACCGGACGAAACGTGTACGGACGACCGTGAAGGAAGCGTACAAGCCTCTGCTGACCGAAGAAGCCGATAAGTTGGTAGATGAGGAGCAGGTTGTGCGCGAGGCCGTGATGGCCGTGGAAGAAGATGGCATCGTCTTCCTTGATGAGATCGACAAGATTGCGGCCCGCAAGGATCGCGGCGGCGCCGATGTCAGCCGCGAAGGCGTCCAGCGCGACCTCCTGCCCCTCATCGAAGGCACCACTGTCTCCACCAAGCGCGGCGCGATCAAGACGGACCACATCCTCTTCATCGCCTCCGGCGCTTTCCATGTTTCGAAGCCTTCGGACCTCCTGCCCGAACTGCAGGGCCGCCTGCCGATCCGAGTGGAACTCGAACCGCTGACACGCAACGACCTGCGCCGCATCATGGTCGAGCCTGAGGCCAGCCTCATCCGCCAGTATGAAGCCCTGATGGCTGCAGAGAAGGTAAGGCTCGTCTTCGAGGACGCCGCCATTGACCGGCTCGCAGACCTCGCCGAAGCCGTGAACAAGTCTGTCGAGAATATTGGCGCGCGGCGCCTGCAGACCGTACTCGAACGTCTGCTCGACGAGATCAGCTTTGACGCGCCGGAAAAGGCTGGCGAGACCTTCACGATCACTGCGGCCTACGTGGATGAAAAGGTCGGCACGCTAGCGGGCAATGCCGACCTCTCAAAGTTCATTCTCTGATCATCCGTACACCGCCCATGTCCGAACGGACGTGGACAGGACGGGCCATCAGTTCGCGTCCAGCATCTCGCACAGCGACGCGGGCGGCTTGGCGCGGAGCTCGCCCACTTCGCCGTCGACAAGCGTGCATTCGATCAGGTTGTCCGGGTGCTTGGTGCGCGCGGTGAAGATGTTGACGTTGAGCTTCGGGCCCGCGACGAGGTTTGCGAGCTTCGCGCTGTCGATGCCTGCGCCGGATACGGTGACGGTCTGGTTCACGGGATCCAAGGTGGTTTCAAACGTGCCGATCACGTACACCGGGCCCTCGGCTTCCGTCATGGCCGCCGCGACCTCCGGCACCGGTTCGCCGTAGTACATGCCCGAGACAGTGACCGTTTCGCCCAGCTCCGCGAGCCGCATCAGGGCGTATTCGGTGAAGCCAAGCTCGAACATTACGTCCAGCTCGCCGGCCGTGCCCGCAACCTCGGGCTCTACCACCGGCTCCAGTTCAACCACTTCAGCGGGCGCCTCTGGTGCGGGCACTTCGGCAGCAGGCGCACAGCCCACAAGGGCAGCAGCGAGGGCGATTGGAAGGAACAACGATTTCATGTGGCTGGAATCCTTTTGGCCGGTACGGTTTGGCCGGTGCGCTATAGCGCGCGTGGCGCCCCTGTCACCGGGACGCCGACCTATTTCTCACGACAATTCTGGAGACAGGCGGCCCTCAGGCTTTCGCCTCGCGCCGGACCGGCATGTATTTCTTGCCCCAGTCCTTCATGATTTTCAGGGCTGGCCGCAGCTCCTCGCCCTTCTCGGTCAGCACATAATCATAGCGTTTGGGCGCGGTGGAATAGAGACGGCGTTCCAGCACCCCCTCCTCGACGAGCCGCTTCAGCCGCTCGGCCAGGATGTGGCGGGTCATGCCGCTCGATTCCGCAAATTCCTCGAACTTCGATTTGCCGAGAAAACAGTCCCGCAGGATAAGCAGCGTCCAGCGGTCACCCACGACCGACAGGGTTCTCGCGACAGGACACCAGTTATCAGAAAGCTCGGACCACTTCATGGATGACTCCTCTAGCGCAATTTGTCATAAGTTCCAAAACAAAACTTGATGGGAGGCCGCCATGGCAAAAACGTTCGAATTCTTCTTCGATTATGCCAGCGCGACCGCGCCGCTGGCCGTGCCTCTGGTCGAGGCCATCGAGAAGCGTACCGGCGTGGAGGCGCAATGGCGTCCGATGTTTCTCGGCGGTGTCATGCAGGCCACCGGCAACAAGCCGCCCGGCACTGTACCCGCCAAGGGCCGCTACATGGCACGCGACATCCAGCGCTGCGCTGCGCATGTCGGTATCCCCTTCTACATGAACCCGGCCTTCCCGGTGAACACGCTGGCCGCCTTGCGCGCGACCATCGGTTTTGCGGACAAGGCGGAGCTGCGCCGTTTTGCCAAGGCCTGCTTCAACGAAAGCTGGAGCGTGCCGGAGCCGCTGAACCTCGGCGATCCCGCCCATCTCGCGAAGCTTTGCCAGAAGCACGGCTTCGACACGGCGAAGATCACTGCCTTGGCGACAGACCCGGCCAACAAGGAAAAGCTGAAGGCGAATACGGACGAAGCGGTCGAGCGCGGCATCTTCGGCGCGCCGAGCTTCTTTGTGGACGGTGACCTGTTCTTCGGCCACGACCGTCTGGATTATGTGGAGCGCGCGCTCGCCTAGGCGACAATGCCCGCCTTTTCCGCCAGCGCCTTGTAGGATTGCTCCGGACGCGGACCATAGTGCGCGATAACCTCGGCCGCGGCGATATGACCGAGCTTGGCACACACCGCCAGCGGAAGCCCGCGCGCCACGCCGTAAAGGAAGCCGGCAGCATACTGGTCACCGGCGCCCGTGGTATCAACCACGCGCGCCACAGGCTCTGCCGGCACTGCAATCGGTTCACCATCACCCACAACGACTGATCCTTTTGCGCTGCGCGTCACCGCTGCGACGGCGCAGTCCGCCTGCAGCGCCTTCAGGGCGGCATCGAAATCATCTGTCTCGTACAGCGACAATAGTTCCGCCTCATTGGCAAACACGATGTCGGCAAAGCCGCGCACGAGCTGGCGGAAGCTCGCCCGGTGACGATCCACACAGAAACTGTCGGACATCGTCACAGCCACCTTGCGACCCGCCGCCTTGGCGATCTCGGCAGCGTGGACAAACGCAGCCTTGGCCTCGTCCTTGTCGAAAAGGTAGCCTTCCAGGTAGAGGATGCTCCCGGCACGGACCATGTCGGCATCCACGTCCTCGCGCGAGAACAACACAGAGGCGCCAAGGAAAGTGTTCATGCTGCGATGGCCGTCATCGGTCACGAAGATGATGGAGCGCGCAGTAGCCGGGCCTTCCGTCAGCGGGCGGGTGTGGAAGGGAACGCCGGTCGCCATCATCTCGCGCATGAACTGGTGGCCGAGTTCGTCATCCGCAATCTTGCCGATATAGCCAGCCGAGGCACCAAAGCTGGCGAGGCCCGCAATCGTGTTGGCCCCCGATCCGCCGGACGTGATCACCGGGTTCAGGGCGAGGCGCGTCAGCTCTTCGGCGCGTGGCTCCTCGATCAGGTTCATCGCGTCCTTGGCGATCCCGTTACGGGCGAGGAAGGCGTCGTCGCAGGGTGCCAGCACGTCGACAATCGCATTGCCGAGGCCCACCACATCGTATTTCGCGCCGCTCATGCTGCCCTGATCCCTGCTCGCTGCTGCCTTGCCGCGCCTTGCCAGACAGGGGGCGTGGACACAAGGCCCGGACCTCATTACAGCCCCGCCCATGAAGAAAATCGCTTATCTCGCCAGCCGCGTGACCCTGCCGGGCTCGCCCATCCGCCGCACCGATGCCTTCGAGCATGACTTCATGATGGACGCCCTGCGCGGCCCCTTCGAGGCGCGCGGGTTTCAGGTTGAGGATGTCGCCTGGGACGATGCGAAGGCGGACTGGACATCCTACGCGGCCGCCATCATCGGCACGACCTGGGACTACTGGGACCGGCTGGACGAATTCCTCGCGGCGCTGGAGCGGATCGAGGGCCAGACGCGCCTGTTCAACGGCTCGGCGCTGGTCCGCTGGAACGCCCGCAAGACCTATCTGCGCGAACTGGAAACCAAGGGCGCCAAGCTGATCCCGACACTCTGGCTGGACGTGGCCGATGAGGCCGCCGCGAAGGCTGCCTTCGATACGCTGGGCAGCGATGATCTCGTCTTCAAGCGTCAGGTCGGCGCCGGCGCCAAGGACCAGCACCGCCTGAAGCGCGGCGAGCCCATCCCCGAAATGCGCCACCCGATGATGGTGCAGCCCTTCCTGAAGATGATCCAGGACGAGGGCGAACTTTCCTTCATCTTCATCGACGGCGAGTTTTGCCACGCCCTCGTCAAGCGCGCCCAGCCGGGCGATTACCGCATCCAGTCCACCTACGGCGGCCGCGAGGAAAAGATCACGCCGTCCACGGACGATCTGGCTGCTGCCCGCGCCATCATTGGCACGCTGGACGAGGCACCTTTGTATGGCCGCGTCGACATGCTGCGCGGTCCGGATGGCGGATTGCTCCTGATGGAACTGGAAGTGATCGAACCGTATCTCTACCCCATCGAGGGACCGGAGCTGGGTGAGCGGCTGGCGAGGGGTGTGGCGCGGCGGCTGAGCGCCTAGCCCCCTTTTCGCGGCGCCTTCGGCCCCAGCTTCCCCACCGCAGCGGGATCCGGCGTCTTCGGTTTGTACGCACACA
Organism: uncultured Hyphomonas sp.; assembly: GCA_964643405.1. Lineage (GTDB taxonomy): Bacteria > Pseudomonadota > Alphaproteobacteria > Caulobacterales > Hyphomonadaceae > Hyphomonas. The sequence continues at coordinate 4,455 of CAZXQD010000023.1, read as the reverse complement.
GATGGCTTATCGCGCACTGCCAGCATTCCGGCGTGCGGGCCTTGCACACATAGCGTCCGTGCAGGATCAGCCAGTGGTGCGCGCCTTTCTTGAAGTCCAGAGGCGTGATCCGCTCCAGCCCTGCCTCGACATGGTCCGGTGTCTTGCCGGGCGCGAGGCCCGTGCGGTTGGAGACGCGAAAGATGTGGGTGTCGACCGCAATCGTCGGTTCGCCGAACGCCTCGTTCATCACGACGTTTGCCGTCTTCCGGCCGACGCCCGGCAACGTAGTCAGTTCGTCCCGCGTTCGCGGCACCTCACCGCCGAAATCCTCGATGATCTTGCGGCTGAGGGCGATCACGTTTTTCGCCTTGTTCCGCCAGAGCCCGATGGTCTTGATGTAAGAGGCCACCCCCTCCTCCCCGAGCGCCAGCATCTTCTCCGGCGTGTCGGCCACCGCGAACAGCTTCTTCGTGGCCTTGTTCACGCCCACGTCGGTCGCCTGCGCGGAGAGGGCGACCGCCACCACCAGGGTGAATGGGTTCACGAAGTCCAGCTCCGTGTGTGGGTCCGGCCGGTCGGCGGCGAGGGCCGCGAACAGCTCGGCTGCCTTGGCCCGCGTGAATTTCGATTTCGGGTGCGCTGCTTTGACCATGCGCAGAGGCATAGAGCGCCCTTTTTCCGGCGCAAGGGCATGCTAGTTCGACGAGTATGACCGAGACGGCCGAAACCATCTACCTTGACGCCAGGCTGACCCCGAACCGCTCCCTCAGTGAGCGGGGCTTTGCCATCGGCATGGCGATCGTGGCGGTCGTGTTCTTCCTCACCGGCCTGATGTTCTGGTCGATGGGCGCTGCACCGATCCTCGGCTTCTTCGGGCTGGACATGCTGGCCATCTGGCTCGCCTTCCGCCTCTCCTTCCGGAAACTCCGCGAAGAGACGCACATCACCGTCACCGCCCGCAATATCCGGATGGTGCACACGGACGCCAAGGGCCGGGAAAAGATCGCCGAGGTCCCCACCGCCTTCGCCAGGGTGGAACTGGACGAACCGGTGATGCCCACCAGTTGGCTGCGAATCGAGCATGGCCGCACCGCCTGGGTGATCGGCCGTTTCCTGACGCCTGACGAGCGCAAGAGCTTCGCCAGCGTCCTCCGCAAGTCCCTGATTGCGGCCAGATCTGAGCGCCTGCCGGCCTGAAACACCCGATCACACAAAAATGACGCATGCGTCATGGATTTCTAATTCCGGCTGTGCTAAATAATATCCAGACTGTTCAATCGCCCGCGCAGACGGGCCCTGTCCGGAGGATCTTTCATGGCTGCCGACACTTTCAGCTTCGCCAACCACCCCGCGCTCCAGCGCCCGAAAGTCACCCCCCGCGAACCCATGCACCCCGGCTACACGCCGACCTTCGGAGAAGTACCGCCGGCGTCCTCGCTGAACCTCGAGACGCTGGACGTCGTTGACCCCGAAATGTGGCGCCAGGGCAAGTTCTGGGACCGCCTGGAGCGCCTGCGCAAGGAAGACCCGGTCCACTATACGCCGGACAGCTTCGTTGGCCCTTACTGGTCGGTCACGCTCTACGAAGACATCATGGCCGTCGACACGGACCACAAGCGCTTCTCTTCCTCCTGGGAATATGGCGGCATCACGCTCGGCGGCTCAGTGCCGGATTTCGAGATGCCGATGTTCATCGCCATGGACGAACCGCGCCATTCCGAACAGCGCAAAACCGTGCAACCGGCGGTCGCGCCGAACATGCTGAAGGAATACGAGCCGCTGATCCGCGAGCGCACCCGCAAGGTGCTCGACAGCCTGCCGGTCAACGAGCCTTTCGACTGGGTGGACCGCGTGTCCATCGAACTGACCGGCATGATGCTGGCGACCCTGTTCGACTATCCGCAGGAGCGTCGCCGCGAGCTGACCCACTGGTCGGACATCGTCACCAACATGCACAACCCCGACATCTGCCCCGGCGGTGAGGAACAATGGAAGCGCGAACTGATGCAGTGCCTCATGGTGTTCATGGGCATCTTCCAGGAGAAGCAGAACAAGGAACAGGGCCTCGACCTGATGAGCCTGCTCGCCCATGGCGAGAAGACGAAGAACATGTCGCCGATGGAACTGCTCGGCAACGTCGTGCTGCTGATCGTTGGCGGCAATGACACCAGCCGCAACACGATGTCGGCTTCCGTATATGCGCTGAACAAGTATCCGGACCAGTATGCGAAGCTGAAGGAAGACCCGAGCCTGATCCCGAACATGGTTTCGGAAACAATCCGCTGGCAGACGCCGCTTTCCTTCATGCGCCGTACCGCGCTGGAGGACGTGACCATCCGTGGCAAGACAATCAAGAAGGGCGAGCAGGTCGCGATGTGGTACGTCTCGGGCAACCGCGACGAGAGCTTCTGGGACCAGGACCCCTATGCCTACATCATCGACCGCAAGAATGCCCGCCAGCACCTTTCCTTCGGTTTCGGCATCCACCGCTGCGTGGGCAACCGCCTGGCCGAGCTTCAGCTGAAGATCCTCTGGGAAGAACTGATGGACCGCTACGAGCATATCGAAGTGCTGGCTGAGCCGTCCTTCACCTCCGGTGCCTTCGTGCGCGGCTATACCTGGATGCCCGTCGTGCTTCACCCGAAGTAAGGACTGGCGACAGCCTTCCTACCGGCTTAAACCTCCCGGCAGAGATGTCGGGAGGTTTTTTCATGGACGTGACCAAGGCCGTAAAGCAGCGAATTTCCACGCGGGGCTTCCTGCCCGACCCGCTGCCGCTGAACGAGGTGCGCGACTGGCTCGCCACCGCCCAGCGCGCGCCCTCCGGCGGCAATACCCAGCCCTGGCGCGTCATCGTCGTCACTGGCGCGGAGAAGGACAAGGTCATCGAGATCGCGCAGGCGAAACTGGCCACCAATCCCGCGGGCGAGCCGACTGACCGGCCGATCTATCCGAAAGACCTGTGGGAGCCCCACGAAGCCCGCCGCCGCCGCGTCGGCGAGATGCTGTATGAAGCGCTCGAAATTCCCCGCGAAGACCGAGCCGGCCGGATGCGCTGGTTCGCCAACAATTTCCGCTTCTTCGGCGCGCCGATGGCTGTGTTCATCGTCATCGACGAGCGCATGGGCCATGGCCAGTGGGGCCATACCGGCATGTACCTGCAGACGCTCTGCCTCCTCGCCGAGGAGCGCGGTTGGGGCACCTGCATGCAGGAATGCTGGGGCATCCTCCGCCCGACGCTGAAGGAACATTTCGGTCTCGGCCCGACAGAAATGATCTGGTGCGGCGTCGCCGTCGGCAAGCCAGACAAGAATGACAAGGCGAACCGGCTCTATGCGGAACGCGCGCCGGTCGACGAGATCGCCGAGTTCAGAGGCTTCTGATTTCGGACAAAATCCTGCCGCAAGGGCGCGCTTCTATGGTGCCATGTGGACACGCCGGTCGTTCTTCGTCTCCGCCCTCGGGCTACCGCTGTTGCCGCCCCTGCCTCTGGTCGAGGCGGAGAATGCCTGGACGAAGAAGCTGGTGCGCGCTGCCCGCAAGCAGATCGGCGTCACCACCGGCTATGATCCTGCCTATGTGACGCTGGATTATCCCGGCGGCGACGTGCCACGCGAAACCGGTGTGTGTACGGATGTTGTGATTCGTGCATACCGGGACGCCTTCGATATGGACCTTCAGGTGCTGGTGCACGACGACATGAAGGCATCCTTTGCGAGCTACCCGAAGACCTGGGGCCTGACGCGAGCAGACCGGAACATCGACCACCGCCGCGTGCCAAACCTCGAACGCTTCTTCCAGCGCCAGAACACCGAGCGCGACGCCCCTGGCTCACGCGAGGACTGGCAGCCCGGCGACCTCGTCACCATGCGCCTGGGCGGCCGCCTGCCCCACATCGCCATCTTCTCAGGCCATGACGCTTTCACAGGCCGCGCCATGTACATCCACAACATAGGCGGCGGCACACGCGAAGATGAGCTGTATGCGGACTATGATACGCCGCGCCGGTTCAGGTTCATACCGCCAGGTTTGAGCTGACGCCCCTACTCATCATCCCGCCAGGTGTGCATTGGCTGCTGGGGCATGCGGGCTTCGGTGCGCAGTTTGCGCACGGCGGCCTGAATGGCTTCGCGGTCGAAGGCTTCGGGGTCTTCTTCCGGTTTCGGCGCGCGAGTATAGGCGAAGACGCTGAGGCCGCCTTCGGCCTCGTCGTCTTCATCGCCCTGATCTTCCATCGCCGCGACGGATGAGCCGGCCGGCGCATCTAACTCCTCCGCAGGCGGAGCAACGACGTCCTCCCCCATGAAGTCAGTCACGAATGCTTCCACGTCCTCGATATTGCCGAGATCGCCGATCAGCATGTCTTCTTCCGTCAGCGCTTCTTCGTCCGGCATCTGGAAGCCGCTCGGGATAACGTCAGTCAGAAGGCCCTCGGCCTCAAGGTCCGCCTTGCCGGGCAGCGTATCAAGGCTT
>CAZXQD010000022.1:0-42931 GCA_964643405.1 uncultured Hyphomonas sp. | reverse complement strand
AAAAGGGAGCTCCCCACATGAAAATCCGACAAGCGATCACCTTCGACGACGTGCTCCTGCAGCCCGGCGCGAGCGAGGTCATGCCTGCAGAAGTCGACGTTTCGACCTTCCTGACCAAGGCCATCCCCCTGAACATCCCCCTGCTCTCTGCGGCCATGGATACGGTCACCGAGGCGCGCCTTGCCATCGCCATGGCCCAGGCTGGCGGTATCGGCGTCATTCACCGCAACCTGTCGATTGAACAGCAGGCCGGTGAAGTGGCCATGGTGAAGAAGTACGAGAGCGGCGTCGTGATGAACCCTGTCACCATCGCACCGACGGCGACGCTGGGCGACCTGCGTGAGCTGAAACAACGCACGCGTTTTTCCGGCATTCCGGTCGTCGAGAAGAACGGCAAGGTCGTCGGTATCGTCACCAACCGCGATACGCGCTTTGCAGAAGACGCGAACGAGAAAATCGCCAACCTGATGACGCGCGAAGTCGTCACGGTGAAGATGGATACGCCCATCGAGGAAGCTCGCCGCCTGCTCCACAAGCACCGGATCGAGCGCCTCGTGATTGTCGACGAGAGCGAGCGCTGCATCGGCCTGCTCACCGTCAAGGACATGGACAAGGCCTCGCTGAACCCGTTCGCCGCCAAAGACCCCGCAGGCCGCCTGCGTGTCGCCGCTGCCTCCACGGTGGGTGATGCGGGGTTCGAACGTACCGAGGCGCTGATCGCCGCTGGCGCAGATGTTGTCGTCATCGACACGGCGCATGGTCATTCGAAAGCAGTCTCTGATGCCGTGACGCGCGCCAAGAAAATCTCGAACGCGGTGCAGATCATCGCGGGCAACGTCGCGACCGCAGAAGCCACGAAAGCACTGATCGATGCGGGTGCAGACGCCGTGAAGGTCGGCATCGGCCCGGGCTCTATCTGCACCACGCGCATCGTGGCAGGCGTCGGCGTGCCGCAGCTGACCGCGATTGAAGATTGCGCGAATGCGGCTGCGTCTTCGGGTATTCCGATTATCGCCGATGGTGGCATCAAGTTCTCGGGCGATTTCGCAAAGGCGCTCGCCGCAGGGGCATCCACCGCCATGATGGGCTCGATGTTTGCGGGCACGGAAGAAAGCCCTGGGGAAGTTTTCCTGTATCAGGGCCGCTCCTACAAAGCCTATCGGGGCATGGGCTCGCTCGGCGCCATGGCGCGTGGCTCGGCGGATCGCTACTTCCAGAAGGATGCCGCCGCCGACAAGCTCGTGCCGGAAGGCATCGAAGGGCAGGTGCCGTACAAGGGTGCGCTCGCGCCGATCGTCCATCAGATGGTCGGCGGCCTGCGCGCCGCGATGGGCTATGTCGGCGCACGGACGATCGCAGAGCTGCATGCGAAAGCGCAGTTCGTACAGATCACCGGGGCAGGGCTCCAGGAGAGCCACGTCCACGACGTGATGATGACGCGCGAGGCGCCGAACTATTCGCTGCCAAGGGGCTGACGCGGCTCGCGCCACATCGCTTCCAGCGGCGGCCCACCAGGCCCCGGTTCGAACAGCTTCATGCGTTCGAAGCCGTGGCTGACGTAGAATCCGGTGTTCGCGGGATTTGAGTTCTCGAGATAGCAGGGCAGGGAGGCCCGGTCGGCCGCGTCCAGCATCGGCCGGATCAGTTTCTTGCCGAGGCCCTGCCCCCTTGCCGCTTTCCGCGTGCCGATTGTGAACAGGTACAGGTGCGGCGCTTTCGGGTGCTCGCGTGCCATCGCTTCGCCGGCGCCCAGCCCGCGCTTTGCTGCGCCCTTTTCACCCTTCGTCATCAGCGACCACACCAGCCGCATGGTCTGGAGGTTGTTCAACTCGCGGCTCTGGTCCGAGTGCGCCCACATGGTCGCGCCCGTATCGCCGTGGAGATGGCAGATACCGCGCGGCAGATAGATACTGCGCGCCAGTTCGCCGAACACCGGCGGCATGGTTTGCGTATTGCCGAAAATCCAGAGATTCACGGGGTCCTGTGCAAAAGCCTCACCGGTGATGCTGCCGATCTGTTTCCAGTCCCGGGCGGTTGCCGGGCGCATACCCTCGGGAAGTTGAATATCCAGCATCTTCAGCCCTTTGCGGTTTCCTCGGGCGCCATAGGGCGCTAACACGCGCCCAATCGCAAGCCGGAGAGTTCCCATGCGCACAGGCGGCAAGATCAGTGCGGCCATCGAGGTCCTGCGCGACGTAATGGACCGCCACCAGCCGCTGAAGATTGCCCTGCGCGACTGGGGCAAGCGGGCGCGGTATGCGGGCTCCAAGGACCGGGCGTGGGTGTCGGGCCTCGTGCTGGACGCGCTGCGGCGGCGCAATTCCATCGCGCACCATATGGGCCACGGCGACGCCCGCGCGCTGATCCTCGGCGCGCTGCGCATCGCGTGGGACTGGAATGCGCGCGACATCGAAGAGGCCTGCTATGACGACCATGGCCCCACACCGCTGACCAATGACGAGCGCAGCCGGCTGATCCTGGCGCCGGATCCGTCGGCGGCACCGCATGTGCAGGGCGACTATCCGGAGTGGCTGACGCCTCACATGCAGCGGGTCTTCGGCCCAGAAGCGGTGATCGAGGCGCAGATGATGGCCGTTCGGGCAGACGTGGACCTGCGCGTGAACACGCTGAAGGCGGACGCGGAGAAAGCGGCGCTGCCGCTCAAATCCGTGAAAGCCGAGCCTTCGCGCCTCCTGAAGAATGCCTATCATATTCCGGCGCGCGACCCGACTGAGCGCGAGGACAGCATCGAGGGCATACCCGCATTCTCTAAGGGCTGGGTCGAGGTACAGGACGCGGGCAGCCAGATTGCCGCTGCTGCGGCGTGCGCAAAGCCCGACCAGCAAGTCATGGACTATTGCGCAGGCGGCGGCGGCAAGACGCTGGCCATGGCCGCCCAGATGGAAGGCCGTGGTCAGATACATGCCTACGACATCGACGGCAAACGGCTCTCGGCGCTGATCCCGCGCCTCAAGCGCTCCGGCGCGAACAATGTGCAGCTGGTGCACCCCAGCGAAGGCAACAGCCTTGAGCCGCTTGTAGGCCGGATGGACCTCGTCTTCGTCGATGCGCCGTGCACGGGCACCGGCACCTGGCGGCGGCGCCCGGATTCCAAATGGCGCGTGAAGCCGGCGCAGCTGGAAAAACGGGTGCAGGACCAGCGGGAAATCCTACAGGCTGCCTCAACCTACGTGAAGCCGGGTGGCCGGCTGCTTTATGCGACGTGCAGCTTCCTGATGGAGGAGGATGAGGATCGGGTGGCCGAGTTCCTTGCCAGCGCGCCGCATTTCGTAGAGCGGGACGCGGCAGAGGCCGCTATCGCGTCCGGCGCGTTGACGGCGCACGGCGCCGAGATCGTCCGCAGGTTCCGCGGCCCTACGGGCAGCGTGCGGCTGACGCCGCGCCGGGCCGGAACCGACGGCTTTTTCTTCGCGCTGCTGGAACGCCGCGCCTGAGCCATATGGACGAATCCGGCGGGCCGGGCTAAGGCGCCGCATGACCCAGACACGCCACGAACGCGCCCTGATCGTCGACTTCGGCAGCCAGGTGACCCAGCTGATAGCCCGGCGCCTGCGCGAAAGCGGCGTCTACTGCGAAATCCATCCTTTCAACAAAGTCGACGGGGCGTTCCTTGAGGCTTACGGGCCGCAGGCCATCATCCTTTCGGGTGGCCCTTCCAGTGTCTACTGGGAGAACGCCCCGATGGCCGATAGGTCCATCTTTGAGGCGGGCATCCCGGTACTGGGCATCTGCTACGGCCAGCAGGTGATGATGCATCAGCTCGGCGGACGAGTCGAAGGCGGGACAAGCCGCGAGTTCGGCCGGGCCTTCATAGAGCCGGTACAGAGCGATCCGATCCTCGACGGACTGTTCAGCGGCGGCAATACCGAGCAGGTTTGGATGAGCCACGGCGACCACGTTGCCGAGATGGCACCTGGCTTCGGTGTGATCGCGAAATCGCCGGGCGCGCCGTATGCCGTAATTGCGGACCCGGAGCGCCGGTTCTACGGCACGCAGTTCCATCCCGAGGTCGTGCACACCACACACGGTGCCCGTTTGCTGCGCAACTTTACGCATGGCGTCGCAGGACTGAAGGGCGATTGGACGATGGCGGCCTACCGCGCCGAGGCGGTCGAGAAGATCCGCGCGCAGGTCGGCAAGGGCCGGGTGATCTGCGGATTGTCGGGCGGTGTCGACTCTTCCGTGGCCGCAGTCCTTATCCACGAAGCCATCGGAGACCAGCTGACCTGTGTCTATGTCGACCACGGCCTGATGCGCGCTGGCGAAAGCGAACAGGTCGTGAGCCTGTTCCGCGAGCACTACAATATTCCGCTGGTGCATGTGGATGCGTCGGAACTCTTCCTCGGGCAGCTTGCTGGCGTCACCGACCCGGAGAAGAAGCGCAAGATCATCGGCAGCCTGTTCATCGACGTATTCGATGAGGAAGCGAAGAAGATCGGTGGCGCAGACTTCCTTGCGCAGGGAACGCTTTACCCGGACGTCATCGAAAGCGTCTCGGCGCTGGGCGGCCCGTCGGTCACGATCAAGAGCCACCACAATGTGGGCGGCCTTCCGGCGCGCATGAAGATGAAGCTGGTCGAGCCGCTGCGCGAATTGTTCAAGGACGAGGTGCGCGCGCTTGGCCGCGAGCTCGGATTGCCGGAGAGTTTCATCGGGCGCCATCCGTTCCCGGGGCCGGGACTTGCAATCCGGATCCCGGGTGCCATTACGCGCGAGAAGGCCGACACGCTGCGCAAGGCGGATGCGATCTATATCGAAGAGATCCGGAAGGCCGGCCTCTATGACGAGATCTGGCAGGCATTCAGTGTCCTGCTGCCGGTCAATACGGTCGGTGTGATGGGTGATGAGCGTACCTATGAAGCTGTGCTCGCGCTTCGCGCTGTGACGTCTACGGACGGCATGACGGCCGATTACTATCCCTATGACCACGCATTCCTCGGCCGTGTTGCCACGCGCATCATCAACGAGGTGAAGGGCGTGAACCGGGTCGTCTACGACATCACGTCGAAGCCGCCCGGCACCATCGAGTGGGAATAGGCTGCGGACCGGTCGTGAAGGCGGAGACCTGAACCAGCGGACATTGCACGATCGCGACAAGGTGGGATTCCGTAGTTTCAGAGAATTCTGCCGGTCGAATGGGCGGCGTGTTGCGCTAGGCTTGGGCGCGAAATCCGTAAGGGTTTGATCGTACTTGGTTTTATCCTGCAGGGGCAATGTTTTTGTGTAGGCGCAAGCTGCGTCAAACGGCTTATATGTCACCTCAATCTTTCTCAGCGCTTGCACTTCGGTTGTCGAAATTTTCTCATCGGTTCTCACTTTTTATCATTTGGTATCGATCTGTTATCGCTGTCGCTGCGCGGGACTGAGTCTGACCAATGCCTTGTCTTCGACCGGCGGTGTTCAGCTTACTTCGAGTACAACCGATGCTGATCGGGTGTGGCGCAGGTTCCGGCGGAGTATCCTTCCGAGGCCTGCGGCGCCGGAGAATTCTGTGCGGGCAAGCAGACGATAGTGTTGCACAGGCCGCCAAAAGTACGCGGGTTTTGAGGGGAAGGGGGGGAGGCTCTTTGGTTACGCAGGCATGAATCGAAAGCCTGGACGCATGGCGCAAAACTCAGGTGTGCGACCGGCCTAAGGATTGGCAACAGACAGGTTACAGGGCGCGCAAATCAGTGCATGGACCACAAATTAGCCGTGGCTGCACTAGTATATCCGCCATTCGCATAATCAATATTATGGGAAATGCGATTTCGATGTGAGGGCGTGTGCCGAGGCGTATTGGTGAGATCTGCAGCGCAGCGAGACCATGGCGCGCCACCAGCTCCCTTCCCTAGATATCAAATTCGATTTCCAGCCCGTCATAGGCCGGCTCAACATTGGCCGGCAGCTCACGGAGCAAGGTTTGGTAGTCCATGTCTACATGCAGATTGGTCAGGATCGCACGTTTCGGTTTGAGCGCCGCGATCCATGACAATGTTAACTCGAGATGCGCATGCGACGGGTGCGGCGCATATCTCAAGGCGTCGACAATCAGTGTATCGAGTTGGCGCAGCGCGTCGAACGTATCATCCGGCAGAGCGTTCACGTCGTTGCAGTAAGCTACGTCGCCGATGCGGAACCCCATGCACCGGATACGGCCATGCTCCATATCGAGCGGCAGGAACTCCACAGGCCCGCCATGGCCCTGAACCTCGAACCTCTGCAGCGGCACGATGGCCGGCTGCACGGCCATGATCGCCGGGTAACCGCCGGCACCCCGGAAGATGTAGTCGAACCGCCGCGACAGCCGCTCGCCGGTCGCAGCATCGAAATAGACCGGAATTTGCGCACGCTGACGGATCGCGAATGCACGGACATCGTCGATCCCATGCGCCTGGTCTGCATGGTCGTGGGTGTAGACGACTGCATCGAGGTGCGTCGTGCCGGCTGTCAGGAGCTGCTCGCGCAGGTCCGGTGACGTGTCGATCAGGATACGCGTCGCCTCGCCCGCGTCATTCCAGCGTTCGAGGAGCGCGCTGCACCGTGTGCGGCGGTTTTTAGGTTCGGCAGGATCACAGGCGCCCCAATCTCCGCCGACACGCGGCACGCCGCCGGATGAGCCGGTGCCCAGGAGGACAAGACGGGCACGCGCCATCAGGCGGCGACCTTCGAGAACAGCCGGATCGCATTCTCGGTCGTGACGCGTTTCACCGTGTCCGTATCGACGCCCATCAGCGCGCCCAGCGCCTCAGCGACATGCACGAGGTATGACGGCTCGTTGCGACGGCCGCGCATCGGCACGGGTGCGAGGTACGGACAATCGGTTTCGAGGATGATGCGGTCCAGCGGCACGCCGGCGATCACCGCGCGGACATCCCTCGCGCTCTTGAAGGAGAGAATGCCGGAGACCGAAACATATGAACCGAGTGCGAGGGCGCGGCGGCAAAGCTCTTCACCGCCGGTATAGCAATGCAGCAATGGGCGGAACGCGCCTTTGGCGTACTCGTCCTCGAGAATATCCGCCATCAGGCTATCGGCTTCGCGCGTGTGGAGGATCAGCGGCAGCCGGGTTTCGCGGGCGGCCCTAATGTGTTCGCGCACGCTGCGCACCTGGTCCGCTTCGGCGCTGTAGCCGTAGTGGAAATCCAGGCCTGTTTCGCCGATCGCGACCACTTTCGGATGCGCTGCCTCGGCGATCAGCGTCTCTGCCATCAGGCCGGTGAAGTCCTTGGCGTGGTGCGGATGGACGCCGACCGAGCACCAGATATCCGGATGGGTTTCGGCGATGGCCTTTACGGCCGGAAAATTGTCGTAGCGGTCGCAGATCGCGAGGAAGCGCCGCACGCCTGCCGACCGCGCACGGGCCAGAACGTCGTCCAGATCGTCAGCGAAGGCTTCGCCATGCAGGTTTACGTGGGTGTCAAACATGTGGACGGCGTTTAGACGGGCTGCGCCAATTCATAAAGCCCCGCGACCAGTTTTGCAGCGACCTGGGCGGCGTCCATGTTCATCTGCTCGGCATCGCCGGCCAACCGGGCTTGCTTGAGCCATATTCTGGCAGCTGAAGGCTGGGTCTCGGCGCGGTCGGCGAGCCATTCAAGAAGCTCGGCGCGGAAGGCATCCATGGAGGCGTCATCGACGGCCGCGGCGGCGAGGGCGGCCATGGCCAGCTTGTCGGAGAAATTCGGCGCCGATCGGAGCAGGGCGCGGGCAGCCTCAGCGGCAGCGAGGGCAGGCGGCGAGGCCAGCCTAATGCCCCTTCCCGGCCTGCCCTTCGCGATCCGCATCGCCTGTTGGGGCGCGCCGGCCGATTCCAGCGCCTTCTGGCAGTCTTCATCTGAAAGAACCGACAAGCGCAGGACCCGGCACCGCGACCGGATGGTCGGAAGGATCGGCTCGCGGCCGTGATTGATGAGGAACAGCACGCATTTCGGCGGCGGCTCCTCAAGCGTTTTCAGGAGAGCGTTGGCGCCGTTCCGGTTGGTCTCGTCGATGGCATCGATAATTCCAACACGCCAACCGCCGAGCGCCGGTTTCATCGTGAAGAATTCCGTCAGCGCGCGGATCTGGTCGACACTGATGTCCTGGACGAGCTTGCCCTTGTCGTTCAGGCCGCGCTGAAGAATGCGCAGATCGGGGTGGCTGCCTGCAGCGATGGAGCGCCAGACAGGATCAGACTCGCTCGCGTCCAATGGGCTGTCCTTGGGCCCGCGCGCACCGAGGAGGTAGGCGGCGAGCCGCAGGGCAAAGCGTGACTTCCCAATACCCTCCGGACCTTCGACCAGCCAAGCATGGTGGAGGCGGGTGCGTGCATGCGCATCCAGGAAGCGGCGCTCGGCATCGGCATGGCCGAACAGGGGCCATCCGGTGCTCATGTCGTCGGGACCGGTAGCAGGCGCGCGACATGTGACCAGGCCGCCTCGGCAACTTCGGGGGCAGTGCGGCTCGCGTCGACAAGGCGGCATCGCGAGGGATCGCTGTGCGCAATCATTGCAAAGGCTTGGCGTACAGATTCGTGGAAGGCGGTGTCGCGTTTTTCGAACACGTCAGCCACGCCCGCACGCGCGGCGCGGCGCTCGGAGGCGAGGCTGACCGGGGCATCCAGAATGAGGGTGAGGTCAGGTTTCGTGTCGGCAACAACGAGATCTTCGAGAGTGCGGACCGTGTTTGCAGACAGATGGCCCGATATGCCCTGATAGACGCGCGTCGAGTCCGCGAAGCGGTCACAGATGACCCATTTGCCGGATGCCAGCGCAGGCCGGATCAGCAATTCGAGATGCTCGCTGCGTGCTGCATTCATCAGCAATGCTTCGGCGAGCGGCGAAAAGGCCTGACCGCCGGGCGGGGTGAGGACGAGATTGCGCACGGCTTCGGCACGGGGTGTTCCCCCGGGTTCGCGGGTGAGAACGACCTCGACCCCCTGCTCTGCCAGCCGGTCTCGCAGGGCGGTCTGCAAGGTAGACTTCCCTGTGCCCTCGCCGCCCTCGAGCGTAATGAACCGGCCGCGCGCAGGACTATCCATTACCGCCTTTCAGCTCTTTTTCCGCGTCGGGCGCCTGCTTTTCCTGCTTCATCAGCGTGCTGATGCCTTCGATCGCCTGTCCGATGAAGCCGAGTTTCTTCACGTCCGCTTCGGCAATTACAGAGGCAGTGATCGGTTCCTGTCCTTCCATCGTGACGACAAACTTGCCGACGACATCACCCTTCTTGACCGGCGCCTTGATCGTCTTATCCAGTACCAGCTCAGCCTTGGCCTTCGTGAAATTGGCCTTATGGCCGACGACTTTCACGGGCTCCGCGAGCGAGACAGGCACAGTGCGCTGCTCGCCCAGCCAGACGGGCACTTCCGGCAGGTTGACCGTTTCCGGGCCGATGGATTTCAGCTCGAAGCTCTGGATCGCGACCCGCATCAGGCGCTCGGCCTCCTGCGCGCGGGCGGCCATGGTCGGCAGTCCGTTGATGACGATTGTGCGGCGAACGCCGTCGCGCACGGCCGACGCTGTCAGTCCGTAGCCGGACGATTCAAGGTGGCCCGTTTTCAGGCCATCGGCGCCGGCGACTTCGAGCAGGGGGTTGCGGTTGACCTGGGTATACTCGCGCCAGGTGTAGGACGGCAGCGAGTACCAGGGGTAATACTGCGGGTACTTGTCGATCGTCATCTTAGCGATCTTTGCGAGGTCGATGGCGGAAATGACGTGGCCCTCACCTTCCAGACCGGTCGCATTGACGAAGTTCACCGAGTTGAGCCCAAGTTCATGCGCGATCTGCGTCATGCGCGCGGCGAATGCCGGTTCCGATCCGGAAATGCCTTCGGCGAGGACGATGCACGCATCGTTGCCGGACATGGTGATGACACCGTGCAGGAGTTCTTCGACGGTCGGCGTATCCTTGGGAACGAGGCCCATGGTGGATGTGCCCGACGGGAACCCGCCCCGTCTCCAGGCATCCTCGCTGACCGTGAACTTGTCCGTCAGCGAAATCTCGCCGCGTTCGATGAGCTCGAAAACCACCAGTGCGGTCATCATCTTGGTCATCGAGGCCGGGGTCATCGGCTCGTCTCCGCGTTTTGAATAAAGGATCTGGCCCGTCTCATGGTCCATGATCACAGCATATTCAGCCGGCGTGTCGATCAATTGGGCTGCGGCCGGGAAACCTGCGGTGGCTCCCAGAACGGCAATTGCTGAAATCATCCCGCGCCAAAAATTCACGTGAGCGTCTCCCTACTCCAATATGGCCGCCTGCAAATTCGGCCCCTCTTCCCGGATAAACGGGAAAAGGGGCCGGTTTGTGGTCAGCGTCAATGGGTGGATTGCGGGCATTCTACTCCGCAGTAACCACCCGTCCGTCGCCCTTGCCTTCTGCGTTGAGGCGGTCACGGAGCTGTTGGGCTGACTCGCGGCTGGCAAACGGGCCAACCCGAACCCGGAAGTAGTCGGTGCCATTCACCCGGGCCGGGACGATTTCCACAGGCAGGTCCGCCTTCAGGCCGCGATAGAGGGTCTCGGCGTTGCCGATGTCGGAGAACGACGCGAGCTGGACGAAATGGGTGCCGCCGACCGAAGCACTGACCTTCTGGACGGCCGGCTTCGTTTCCGGGGCGACGCCCCACTCTGCCGGAGGCTCCGGCCATTTCACTTCGGCGCGCTTGGGCGCGGTCCAGGACTTGCCGCCAGCGAGTTCGTCACCGCCAAGCAGTTCGTCGGCTGGGGCCACCTTTGCGGGTTGCGGCGCCTGGTAGGATGCCGTGATCAGTTTCGGTCCGTTCTCCTCGCGCGGTTTTGCGACGGTTGAGGCTGCCTTTTCATCGACGAGGCGGACGGTCAGCTCTGCCTTCCCTGCCCCTTCGAAACCGAGGACGCGGGCCACTTCACGCGAGACTTGCAGCGACGCGCCGTCTTCAAACGGGCCGCGGTCGTTGACGCGAACGAACACGTCCTTGCCGTTTGCGGGATTCGAGACCTGCACCACGCTCGGCAGTGGCAGCGTCGGATGGGCCGCGGTCAGCGCCGACTGGTCGAAGATTTCACCATTGGCGGTAGGTAGCCCGTCGAACTCGTCGCCATACACGATGGCAACGCCCGTCTCGAACACAGCGCCCGACGGCGCGGCGATCGCGGCAGCGGCTTTCGGAACGACTGCAAGCGGCTGAAGCGATGTGGCTTCGACAACAGGCACCTTCCCGGCTGTACCGATGACGGCCGCGGTCGTGCGCGCATCGAAAATCGGCGTTGAAGGAGCGAATTGGGGCGCTTCGGTAAAGGTTGCTTCTGCGGCGGGTGAAGCTGCCTGCGGAACGGTGGCGGACGCCATTTCGATGCGCCCTGCTCCGCCGGTCGAGCCGGGGTAGCGGAATTCGATGCGCTGCGTTGCCTTGTCGGCGGAACTGACCGGCGCCGCCGTGCGGCTGACGGTCGGCGCGGAAGTCGTGCCCTCGTAGGCGTACTTGATCGGCGCACGTGGCCCGGCCGATGCCGGCAAGGCGGCTGCCGCCAGAACGATGGCGGACGCGACAACGGTCAGTTGGCTCTTCGGCCAGGTACGCGCAAACGGCATGGGCCGCTAATCTCCTCTTTCTGAGAACCCGGATCCGCCTGTGAGGACGTATCCGGTGGCCTTCTGGCCGGTTCAGAAATCGGTTTACCATGCAGGTATGGCCACCCGGTCAAACCGAACAGAAAGTCCGGCATGCGGCGTTAAGGCCTGATTTACCGCCGGATCGGCTGGAGGGACTTGCCTTCCGCCCTGCCTTCCCACAAACAGCGATCGCCGCGGAGGAGTGGCAGAGTGGTTTAATGCGGCGGTCTTGAAAACCGTTGAAGGTTCACGCCTTCCGGGGGTTCGAATCCCTCCTCCTCCGCCAGATTCCGAAAATCGCGCCTCCACGAACAGTTTGAACGCATTGAATTTATTGCACAACTTTGCACCGAGTTGCACACGCTCGAACTTGAACCGCTGCACAATCTGCTACACATTTCGCTGCACAAAGTCCGCTAAACCCGACGGAGGTGCGCATGTCGATCGTGAAGCGTGGGAGCACATTCCAGCTGCGCCGGCGGGTGCCGCAGAGGTATCGCGCGGTCGAGCCGAGAGGCGTGGTCTGGATCAGCCTGCATACCGACTCCGAGACCGTTGCGCGCAGCAAGGCTGACCGCGCTTGGGGCAATCTGGTCGAAGCCTGGGAGGCCCGGCTGGCAGGCGATACCGAGGACGCTGAGGCCCGCCATGCGGCCGCCCATGAGCTCGCCCGCATCCGGGGCTTCCGATACCTAGATGTCGGCCTTGTATCCCAACTGCCGGTGGATGAGCTCTTGGCGCGCGTCGAGGCGATAGGCGCCCGCCGGGCGGCGCCAGACACGGTGGAAGCGTCTGCCCTGCTCGGTACGGTTCCGGCGCCGTCCCTGACGCTGGAGAAGTCCCTGGAGCTCTACTGGGGCCTTGCCCGGGAGAAGACGCTCGGCAAGAGCGAGGACCAGCTTCGGCGCTGGAAGAACCCGCGCGTCAAAGCGGTGCGCAACTTCGTGGAGATTGTCGGCAACAAACCCATCGAAGCGATCACGCGGGACGACATGCTGGACTTCCGCCAGCACTGGCTGGAGCGGATCGAAGCGGGCGAAGTGACGCCCAACTCGGCCAACAAGGATCTCATCCATCTCGGCGACGTGCTGAAGACGGTGAACACGATGAAGCGGCTCGGCCTCACCTTGCCCCTCGGCGAGCTGTCGTTCCGGGAAGGCGAGACGCGCACCCGCCCGCCGTTCAGCCCGGAGTGGATCCGGAACAAGTTGCTCGCGCCCGGCGCGCTCTCTGGCCTCAACGATGAGGCGCGCGGGCTCCTGCTCGGCATGGTCAATACAGGCTACCGCCCATCGGAAGGCGCAGGCCTGACCGCGAGGACCATCCGGCTCGACGCCGCGGTGCCGCATATCGCCATCGAGCCCGAAGGCCGCCAGCTGAAGAGCGCCTATGCAAAGCGGGTCATCCCGCTGACCGGCGTCTCGCTGGAAGCGTTCAGGGCGTTTCCGGACGGGTTCCCGCGCTACCGGGAGAGCAGCGCGGGGCTGAGCGCGACGGTCAACAAGTATCTCAAGTCCAATGACCTGCTCGAGACACCGGCGCATTCGTTCTACTCTCTGCGCCATGCGTTCGAGGACCGGATGCTGGCGGCGGGGATCGATGACCGCATCCGGCGCGACCTGTTCGGCCACCGGCTTGACCGTGAACGCTATGGCAAGGGCGCCTCGCTGGATCATGTCGCGAGGCTCGTGCGCGAGATTGCGCTCTGAGTGAGGCGCAACGATCATCGCCTCTGCGCAGCGCGCTCGCCCATCACTGACCGCGCAGGCGGAGGCAGCAAACGCCGCGCAGCTTGAGGCCGCTCTCCGGCAAGATACCGGGCGAGACGTTCCTCACGGTAGGCAAGAGCCGCATGCTCCGCTTCGAGCCGTTCGAGGATCGGCCAGTAGACATCGCCCGACAACTCGATCAGCCGGGCGACGATCCGGATGGCCTTCTCGATACGCTGGGCACTGACGGGTTGCATGGGCGCCAGGATCGCGCAAACGGCTGCCCGCTGACTATCGGACCGCAGGCCATTTGCGACAGGCACTTGCAACGCCTTGCAAAGCTGCTGGCGGGTGACGCCTGTGCGGGCCCTCGTCAAGGGCGCGCGGGATGCGCGCCGCGAAGCGGCCCTGCCCTTGACGAGGACCCGCGCAGGCATCGAAGCTGATCATGGCCGAATGGCAGGTCCTGCCATTCGGCCCGGAAGCCAATCTGCGGTCAGCTTTCGGCGGCGTTTCGGGCGGGTCACTCTGAGGCGGCTTACTGAGGCTTCGCTTCTTCAGGCTCCGACTGTTCCCAGCGCAGCGACTCCTGGACGAGCGATCTGCGCCGGTGGAGCTTCTTTGCGATCTGGTTGATGAAGTGATCAAACCGGCGCTGACCCAGAGCATGCGCGATGTCTCGCTCGCTTTCCGGAATCGGGTCTGTCCGCGTCAGCCAGTAGAGCACAAAATGTCCGGTCGTCTCGACGCCGAGATCTACCGCCCAGAAGAGCCGCCCCAGGCGCTTCTCGAAACTGTCCATGCGCTCCATCAGCCGCGCCTCCAGCGAGCGATTGCGGTCGGGATCAAGATAGCAGCGCAGCGCCTGTTCCAGGATGTCGGTCTTGGTCGTCTTCTGCGCGCGAGCGGCGGCCTCGAGCCGGGCAAGCAGCGTGGCATCGAGGCGGAGGTTGACGCGAGGTTTCATCGGGCTGCGCGGGAGTGTGTTGGTAAGACCGTCATCGGATGGTCTTTGAAAGGGGGTTTTCTGGGTGTCATAAGGCAGGCTCCGGGAGCGGCTACCAATGTGCCGCCGCGGGCGATGCCTGCCTAGTTGGAGCGTCGGCGAAGCGGCGCAACCCTGTGCAATCGGCTGCAGCGAGATACAATTGGTGGTGTACGGACGTTCGCGCAGATGCGACAGGTTCCGCAAAATCCGTACACCCCAACGGCGTGCAACGGGCACCGGAAAATCGTTGTGCAGACAGGGCGATACCCAGAGGGTGGCGCCAACCCTTTTAACTTGCCCTACCGGGTACGCCGCCTGTTGCCTGCACCGCTTTGCCCTTCGCTGCTCTACTCATCCCGCTACAGTTCGTCCACACCGGCACCGTTGCACCGACGATGCCCACTTCTCGCACAGGCCCGAAGCAGCCCCCATTCAGCCAAGAACATTGCGCTTTGAGCAGAAAGAAATCGCGTTCCTTCAGGCGCGTGAGCTGTCTTCCGTGTTCGCCTTTTTATATCGCTATCGGCCACGCATAAAAGGAGCCGAGCGATCATGCTGGTGAGGTTTTTCCAGCCAGATTTTTGCTTGCGGCGGCATGCAAAGTTGCATCTTGATCATCCGTAGTATGACCACTCGTTTGGCCCCGCTGAAGCTCAAACACTGGGGAGTGTGCCACGTTCAAACCTACCCGGAACTGGCACTGCGAATGCCTGTATCGCAATCCTAAAAAGAATTCATTAATCTAAAGATTGCGTCCAAAAATCCTTGTGGCAGTGTCAGGTTTCAACTGATTGGGGCACATGACTATGCGGCTTGTTGCGGTTTTTGTTTCGGCGCTGGCGCTTTTTGTCACCTCAGCGAACGCACAGGTGCAGCCTTACTGGGTTCCGACCATGGCAGGGGGCGAACCCGGCACACCGATGTCAGACCCAATTGAAGCGTGTCGGGTGTCGCACCAATCCTACAGCTTCAATCCGCGCCAGATCGACATGTTCTCGCCGTCATACAATTCTTCGGGGGAGCTCGTAGCCTTCACCTGCCGCAAATGGGTAACACAGGGCTATTGGGGAACCACGGGTCGTTCTCAAATCGCCTGTCCAGCAGGCACAAAGCGATCCGATGATGGGGCAACCTGCACTTCCGAGCTGGAAAACGCTGGCTGCCCCAAAGGATCCAATCCAATCTCCTACGCGAGTGGAGCAAAAAACGAGCGCCAGACCGATTTTGCGCACAGCAATGGCAGGCTGTACTTTGAGAGAAACTATTCGAGCTATGATACGAGTGCGACTGCGCTCGGTCGCGGTTGGGCGTCGAATTTTCATCCGCAGATTTCGGGTGCAATTGGTTCGTCAGGGGGCGGCCGTCTGAACGTCCGTACAAATGACGGTGAGGTTCTCCGGTTTCGCAGAAGCCGGTCTGTCTGGTATCAGGCAGCACAAACCGCCGGCGGTTGGAGCGGAACATCCGGTACGAATCGTAAAGACAATCCCGGTTATGCGATCATCGAAGACTCTCTGACGCAGGTGCGGATCCAGTTTCCGAACCGGATGGAATGGGTCATCAAATTTCCTCCGTCGGGCGCATCCGGTCCCTGGGACACACTTTATCTGGATGAAATTCGCTATCCAGATGGCTACACGATCACCCTCGCGAATTCGGCGACCAACAGGCCAACGGCTGCGACCGATAGTTTTGGCAATGCGATCACGTTTCAGTATGGGCCAAGCGGGCTGTTGACATCTGCGACCGCGCCCGACGGAACAGTTTATGCCTATGAGTATTCTCAATTGCTCGATACCACGGCGATAGGATCAGATTTCGCGGGCTGGAAATCATTCGTCGGCCTGACAAGTGTGGTCTATCCCGACGGTACTCCGGCAGTATCTACTGACAATCCGAAGACGACGTATCATTACGAATACACTTCGATGCCGTTGCTGCTGACAGGCATCACCGATGAAAGAAACGTCCGTATCAAAACCGTCGAGTACGCGGCTGACACAGGCCTTACAAACCGCATTCGGGCAACGGTTTCAAAGGGCCCGGGCGATAAACTCAAGGAGACCGCGCTGCGTACGGCCGGCGGTTTCGAAGTGACCAATGCGCTTGGCAAGAAAACCATTTACGGTCTGTCCAGTATCGGAGGCACAAAACTGCTGACGACTGTCAATGGGGTTGCCACGTCAAACTGCGCGGCGTCCAACTCGTCCATGGCCTATTCTGCGCAAGGCCATCTCACCTCTCTGACCAGGGAGGAAGGTCAGGTTGTGCAACGCAGCGTCGATGCTGTCACTGGGCTCCCTTCCAGTGAGACCGCTGGCTTCGGCACGCCCCAAGCGATCACGACGTCCTATCTCTGGAATACAACCTGGCGCAAACCGACATCAATTGTCCGGCCCGGTCTTTCAACGGCAATCACATACACGACCGGCGGCGACCCGCAGACGATCACGCTGACCGATACAACGACGCAAACTGTTCCCTACAGCACGGCCAATCAGCAACGTGTTTACACGTTCGTGTGGGGGGCAAACGGCTTGCTTACCAGCCGCGATGGACCGCTACCGGGTACCGCTGATCAGATCAGCTATACCTACGATGCGCTCGGAAATCTTGCGACGATCACTGATGAAATCGGGCTCGTGACGACGATCAACCAGGTCGACGCCATGGGCCGCCCGCTCCAGATCACAGAGGCGTCTGGTCGCGTTTCCACGTTCAGTTATACGCCTCGCGGGTGGCTCGATGAAATCATCGTCAATCCAGGTGGCTCGCAGCGTCTGACCAGCTTTACCTATGACGAAACGGGCAATCTCACCCGGATTGACGCACCGGGATCTCGCTGGACGGAGTATGAATACGACAATGCAGGTTGGTTGATTGAAGCAAGGTCCAGTGCAGGCGGAAAAATCGCCTATCAGCATGACCTTCTAGGCAATGTTACAACGGCTGAGTTCCAAACGACCGGCGGCGCCAGCCAGGCAGATTTTGCTTACACCTACGACGAATTGGGACGGCTACGATCCTTGCTCGGCGGCGCCAGTGACTCCATGTTGCTGGCCTATGATCGCTCGAATCGTCTGACGAGTGAAACAGACGGATTGGGACGTACCTGGCTCACGGCCTTTGATCCTCTCGACCGGGTGATCAGCGTTACCGATCCCGAAACGCATGTTGAGGAACAAACGTGGTCAACGGCAGGCCATGTCAACGCGTTCGAGGATGGCCGCTCGCTGGTGACGAGCTTTGTCCGGAATGGGTTTGGCGAGGTCATCCGCGAAGTCAGCCCGGACCGGGGCACAACCGACTACTGGTATGATGATGCGGGACGCCTTACGAAAGTTCTGACGGCCGCAGGGCGCGATACGCGGTACACCTATGATGATGCCGGACGCCTGCTGACGCGGACATTTCCGAACGAACCCGCACTTAATGTGAGCTTCAGCTACGACTCTGTGTCAGGCGGCAATCCTGGCATAGGAAAGCTCACTGGCATTTCAGGCAACGTCAGTGGCCGGAGTTACACCTACAACCTGTTCGGAGAGATGACCGGCGAAAGCTGGTCAATCGACGCACAGACCTACAATGTCGGATACGCCTATTCAACTTCAGGCGATCTCGAAAAGATCACCTATCCGAGCGGGCGAACTGCGGAATACGTTTTTGACAGTGCGGGCCGTACAACGAGCATCGGAACGCGGCCGGCGGCGATGGGCACGCTCCAGTCCGTGGTTGCATCTGCAACCTACGATCCGTTCGGCCCGCTTTCGGGATATGTGTTCGGCAATGGCGTCACGGCGTCAATTGACAATGACGCCTCGTACAGAACCAGCCGAATTCACCTCACCAACTCCGGCGGCTCGGTTCTCGACAAGACCTACACTTATGACGCCAACAGCCGTGTCACGGGCATTGCAGACGCTGTGACGCCTTCCGCCAGCGCAGCCTACACCTATCACTTGGACGGGCGTCTGCGCCGTGCAACCGGCGCTTGGGGCGAAGTTGAATGGACCTATGACGCAGTTGGCAACCGGGTGCTGGAAGAACAGTTCTCCGGGGGCAGCTTCCTCAGCTCGGCAAGCTACAACTACCCGGGCGGCAGCAACAAATTGTCGGACACGGTTTCCGACCTCAGTGCCCCGCTCAGCACGTTCACGCATACGCCGGATGGCAACATTGCGTCCGAAACAGCTGGCAGCACGGCGACGGCTTACACCTACAGCGAAGCGAGCCGCCTTGCGGCAATCACCCGGAACAGCACGCTTGAAGCGGAGTTTGCTTACGATGCGTTTGAGCACCGCGTCCGGCGAAGCACGACCAGCGGGGTCAGCCATTTCGTGTTCCTGCCCGATGGCCGCCTGATCGGTGAGTACGATGGCGCGACCGGAGCTGTCATTCAGGAGTATGTCTGGATGGATGACCGCCTTGTCGGGCAGGTCGATGGTGCAGGCACGCTTCACTACATCCAGACCGGGCCGCTCGGCCAGCCGCTGATTGTGACGGATGCAGGCGGGTCGGTCGCCTGGCGCGGAGAGCTCTCCCCGTTCGGAGAACTGGTGACATCTACCGGCGCCGGTCCCGAACCAGACGCCCGATTCCTCGGGCAATGGGACGAAGCAGGCTCCGGTCTCTACCAGAACTGGCACCGCACCTATGACGCCAGCCTCGGGCGGTATCTGGAGGCCGATCCGCTCGGGCTCGCCGGTGGACAGTCCTTGTACGGATATGTCGGGCAGGATCCTTTGAACGGTACGGACAATGAAGGCCGCCTAGGACGAGGTATGCTCGGCGGAATATTCTATGGTTTGGCCACTACTCTCGCGACGGCTACGGCAAATAGCCTCTACGACCAGGTTTGGTGTCGGCGGCAGCGCCCTGACTTGGGAGAAGCCTCAGAAGCGGGATTTGGCGCCGCTGCTTCTGACCCAACTATCTTTCTTCCCGGGCCAAAAATTCCCGGATTGCGTTTCGGCGGCGGAAAGGGCTTTGGCGGCGGCGATGGAATGGGCTTCGGCGGAGGGGGTGGCAAGGGCTTCGGCGGAGGGGGTGGAGGTGGATTCGGTGGCGGAAAAGGCGATGTTCTACCTACGCCGTTAGTGGGATCCCAAAAGCTGCAGAATATAATCAACAATCTTTACAAGGGCACCACCAACCCCAATCGAGTAGGTACTGGCACGACTGCAGACGCAATTCGCAATGAAAGGCTGACTGGATTGCCTACCGGTGGAAAGAGCCACCTACAAAAAGGAACTGAAAGTGTTCGGGCGCTTGAAAACTGGCTAAGTGCAAATCCGAATGCCCCTTACAGAGAAAGGCTTATTGCACAGAGTTTGCGAGACGATCTAATTCAAGCATTGGGAACGGGGCCATGAGTCAGGTGGAGACGAATTTTATCGAATCCCTAGTAGAAAGATTTCCAACATTGCAGTCGTTGCTCGATGAGCATTTGGAAGACAATCGAGTTCTACTTCCTCACATCTTTTTAGCGTCTCTCGCTCAGATCATGACGGAAACAAGTAACAAAGTGCATTCTGAAGTCGACGCAGACCTACCGATTTTTGACATTTTGGACTTTCTAGAAGAGCACTTTGAAGTTGGGTCGGAAAAGTTGGATGAATTAATATCCGTTTCATTCGTCGAACTCTTTTCGCCATTTTGTGCCAACGACAAAGTAATGGTTTCCCGCCTCCCGCCCAAACTGTCCAAAGAATCAGAAAGAATATATTCAAAGCGGAACTGAAAGCTCGTCATTCCGTGAGGAGCTTTTGCTGACCGGCTCCAGGGTTTTGGACCATTTTTGTATGTGCGTTGACGCTAGGTGCGTGTGAGCCGCCCCACGAATATCGGACCAATTTTTGTGGGTCGCGGCTTTATTGCGTCAGGCTAAGGCATGCAATGAGCCTCATGGCCCGCTGATTTGCTACACAAATTGCTGCACATATCGCTACGCTTTGATTTCCAAACGCACATAAAATCAAGGATATACGAATACGCTTGTCCCTGGATGGCGCCCTCCTCCTCCGCCATCAGATCCAGCCCGCGGTCTGCGCGAGCACCCAGAGACCAATGACCAGGAACAGTCCGGCGGCAATGAAGCGGACGACTTTCAACGGCACATGCTTGAGCAATTCGTGGCCCAGGAAGACTGCCGGAACGTTGGCGAGCATCATGCCGAGGGTCGTGCCGGTGGTTACGGAAATGACGTCATGGAAGCGGGCGCCCAAGGCAACGGTGGCGATCTGTGTCTTGTCGCCCATCTCGACCAGAAAGAATGCAATGGTGGTCGCGACGAAGGCGCCGAACCGCGCCGGTTCTGGCTCCGGGTCGTCATCGAGCTTATCCGGGATCAGGGTCCAGGCCGCCATAACGATGAAGGATGCCGCGATCAGGAAGCGGAACCACTGACCGTCCAGTATCGAAGCGACCTGAGATCCTACGAGAGCCGCCAGGAAATGATTGGCAAGCGTGGCGACCAGTATGCCTGCGATGATCGGCAGCGGCTTCTTGAATCGCGTTGCAAGGACAATTGCGAGCAGCTGTGTCTTGTCGCCGATCTCGGCGAGGGCAACGACGGCTGTCGACGTAAAAAGAGCTTCCATGATGCAATCTCCGGGTCGGGCGGCGTTCAGGAACCAACAGACATCAATCTCGCCGCCCAACCCTGAGCGAAGAGAAGATGCCAGTGGTCTCGCCCAAACGGTTTCCCGTTTCCACCGCACCACGGCCTCTCGACCGAGTATGTTGACGCGATGGCTCGCCCTTTCAGGCGACTGGCTACTCCCCAGTGACGCCGCCCGTCTATTCCGGGCAATGGATTCCGGCAAGGTGCATTTCACCGCGCCGCCGGATTTCGGATTCCGGATTTAGGAATCGTGGTTATGGCTCAACGCGTAGATGTTAACCACACGATTACGATTTGAAGTTGTGGAGGCTAAAGGCGCTCGCTATTGAATGAACTGGAATTAGGTAATTTCCGTTGAGTGGCTTTCCTTTGCGCTTCTAATGAACGCAGATGAGAGGCTTCCAGAACGGGCCGAGCCAGAAGGGCAAACATCGCGTGCCGGATCTCTTGAAAAGAGCCGTCGAGTCTCCGCGTGCAGCTGCGTGGCTTGCGTATGACGAACAGGGCGTGCCTTCGCTGGTCGCCGTAGGGGATGATGCGCCGCCCGGCCGCAGCGCTTCGCGTCTTCCCCCCATTTACCCCGAATGGCTGGGCGACCGTGCGTTTCTCGGAGAGCATCCTGCCCGTTTCAGCTATGTCGTCGGCGAAATGGCGCGCGGAATTGCAACGCCCCGCATGGTTGTCGAAGCGGTGAAGGCTGGCTGCCTGGGATTTTACGGAAGCGCGGGCCTGCCGCTGAAGGAAATTGGAGCAGGGATCAAAGAGATCCGCGCAGGCGTCGGAAACGGCAATGTATCGTGGGGCGCAAACCTGATCCATTCCCCGCAGGAGCCCGGCCAAGAGGCCGCGATCATTGATCTCTTCCTCAAGGAAGGCGTGCACCGGGTGTCTGCGTCCGCGTTCATGCGACTGACGGCTGACGTGGTGCGCTACACGGCACTCGGCCTTGAACGCGCGGCAGGTGGCAACATCCGCCGCCGCAACCACGTGTTCGCGAAAGTCTCGCGTGCCGAAGTGGCCGAGCCGTTCATGGCACCTGCCCCGGAAAAGATGCTTCGCGAACTCGTCAATGCCGGAAAGATCACCGACGCGCAGGCGACACTGGCGGCGCGCGTTCCTGTTGCGGCGGACATAACGGCTGAATCCGACTCAGGTGGCCATACAGACAATCGCCCGGCCGCGGTCTTGTTCAGCTCGCTCAGCGCGGCCCGCGCCCGTGTGTCAGCAAAGTATGGGTTTGACGAAAGCGCAGTGCGGATCGGTTTGGCAGGAGGGATTGCGACACCAGCATCGGTTGCCGCCGCCTATCAGATGGGCGCCGCCTATGTGTTGACCGGGTCAGTGAACCAGAGCGCAGTGGAATCCGGCCTGTCGGAGGCCGGCCGCAAACTGCTGTGCAAGGCCGGACCCGCGGATGTTGCGATGGCGCCGGCCGCAGACATGTTTGAACAGGGCGTGGAAGTACAGGTACTGAAACGGGGCACGCTGTTTGCGATGCGCGGGCGCAAGCTGCACGGCTTCTATCGCAGTGGTGCTGGATATGAGACTCTGCCGCCAGCGGACCGCAAATGGATCGATGATATCCTCGGCGAGCCCTTCGAGGCCGCCTGGAAAGAGACGCGCGCCTACATCCAGCGTGTAAATCCTGCGGAAGCGGCCCGTGCGGAGACGGATGCCAACAAACGCCTGGCGCTGGTTGCGCGGCGCTATCTTTTTCAAGGTGCGCAATGGGCACGTGAAGGGACACCTGGCCGCACGGCGGACTATCAGATCTGGTGCGGGCCGGCGATGGGCGCTTTCAATGAATGGGTTGCCGGCACTGCGCTGGAGCCTGCAGAGGCGCGCACGGTTCGCCAGATCGCCCTTAACCTGCTTGAAGGCGCGGCACGCGTCACGCGCGCTGGCCAGCTTCGCGCTGCGGGCATTGCCGTGCCGCCGCAGTACTTTTCATATACACCGCGCCTGTTCGAGTAAATTTCATGACTGATCGACTGCCCGCAGAGTCCAGACGCAGAGCCGAGCCGATCGCAATTGTCGGCATGGGTGCGATCTTTCCTGGGCGCGGCGACACGACAGGTTTCTGGCGAGACATCTTCGAAGGCCGTGACCTCCTGAGTGATACCCCCGCAACCCACTGGTTGCTTGAGGACTACTACGATCCGAACCCTTCAACGCCCGACAAGACGTATGGACGCCGGGGCGGCTTCCTCTCGCCGGTCGCATTCGATCCGCTGGCCTTTGGCATTCCGCCCGCGCAGTTGCAGACCACGGATTCAGCCCAGCTTCTGGCGCTGATCGCCGCCAAGATGACGCTGGACGATGCCGAACGTGACAGCGGCGGCAAGATTGACCGTTCACGGACGAGCGTCATTCTCGGCGTCGCTTCGGCCACTGAACTGACGGCACACATGGCCGGTCGTCTGCAGCGTCCCGCATGGGTCAACGGCCTGCGCCAGTCAGGGCTGGCCGAAGCGGACGTGCAGGCCATCGCGGCGCGGATCGAGAACCATTATGCGGAGTGGAAGGAAAGCACTTTCCCGGGCTTGCTGGGCAACGTTGTGGCGGGCCGGATTGCCAACCGTCTTGATCTGGGCGGAAGTAACTATGTGACGGACGCCGCCTGCGCGTCTAGCCTGTCGGCGCTGCAGATTGCGCTGCATGAATTGCGAGCCGGCGACTCCGACATGGTACTAACGGGCGGTGTCGACGCGCTGAACGACATCCTGATGTTCATGTGTTTCTCGAAAACACCGGCTCTGTCGCCCACGGGGGATTGTCGTCCATTCTCGAAGAATTCGGATGGAACGATGCTCGGCGAAGGCATCGGGATGCTGGCGCTTCGCCGGCTCGAAGATGCCGAACGCGACGGAAACCGGATCCATGCAGTCATACGCGGCATTGGCGGCGCCTCAGACGGTAAAGGGACGGCCATTTACACGCCCCTCCCCTACGGACAGGCCCGCGCCCTGCGCCGCGCCTATGAACAAGCGGGATATGGCCCTGACGCCGTAGACCTCGTCGAGGCGCACGGCACCGGGACCAAGGCCGGAGACCGCGCCGAGATCGAAGGGCTGCATCTCGTCTTCGGTGAAGCAGACAAGGGCGAAGGCCCCTGGTGCGCGGTCGGATCCGTAAAGTCCCAGATCGGACACACCAAGGCGGCGGCAGGCGCAGCCAGCCTTCTGAAAGCTGTTGAGTCCCTGCGCCGCAAGGTGCTGCCGCCGACGATCAAGATCGAAGAGCCCGCAGAAGCCATCCGGGACAGCGCCTGTTTCTACGTCAATACAGAAGCGCGCCCCTGGATCAGCGCGTCATCGCGACCCCGGCGGGCTTCTGTCAGTTCTTTTGGGTTCGGGGGGTCAAACTTCCATGTGACGCTGGAAGAATATGTTGGCGCGAATGCTGCCAAGGCGCCGCGCGTACATCCGGCTGAACTGTTTGTGTTGGCCGCAGACAATGCCGGCGCGCTCGCCGCCGCGCTAAATGCACTTGCCAATGCTCCGCCTGCTGAGGATGCTTTCGCTGCGGCGGCATCATCGACCCATGCAATGTTCACCCCCAAAGCGCCGGCGCGCGCAGCCATTGTCGCAACAAGTGCGGAAGATTTAGCGGCGAAAGCTAGCCGGATTGCCGCGCAGATTGCCGATGGTACGCTCGGCAAGGCGCCGCTGCCGCAAGGCTGCTCGGCTTCGCTGCTTGCGCCTGAACCCGGCAAGATTGCCTTCCTGTTTTCGGGTCAGGGCAGCCAGTATCCCGGCATGGGATCGGATCTGGCAATGAGTTTCGCCGCCGCCCGGGAAATTTGGGATCTCGCAGCCAGCCATGCCGTGACCGGCCCCCTGAAGCTTCACAAGCTTGCCTTCCCACCTGCTGCCTTCGACCAGGTGGAATTCGGCGACCAGCAACAACGCCTGACCCAGATGCAGCATGCCCAGCCTGCGATCGCCGCGGTTGCTCTTGCCCATCTCGCTTTGCTCGAAGATCTTGGCATTGAAGCCGACATGACTGGTGGCCATAGCTTTGGCGAGATCATGGCGCTTCACCATGCCGGTTCGTTCGACGTGGAAGCGACGTTGACGATTGCGGCCGCGCGGGGCCGTGAAATGGCAAAGGCTGCCGAGACGACCGAGGGAGCGATGCTTGCCGTTCAGTGCCCAGCGAGCCGGATTGCATCGCTCGTCAGCACAATCGGTGGCGGGCTTGTCATCGCCAATGACAATGGGCCGAGCCAGGTTGTGCTCTCTGGTCCGGTCAGCGTCATTCAGCAGGCGGAGCGCCGTTGCGCCGAAGAAGGCATCAAGGCCAAACGTCTTCCGGTCGCGACGGCATTCCACTCTGGTATCGTCGAGCCCGCAGTCGCGCCCTTCCGCGCAACGCTCGAGGGCCTACGCCTGAAGCGGCCTTCGCTTCCCGTCTATGCGAACGCGACCGCGCAGCCCTACAAGGCCACTGCGAAGGAACTTGCCAGCGTCCTGTCGTCCCAGATTGCTTCTCCGGTCCTGTTTCGCGAAGAAATCGAAGCGATGTACGCCGCTGGCGCGCGCATCTTCGTGGAAGTCGGGCCTGGCAATGTCGTTGCGGGTCTGGTCTCCGATACGCTTGGGTCGCGCGACTATTCGGTCTTCTCACTGGATAACAAGCGGACCAACGGTTTGGCACAGTTCCTTGCCGGTGTTGGGGCGTTGGCTGTTGCGGGCATCCCTGTGGACCTAGCCGCGCTGTATGCCGATGCGCCTCCTCCGCAGCCAAAGGCCGCACCCTCAAAACACGCCGTATACCTGACCGGCGCAAACCATGACCGTCCCTATCCACCAAAAGACGGCGCTGCAGGGCGGGCACCGCCAAACCTGAATGCAGAACCCGTTGCCGCAAAGCACCTTACAACCTCAACTCCGATTCCTCAGAGGACTGAACACTCCATGCCCGATCAGAACGACCGGAACGCTGTCATCCCCACGCCGGCGGCTGTCCACTCTTCGCCTGCAAACGGTGTGTCCTCGTCCGTCGAGCGGATCTGGCAGGAAGTGTCCCATCGCCACCAGGACTACCTCAATGCGATGTCGGAGGGGCACAAAGCTTATCTCAATGCCGCCGCTGTGCTGCTTGGCCAGGCCAGCGCCATGCCTGCAGAGCCGCGCTTGATCGAACCGCCCCGTGCGGCCGCGGCGCAACCTGCATTTGTCCCGCCGCCTGCTGCGCCTGCGCCGGCGGTGCATAGTGTGCCAACGGCAAAACCGAATGGCGCCGAAGGCGCTCACGTGTTTTCGTCCGCGCCCGTCAAGACTGCCGCGCCCGCTGCTCAGCCTGCAAAGGCGGCGCCTCCTAAGCCCACGGCTGTTACAGCACCTGCCTTGGACGCGGCCGCAATTGTTCGTGCGATTGTGTCCGAAAAGACGGGCTATCCGCCGGACATGCTTGACGGCGACATGGACCTTGAGGGCGAACTTGGCGTAGATTCTATCAAACAGGTCGAAATCCTGTCCTCATTGCGAGATCGTCTGCCCCACCTTCCGGAGATCGAGCCAGAGCGGTTGGTCGAATTGCGCACCATCTCTGCCATAGCGGCGATGATCGACGCTGCGTCGCCGGCTTTGGCCGCTGCGCCCCCAGCTATGGCGGCACCTGCTGCACCGGAAAAATCTGCGCCTGCATCTTCTGCGCTTGCGGTTTCGTCAGATGTCATCCGTGCGCTGATCGCCGAGAAAACCGGCTATCCGCCGGACATGCTCGAGGATGACATGGATCTCGAGGGGGAACTCGGAGTCGACTCGATCAAACAGGTCGAAATCCTCTCCTCTCTTCGCGACAAGTATCCCTCGCTTCCGGAAGTTGATCCGGAACACCTGGCTGAACTGCGCACCATTCGGAAGATCGCTGATTTTTTCGGCTGAGGGATGAGGGGGAGACACGGGCTTCCCATCGTCCCAATCTGCCCAGCGCTGATGCCGCGCCTTATCGGTGCGCGGTGCGGCCTGTCGTTTGGATATCCGGTCAAGGCGCGCCAGCATTTTGCCTGGCGCCCGGGAGCCTCGTCGAAGTAACCGATGCCGAGCCGGCTAATGCCGCTGCGATTGCTGCAGGACTGGCAGCGGAAGGGTTTCGCGTTCGCACAACGCCGCTGCCTTCCGGCTCGGCTGATGCAGTTGTATTCACCGAAGGCCTCACAACAGATACCCCCGAAGTCCGGCATTGGGCGGCGTTGGGCGGCGCCAATGCGGCGCGGCGAAGCGGCAGCGTCCTCGTGTTCCTTCAGAATTCTGGCACACTGACCGGCCTCGAAGGGCTTAGCCGGACACTTCGGAAAGAATGGCCCGAGGTGCAGGCCTTTGCCTGGACCACGCCGGAGGGCGCGACCCACTTGGTTATTCGAGCCTTGCTGGAGGGTTATCCCGACGGCATCATCGACCAGACGGGCGCACACTACGTGCCGTATGCAGACGAGTACGTGAAGCCGGCAGCAGAACTCGACGAAAAAGGCTACGGCGTATGGCTTGTCACTGGCGGGGCGCGTGGTGTGACCGCCGCGTGTGCCATCGAACTGGCGCGCAGAGCCGGCGGGACTATCCTGCTGGCTGGACGGTCAGCCGAGACTCCGTGGCCAGAGGGCCTTCCGGTCACCGATGACCTGAAGACTTTGCGCGGGCTGCTGGTCGGACGTAGCCGTGAAAAGGGCGAACGCCTTTCGCCAGCCGAGATCGACCGTACTGCCCGCAATCTCCTTGCCGGGAGCGAAATCCGGGAAACGCTTTCCGCGATCCGGGCGACGGGTGCGACGGCAGAGTACATTCCCCTAGATGCAGGCGACGTCGCGTCGGTGGCCCAGGTGCTGGGGAAAGCGCAATCAAGGTGGGGCGCGATAACGGGTTGGGTCCATGGTGCGGGCGTACTTGCGGACAAACTTGCAGCCGACAAGACAGAGGCCGAACTTCGCCGGGTGTTTGCGCCCAAGGTTGGCGGCCTCATCAATATCCTCGGCGCGTTGGACCTGCCAAGCTTGCGACACATCGGATTCTTCTCGTCGGCAGCGGCATTCTTTGGCAACAAGGGCCAATCGGACTATGCGATGGCAAACTCCATCCTTGCCGATGCGGGTCGTTCGCTCTCAGTGCGGCTGCCGGATTCGCGCGTAAAGGTATTCCATTGGGGACCGTGGGCGGGCGGAATGGTGGATGGCACGCTTGCCAGCCATTTCGAGGCACAAGGCATTCCCTTGATCCCGATCGACGAAGGTGCCCGCATCTTTGCGACAGAACTCCTCAACGGCTCGCGTGATCAGGTCGAACTGGTTGTGGGCGAGGCTTGGGCCGCAGCATGAGGACGTTTGAACCGATTGCCATCGTCGCTGAAGCGTGCATCCTGCCCGGCGCGAACACGCCAGCCGAGCTGTGGGATATTGTCAGAGAGCGGAAGGTTGTCACACGCCAAGTCACGTCTGCCGAACTCGGACTGAGCGACGGCGGCGCGCAGGCGCGGGTCTACGTGTCCGGCCGGGTGGACCAGTCTCAGGCTGCGCATGAGGGGCTGGCAGTTCTGGACGGCATCGATCCACACGCGCTCGATCCGGTCCACCGCTGGTCTCTTCAGTCAGCGTGGCAGGCATGGTCTTCCGTTGGCGGCATAAATCGAATCCGCACCGATCGCCGGGGCGTCATCCTCGCAAATCTCTGCTATCCCAGTCGCGGCAAGGTTGATCATGCCGAGGATGTCTGGCGGACCGGAAAGTCAGATCGTCCGCTGACGGATGCGTTCAACTCAGGCATGCCCGCCCGGATGATCGCGAAGATGATCGGTGCGGAAGGGCCCGCATTCGCCCTTGACGCTGCATGTGCGTCTTCGCTCTACGCACTCGAGATTGCCTGCCGGAAACTTGCCTGCAGGCAGATCGATATTGCCGTTGTTGCTGCAGTCAACGCCGCAGACAATCTGATCCTGCATATAGGATTTGATGCGCTGAAAGCGCTCAGCCCCACCGGCAGGTCGCGCCCCTTCATCCAGGGCGCAGACGGTCTCGTGCCTTCGGAAGGCGCGGCGGCGGTCGTGCTCAAGCGCCTGTCTGATGTCCGCAAGACGGACAAGGTGCGCGGCATCATCCGGGGCATCGGCCTGTCCAATGATGGCCGCCGCAAAGGGTTCCTCGCGCCCGATCCCGAAGGACAGGCGGAGGCAATGCGCCGCGCCTATGCCATGTCGGGAATTGAGCCCGGATCGATTGACTTTCTGGAGTGTCACGCGACGGGGACCCCGGTAGGCGACAGTGTCGAAATCCAGTCGGCTCTGACTGTGTTCGGCGCAGCGCGCGAAGTTCCGATCGGATCGCTGAAAGCAAACACCGGGCACTTGATCACTGTTGCGGGGCTTGCGAGCCTGCTGAAGCTTACGGCATCGCTCGACGCAGAAATCTTGCCAGCTACGCCGCTCGACGGTCCTCTCATCAACTCGCTGACCGCCTCTGCCTTCCGGCCACTCGCGGCTGGACGCCGTTGGGAACGAAATGGGGATGCACCCCGTCGCGCAGCAATCAGCAATTTCGGTTTCGGCGGCAACAATTCACACCTTGTCCTCGAAGCCTACGAGCCTGTGCGCGGGCTTGTGAACGGACATACGGCAGAGCCGGCTAAGCAAGACGAGATCGTTGTAGTCGGCATAGGGCTGCTGACCGGGGCAGACCGGGGCGAACGCAGCGTCCTTCGCCGCCTCATGAACGCGCCCGTTTCAGCAGCAATTCGCGCAGAAGCTGTCGGGGCAGACCCGGCCAAGGCGCGTATTCCGCCGTCAGATCTGCTTCGGGCTGAAGCGCATCAGCTAGCCATCCTGGACGTTGCGCAGATGGCCTTGGAGGGAGTCAGCAAACCGCCGCCGGAACAATGCGGGGTCTTTGCAGGCCTGCGCTGCGCAGATGATTCCGCGCGCTGGCCGATCCGCGAGCGGATCAAATCAGAGTTGCTTGCATCTGGCCGCAATGATGACGCCACTCTTGACGCCATTGCGCCGCCTCTCGTCGCTGCTGATGTGCTGGGTGCCATGGCCAACATGGCCGCCAACCGGATCACCTCCAGCGAGGATTTCCGCGGACAGGGCTTCGCCGTGGCTGCAGAAGAAAGCTCGGGCCTCGCTGCCATTGATGTTGCCTTCGCGGCGCTTCACGCTCGCACGCTCGACCTCGCGGTCGTATCGGCGGCAAATTTTGCCGGAACTACGCCAATTGCAGATGACGCGGCAGACCGGGCCGTTGCCCTGGCGTTGAAACGAAAGCCGGATGCCGTGGCCGCCGGCGATCGCATCTACGCAACCCTCGGCAGCATTGAATGGGGAAGCGATGCCGGGAGCACGGAGATTCCGGCAATAGCGTCGGTATACGGACGAGCGCCGGTAACATCCGGACTGTTTGATCTCGCTGTGTCGATCAGTCTGTCGGCAAGGTCACATCAACTGTCTGGCGTTGGCGCGGCCGTTTCGTTGACCAATGCGCCCACGTCTGCCGGTTTCGGCACGCAAGGTTCCGACCTCGCTCAGGGAGCGCGTCTCAGAGTTGAGCCAGCGGCATCTGTTCCAACGCCAGACATGCTTCGCCCGGTGCCGCATCTTTTCTACGCCGCTGCAGCAACGCGCAGCGGGCTCATCCAACGTCTGAAGTCACGTAAGCTAGGCGGCACAGGCCGTGTCCGGATAGCGGTTCTCGCGAAAGACGACACCGACCTTGTGGGCAAGGTGGCAGCTGTAATCACTTCGCTTGAGAGCAAATCTACGCCGTCAGGTACAGGTTTCTGGTACGGCGAATGTGAGCCTGAAGGTGAACTCGCCTTCACGCTTACGGGTTCCGCCGCATCCTATCCCCGAATGGGACGCGGGCTGCTCATGGCGTTTCCAGAGGTGGCGGAGGCGCTCGGCAAGTTACCCAAAGCCCAGGCCATGACGCCACTACTCGCCAAGGCGTCGCTCTCCGAGTACGAACAATTGTGCGCGGTCTCGTTGGTTACTCAGGCACACGCGATTCTGCTGCGCGACGTGCTGGAATTGAAGCCCGACGCCGCGATTGGCCTGTCGCTCGGCGAAAGCAACGCGCTTTTTGCTTTCGGTTACTGGAAGGATATGGGCGGCCTGCTCGACGATATTCAGGCTGCGGCAATGTACGAGCGCCACCTCGGTGGTGCATTCGAAACTGCAGGCGAAGCGTGGGGTCCCAACGTCCCCTCCGACTGGACCAACTGGCGCATACGCGCGCCTGTAGCCCGGGTCCGCGAAGAGATTCAATCCTTTCCGAACGTTGAAATCACGATCATCTACACGGACGATGACATGATGATCGGTGGCCCGGCAGAAACCTGCCGCGCCCTCTGCGAACGCGTCGGGCCAGGCTCTGGCACATTGATGCATCAGCATCTGGTCGTGCACGCGAAAGCGATGAAGCCGTTCGAGGATAAGTGGCGAGAGCTGCACACGCGGCCCGTTTCGCGGACCAGCAACGTGCGTCTGTACGCGAACGCCATCAATGGTGCCTATGTGCCGACCAAGGCGCGTGTCGCAGACATGCTGACCCGCCAAGCCGTCGCTACCGTCGATTTCCCGTCCACGATCCGGCAGGCATGGAAAGACGGCGTGCGTACCTTCGTGGAGCTTGGCCCGCGCGATACGCTGACACAAAGCATCTCGCAAATACTCGCCGGCAAGCCTCACCTCGCCGTCGCAACGGATCGCGTCGAGAATGCAGAACTAACGCAGGTAGCCGAACTGGCAGCTACGCTCTTTGCGCATGGATACCCTGTCCGTGTGGACCGTATCGCGGCGCGTCTCGATGCTGCTCGCGCCAACCCTTGGCGCCACGCTCCGTCCTACAAGGTCTCACGACCAGCGCATCCACCCGCGCCTGCCCTGCCACCGAAGCGCCACGTGACGCGCGGCCTGCCCGCAGCACCTGCTCTTCCTCCGCCGGTTTATCCGTCGCAAGTTCGCGAGAGAGTACCAACCGGACATATCCCCTTCCCGCCCCCGCCAGGGACAGGGTCAGCCAGACTGCCACCGCCCACGAGCATTCTGTCCGGCCTGACGCCCCTTGCGCCGCGCCACCCGTGCGGCAAGTCGTGGGACCGGGAAGCTGTTGCGGCTTCTGCACGCGGTGAAATGTCCGCGTTCTTCGGAGAACACTTCAAGGCGCAAGACCAGTACGCGCGGCAGGTGCGTCTGCCCGCTGCACCGCTCCTGTTGGTCGACCGCATCACGGGCATTGATGCCGAAGCGGGCGTTGAAGGCGCCGGAGTCGTCTGGACCGAGACGGATCTATCCCCGGACAGTTGGTATATGCAGGGCGGCCGAATTCGCCCTGGTCCGCTAATTGAATGCGGACAGGCCGACCTCACCCTGATCGGCTGGATGGGCGCTGACCTGAAGAACCAGAGCGAGCGGGTCTACCGACTGCTCGGCTGCGAGATCACATTCCATGAAGGTGGCCTGCCTCTGGCCGGAGACACGCTGAAGTTCCAGATTGAAATCACACAGCACGCGACCTTTGCCGGCGTGCGCATGTTTTTCTTCCAGTATGATTGTTCCGTCAACGGACGACCGGCCTTCTCGGTCCGTCAGGGTCAGGCGGGGTTCTTCACAGACGGCGAACTTGCCTCCGGCAAAGGGGTGGCATGGGACGCAAAGATGTCCCCTCCGCCAACGCCAGACGCCGCGCCGATCGATACGAGCCGGGCCAGTACGAAGCGGGCCTTCACCGAAGCAGATGTATTGGCGTTCCGATCTGGCGACGCTTTCGGATGCTTCGGCGAAGGTTTTGAGCTGTGCGCCGCACAGTCGTTCCCCGCGCACCTGCCTGCCGGAAAGCTTAACTTCTTTGACAGCGTCAGTGCATTCGATCCCGAGGGCGG
This sequence comes from uncultured Hyphomonas sp., assembly GCA_964643405.1. Lineage (GTDB taxonomy): Bacteria > Pseudomonadota > Alphaproteobacteria > Caulobacterales > Hyphomonadaceae > Hyphomonas. Next base: position 10,171 of record CAZXQD010000022.1, on the reverse strand, counting down.
CCCGTGGAACCGCGGCTACCTGCGCGCCAATTCGCGGGTGGCGACCGATGCTTGGTTCTACGAGGGCCATTTCCACAATGACCCCTGCATGCCGGGAACATTGATGGCGGAAGCAGCTGTTCAGGCGCTTGAGTTCTACGCGGCTGCGCTGGGCCTCACGCAGGAGCGCGACGGGTATGTGTTCGAGCCAGTACCGGGCGAAACGGCCAAGTTCATCTGCAGAGGCCAGGTGATCCCCGACAAGGATCATGACATTACCTACGAAGTTTTTATCGACGAGGTCATACCGGGCGAGACGCCGAAAGTTTTTGCGTCGCTTCTGGCATGTTCGGACGGCCGAAAGGTTTTCTACTGTCCCCGCTTCGGAATCCAGCTCCGGCGCAATTGGCCGGCGCCGCGGGTCTCTGCGGCACCGATCCGCGTCGGCCCCCTGCAAGAAAGCCGGGGTGATCAGGAAGCTCTGTTAGACTGCGCCAATGGACCGCCTTCCGCTGCGTTTGGCGCGATGTATGATCGGTTTGACAAAGGCGGCCGTGTGCCGCGCCTGCCTCAACCTCCGTACCACGTGATGACGCGCGTCACGGACGTATCCACGCGGCCCGGCGTGCAAGAAGTGGGCGCCAGAATTGCCGCAGAATATGACATTCCATTGGATGCCTGGTATTTCGCGGACAATAACTCCGGCTCAATGCCCTTCGCCGTTCTCAACGAGATCATCCTTCAACCCTGTGGCTGGCTGGCGAGCCACTGCGGCTTTGCGCTGGAGGGGGGCGACCGGTTCCGCAACCTCGAGGGCGACGGAAAAATCCACCGCATGATCCGTCCCGTCGACGGAACCATCTGTGTAGGGACGACCCTTTCAAGCTTCTCGAAAGTAGGCCCGATGACGCTGGTGGCGTTCAATGTGGTGGCCCGGCTGAAGACGGGGGAGCCTGTAATGGAGCTCGAAACAAAGTTCGGCTTCTTCCCGGCCGCCGCATTGATCCGTCAGGCCGGGTTGCCGGTCCTTGAAAATGATCGCGGCTACCTCGCTTTTCCGCCATCCGGCCCGGACATCTCGCCTCGCGATCCACGCCTCGCTTCGGGTCAACTCCGGATGCTCGACCGCGCAGATTACTTCGACCCCACGGGTGGCAGCGCCGGTCTCGGTCTCATTCGAGGCCGGCAGGCGGTCGATCCATCTGCATGGTACTTCAAGGCGCACTTCTTCAACGATCCGGTGCAGCCCGGATCTCTGGGGCTCGATGCGCTTGAGCAGCTTCTGATGCGTGCTGTTCTTCTGAAGGTGCCCGCAACAGCACTCAAGGGAATGACAGCTGAGACGCCTGCGATCGGAGAGCGGGTGAAGTGGTCCTATCGCGGCCAGGTAACACCCGAAAAGCGCGAGGTGACCACCGTGATTGAAGTCCTATCCCTCGACGTTTCTCCGCATCGAGTCCTTGCCACTGCACGCGGATCTCTCTGGTGCGATGGGCTCAGAATCTACGAGGCCAACCCCCTGTCGATTGCTTTCAGCCGACAGGAAACGCACTGATCTCAAGTGCTGCGGAAGCAATTACTCGCCTCTCGCGCGAACTATGCTTGGAACTACAGTTCATGAAGCTGAAATGACGGCTTCAAGGCCCGTTACGAAGCTTATCCGCTTGCTTGTGAATTGGTAACGCACCGCTTTGAGAGCCCGAGAATTCGCGCCTGTGGCGAGCGAATGGCCGGGTTTTACCAGGCGATAGAAGCAATCTGCGCGCTGCGCCCTGGAAGACAGCGCAAAGTATTGCTGCGCCAGTTCTATTATGGCTTTACTTTGAGACAGGATTGGGGGAGCGCCCTGTCGCGGGGCGACATATCCTTGAAGGGAATGGACATGAGCCTGGAAACGGAGGCGCGCAGGGAAACGGCTATGCGCCGCGTTCGCCGGTTCCGAGTTGCCGCCGGCGATGGCTTGCCATTCGTGCCTTACGGTCTTCTGCCAGTCGTCGGTCTTGTCCTCCTGTTGCTGGTTTGCTGGACTACCTTTGCGCCGCACAGCGTGGAGCGGGTTGTGCGGCAGGCCGCAGAACAGGCAGCGTCCAGCTCTGACGCCAGCTGGGCGAGCATCAGGGTTTCCGGCCAGTGGGTCCATGTCACCGGCATGCCGCCGACACCTGAGGCCGGGGAGCGCCTTCTCGCAGCCATCCGCGCCGCCCGAGCGCCAACCTGGCTTGGTCTCGCGCGCCCTGTGACACGGGTAACGGGCGAATTCGGTCCCGGAAAGTTGCGCGCCGACCAAGCGGATGCGGGCACCGCAGCCGATCCCGATACACCGGAATTCCTCTTTCGACTTTCAGGGCCGAAATTGACGCTCGATGGCCGCGTCCCGGACATCGCCACCCGCGATGCGGTATTCGCCGCTGCCAACGCCAATCGCCCCATCCGCATCGAAGAGATCGAAAACAATCTGGAAGCCATTGGCATACCGTCGCCAGACGGTTTCCGTGATGTCGCACTCCGCGGCATCGAGACTTTGAAAAAGTGCAAAAAGGGCACGGCCAGTTTCAACACGCTCCTGTTCGATCTGCGTTGCGAAGTGCCCGAGAGCGAGGCCGCCGCTGTCCGCGCACTGGCATCCGCCCGGCTCAACTATGGCGCGGTCGGCGAGATCCAGATCCTCTCAACAGAGGTCGTGGAAACCTGTGAAGAAGAACTGACGCGCCTCCTCGATGCCTCACGCATTGAATTCGATCCTGGCAGTGACCGCATTGCCAGTTCCAAGGCAGCCCTCCTGGATCTGACCGCACGGGCCGCCGCCGATTGCCCCGGCACCCTGCGCGTTGAGGGACACACTGACAATACAGGCGGCGCCGCGATCAACGAGGATCTCAGCCGCCGGCGCGCCGAAGCCGTTCGTGCGGCGCTTATCCAGCGCGGTGTCGCGCCTTCAAGGCTGATCGCGACGGGCTACGGCCCGGCCCGCCCCATCGGTGACAACGCGACCGAGGAAGGACGCGCGCAGAACCGTCGTATCGAAATCCGCATCGTGAGGCCTGACGAATGACGCAGCGCGTCCTCCTCAGACTTGCACAAATTTCTTCCGGAGCCTGACCATGTGGTTTCTCCTCGTAAAGATCTTCTTCCTGCTCGCGCTCGCAGCTCTCATGGGCGCAGCATTTGCGTGGTGGTGGATGCGGCGCAAGTTCGTGGACGTGACGGAGTCCCACGCCGAATTGAACCGGCAGGTCGATGCCTTCCTCGCACAGGGCAAAGCGCTGACGCGCGAGGATGTGGAGTACTCCCTAAAGATGGCGCTTGACGGTTACCGTCCGCCGCAGCCGGACTTCCAGCCGATCGAACAGAAGCTTTTCGAACTCCAGAACGCCGTTGCCGCGCCGGATCAGAATGTCGCTGCACTTCAGGCGCGCCTCGGTGCAGTCGAACAATCTGTGTCCGGAATCTCTGCCGCTATTGCGTCGCTTCGCTCCGTCCATCTGGAAGCAATCGATCAGCATTTGCGCGGCGTCTCCGCTCGCATCGACAATCTGCGCATGCCTGACCTTGAAGGGGTAAACACACGCCTTACGGCGCTGACCACTCATGTGAGTGAATCCCGTCTGCCCGACCTTCATGCTGCCATTGAGCCACGCCTCGCAAAACTGGAGCAAATGATCGGCGCCATCCGCCTTCCGGAGCCGGACCTTGGACCAGTACACAGCGGCCTTGCCGCACTTCAGGTAGCCGTTGAAAATCTGGAGCTTCCCGAACCGAACCTGGGGCCGATCCACCAGCGGATCGAGGAACTCGATGCCCGTCCGGAACTTTTGAAAATTTCAGGCAGTCTCGAATCCCTCGCCACCGCATCCAAGGCGCGGGAGCCCGAACTCGATATCGTGCTTCAAAGAGTTTCGGCTCTCGAAATGGCCGTGCGCGAGGTGCAGATCCCCGAACCCGATCTGGGTCCCATTGTTACCCGCCTCTCTGCACTGGAAGCACGCCTTGCCGCTGGTCCGTCTTCCGAGACGCTGATCGGTACGCTGGCTGGCATCGAGAGCGATCTCGATGTTCTTTCGCGCCGCCCGGTGGACCTGGAGCCGGTCTACAGCCAACTTGGCGCGCTGGATGCCTCGCTTGCATCCATTCGCACCGAACTGCGCAACCAGAACCGCAATGAAGCCCTCGAACGTCGTCTCGCTGCCCTCCAAGACGCCGTTCTCAATGCTCCGCAGCCAGACTATACGCGAATTGACCTGGCCCTTCGCTCCATCGAATCGACTTTTGATCTCGGCGCGTTGCAGGATCGCCTTACAGCTATCGAGTACGGCCTGACGGCAGTCCATCAGATGCTGCGCAGCCGGGGCGAGGCCCCGCGCACAGACCTCGACTTGCGAATACGTCCGGAGCAACCGGCCGTTTTCGAGCCGCGCCCCGTGCCCCGTGCGGCACGTCCCGTCGCGCCGCCCCCTCCTCCTCCACCGGAGCCGCTGATCAACCGGACTGAAGCGATCAAGTCTGCCCACCGCGAGGGCGACGAAGCGAACCTCCTGACACATGCAGCATTCGGCGCGGCAGACGACCTTGAACAGATTGTCGGGGTCGGACCGATGCTCAACGATCTCCTCAACGATATTGGGGTGTTTTACTTCTGGCAGATAGCCGAGTGGACCGACGCGGATGTTGCGTATGTCGACGGCAAGCTGAACCACTTCAAGGGCCGGATTGAGCGTGACGACTGGGTCGGCCAGTCACGGCAGCTATCGGCGCTGCCCACTTCAGCGAAACGCCCGCAAGCAGAATGAACCTGCCGCTGCGATAACCCTTGGCAATTCCATCTGCTCGGGTGAAACCCGTTCCTGATCATCAGGAGGACGCGTTCATGCTCGAAGGCATCAAAGTCGTCGAATACGCGACGTACATGGCAGCGCCCGGCGCGGGCTGTATCCTGCGGGACTGGGGCGCGGATGTCACGAAGATCGAGCCACCCGGCGGCGATCCGATCCGCCTGTTCTTCCGCACCATCGGCACAGACATCCAGGACAACCCGGTTTTTGACTTCGACAATCGGGGCAAGAAATCTGTCGTCATCGACACCAGCAAGCCCGAAGGCCAGGCGCTGATCCGCGAACTCGTGGCGGATGCAGATGTTTTCCTTACAAACGTCCGCCCGGGCGGCCTGACACGATCCGGCCTCGACTATGAATCGCTGAGGGCGCTCAATCCTAAACTCGTCTACTGCTCACTCACCGGGTACGGTCTTGAAGGTGAAGATGCCGACAGACCCGGCTTTGACATCGCAAGCTTCTGGAGCCGCACCGGGGTAGCGAGCCTGACTATCCCGAAGGGCGCCGAGCCTTTCCCGCTTCGGACCGCATTCGGCGACCATACGACATCCATCGCCGCAGCTGCTGGCATCTGTGCTGCGCTTGTCGAGGCAACGCGCACCGGCAAGGGCCGCCTCGTGGAGGCGTCTCTGTTCCGCACAGGCCTCTACACGATGGGTTCCGATCTCGCGATCCAGCTGTTCTTTGGCCGTGTCGCGTCCACGAAAGGCCGAGGCGAGCAAAACGTGCCAATCTCGAACTTCTTCCAGTCGAAGGACGACAAGTGGTTTTGCATCGTCGCAAGGCAAGGAGAAACAGATTGGGCGCCGCTCTGCCGCGTTATCCAGCGCGAAGACCTGATCAATGATCCTCGCTTCAACAATGCCAAGGGGCGCCGGGCCAACAATGCCGAAGTGGTTGGCATTCTGGACGCGGGGTTTGGCGCGTTCGACATGACGGATCTCGCAAAGCGCCTCGATGCAGAATCCATTGCGTGGGCGCCAGTGCAAACGCTGGCCGACGTTGCGAAAGACCCGCAGGCTTTCGCCGCGGGTGCCATCGTGCAAACGCCCAGCGCAAAGGGAGATGGATCGACATACGCTTCGCCGGCGTCGCCCGTTCGCTTTCCGGGTGCGGACGATGGCCCGAAAGGACCATCTCCCGCGCCTGGTCAGCACACGGCAGAAGTGCTGGCCGCACTAGGCCGCAGCGAAGCGGACATCAAGGCCTTGTACGACGCGAAAATCGTCGCCTGACCTAAGCGGGACTTAGGCGCAGGGACGGTAATGCGCGGCAGGTTTTTTGCCGATGGCAACGCGTCATTTGCCGCGCGAGCCCTGCCGGGTTCCGAGCTCCGCTACAGTGCTCAGCTAATTGCCCTTGAACACCGGCGCGCGCTTCTCGAGGATCGCGTTGACACCTTCAACGTGATCGTTCGTCTCGTGCATCAACGCCTGCGCAGCCGCGGACATTTCCATGATCGTATCGTAGGACGAGGTCGTGCCATGCCGCATCAGCGTCTTGGCCAAGCGGAGCGCCTGTGGTGGTTGTTGGGCAATTTTGTTCGCCAGTGCCAGCGCTTCATCCATCAGCTTGTCCGCGGGGACAACGCGGGAAACGAGGCCCCACTCGGCTGCGGTCTTCGCGTCGATCACGTCTCCGGTGAAGAGTAGTTCAGCCGCGCGCGAAGCACCGATGAGACGCGGCAGCAGCCAGGCGCCGCCATCCCCGGGAATAAGACCGAGTTTGAGGAAGGTTACGCCCATCTTGGCCGTGTCTGCGGCGATACGGATGTCTGCCATGCAGGCCACGTCGCAACCAAGGCCGATCGCGGGGCCGTTGATCGCGGAAATCAGCGGCACTTCAAGATTGTAGATCGAGCGCACGATCATGTGGATGTTACGGCGATAGCCTTCACGGATGTCTGCCGGGCTGCCGCCGAAAGCGCCCTGCTTTTCCTTCATCGCCTTGACGTCACCACCTGCAGAGAATGCGCGCCCGGCGCCAGTCAGCACGGCGCAACGAATGGACGGGTCTGCGGTGATCTCGGCACAAACGGCGGTGACGGCCGGGCCATCGCCCTCCTGCCCCAGCGCGTTCATCATCTCCGGACGGTTCAGTGTCAGAAGGGCAACCGGCCCGCGTTTTTCAAACAGAAGGATCGACATGGCGGAGAGCTCCCTGAAAGGCTTTGTGCCGGAATGTTTCGTAACGATGGCGGGCAGCTTGTCCAGCCGGATCAGGCGTTGGCGGCCTTGCGGGTAAAGCGGGTGCCCGGCGCTGGAGGCGGGTTCGGGGGACCTGCAAAGCATTGAGCCTTGCTCATCCAGTCCGCTGCAATCGTTCCAGTCACCGCGAGGTTTGTATCGGCGATGTTCCGGGTCTGTGTCACGACCTGGCAGAACTCTTCCGCCAGCCCTTCAATCCGCTCGCTGTCGCTCGGCTCGCCATATGTCCAGATTTCACCGGACGGCGCTGTAAGCACCAGATACGGCATCGATCCCGGTGGTTTTTCGCCTCGCGTGGCGTACGTCCAGCCGTATGTATTGACGCCCAGGGTCACAATATTTCTCACCCGGTCCTCATTTTTTCTCACTTTTCCCGCTTGGTCGTAGACCTCCTGCCCGTGAGCCCATGTCTCCATCAGGCGCGCCGTTATGGATGAGCGCGCGCTCATGTCCGGTCCGGCCCATTTGAGGCGCGCCTTGGGATCAGCCGTCGCGAAGATGTCTGCGGTTGCTTCCGCGAAGGTTGCCCATTCGGCGACCAACGCTTCGGGACTCAGGTGGCCAAGCTGCTCGGCCTCATAGGCCCGCATGGGGATGCCGCGTGTTGCCATTGCCTTGAGGTGGCCGACGAGACCTTCCGGATCGCTAAGCTGGGCATGGGCCATCCGGTTCCAGAAATGCAGGTGGCGGATCACGTCCACGGTGGTCCAGCCCTTGAACTGGGTGGGTTCGGCATAGCTGCTGACGGGCAGCGACGAGACCAATGCATGCAGCGCTCGCGTTTCCTGCCGGAAGTCTTCTGCCTGTTCCATACCGGGTCTCCTGCCGTTTCGTTCGAGTTTCCCGGTATGTTTTCCCCGGTGCAACCCCTCCCCCGGCGAGAGGTCTGGCCGTCAGAGCTGGCCACGGGCAGACTGGGTACAAACAGGGAGAGATCGCCATGACAAAAACCGCCACTGAAGCCCCGCGCCTGCTCGTCGAAACCCGGGGCGCCGTCGAATGGGTCACTCTGAACCGGCCGGATGCGCTGAACGCGCTGAACCCGGCAATGATCGAAGACCTGCGCGACTATTTCATTGACCTCGCGGATCGAAAGGATGTGCGCATAGTCGTTCTGCGTGGTGCGGGCCGGGCATTCTGCGCAGGGCTCGATCTCAAGAACGAATCTTCCGGCAATGACACAGCTACCGGTGGCGGCGTGCAGCGCGGCCTCAAGACCCAGCGCCGGATTGCCGAGATCGTGATGGCGATGCGCCGCTGTCCGCAGCCGATCATCTCGTTGATCCACGGTCCCGCTTGCGGGGGCGGGTTCTCGCTGGCGCTGGCTTCCGACATCCGGATTGCCGGCGAGAGCGCGCGGATGAACTGCGCCTATATCCGCATTGGTCTTGGCGGCTGCGATATCGGCTCATCCTACTTCCTGCCGCGCCTCGTCGGTGCTTCGCTGGCCGCTGAACTCATCCTGACGGGCAAGTTCATCAATGCAGAACGCGCGCTGCGTGTCGGCCTCGTCGCGCAGGTCGTTCCGGATGCGGAGCTCGAGGCGGCCGCGCAGGAAGACATTGACCTGATGCTCACCACCTCGCCGCTCGGTCTGCGCCTCTCCAAGGAAGCGCTGAACATCAACCTTGATGCGGGCGGGATCGAAGCTGCCATCGCGCTGGAGGACCGCAACCAGATCCTGACGGCTCAGACAGCAGATTTCCGCGAAGGCCTGACGGCTTTCCTTACCCGCCGCCCACCGGTCTGGAAGGACGCCTGAGCTTCAGCAGGGCCTGCAGTTTCGATTTGACCGGATGGAAGCGGATGATGTCTTGTTGCGTCCCGGGCGCGCGACTTCCGACCCATGCGCCGGTTTGAGGACAAGATGTTCCGCTTTCTATTTGTGTTGATCTTGCTAGTGATCGCCGCCGTCGTGGGCCTCGCCTTCATACCTCTGGCAACGGCGCTCAAATTCTCGGGCGCCGCCAGCAATGGCGTGTCCTGGACGGAAGCGCGCGGAACGATCTACAGCGGCGGACTCGACAACCTGACGGTCAACGGCACGAACTACGGCAATGCCGACCTGACGCTTGATGCTGGCGCGCTGATGGGCGGAACGTTGCAGTACCTTGTCGACTGGACCGGTACGCATGGCCAGGGGACTGGCAAAGTGTCTGTTGCCGAGGGCAACCTGGTTACGCTCAAGGACTATTCGATCAAACTGGATCTTGAAGACTATGAGCGCGCTGCGAAATGGATCCGGGAGGCCGGCGGCCAGATCAAGATTGAGGGACCGCTCATCCAGTTCCGCGGCGGCGAATGCGTAGAGGCACAGGGTGTGGCAACAAGTGACGTGCTGGACCGCAACCGCGAGGTACTCGGCTCTGGCTGGAGCGATCTTCGGGGAGATATTGCCTGTGAAGACGGAAAGCTGCTGGTACCCATTCAGTCTGAAAATGCCGCAGGAACCCGTTTTGCAGCCTACCTTCGGGTGGCGCCGGGTTCGGCGGCAAAGTTCGAAGCCCGCATTTCGGGGCGCATTTCCCGCGCACTCGGATTTGCGCTGCCGCTTGCAGGGTTCGTCCGCGACGGGGAAGAATTCGCCTTCGTGCCCAAGGTCAAGCCGAAGGCAGCCCCGCCGGCACCGCCAATCGAGACAACGCCCGCAGAAACACAATAAGTCAGCGGCGCTCCAGCAGCACGTCGACTGCGATGTCGAGCGCATCCGCGAGGCGTTTCGCTGATTTCAGCCCGTAGGACATGCCACGCTCGATCGCCGAAATATGGTTTGGCCGGATGCCGCTGCGTTCGCCCAGTTCGCGCTGGGTCATCAGCCGGAACTGGCGCACAACGCGTACGGCGTTCTCTCCGTCGTCTATTCGCTTAAGCAAGGCTGCAGGCAGGGGGGGCGCATGAGTTCCGCTAGTTGTCTTGCGGGCTGCAAGAGTGGATTCCAGCTGCTTCTCGAGGCCTTCAACCTTGCGTTCAAGGTCAAGGACGCGGATTTCGAGAGAATAGATGAGTTTGGGGTCGCCCATTGCCGCCTGCCCGCTTGTCAGGTCTCCAGCTTTAGAGGCGTTCTGAAACGGTTCGGTGTCGGAGAGGTCACAGTTTTGTGTCGCTCTCGGTGGTGCCGGCAACAGGACTCGAACCCGTGACCCTCTGATTACAAAT
>CAZXQD010000021.1:0-43002 GCA_964643405.1 uncultured Hyphomonas sp. | reverse complement strand
ATCGGAGTGTGGCTCAGCCTGGTAGAGCACTAGCTTCGGGAGCTAGGGGTCGGAGGTTCGAATCCTCTCACTCCGACCATCTTGCCTGATCGATCAGGCCCGTAACCCACTCAGCGAGAAAACCGGTACCCGTGCAGGGTCATTTCGATCGTCTGGCCCGGTGCCAGCGGCTGCCATGTGCCGCACCAGCCGGGCGCGTTGCAGCGCCAGAGCTCGGTGAAGGGAAACATGGGCACGTTGTCTGGCGGAAAACGCAGGTCCGGCGGCGCGCCGGGTTGGCGCGACCATTGCGCCACCGTACTGCGACGCACGACGAGTTCGTCGCTCCAGCCATCCGTCAGGCTGAGGACCGACATGGTGACGCGGCCTGGGCGGCGCTCGATGGTCCAGCGGACGCGGTGGCCGGCGAGATCCTTCTGGACCGAGCGCATGCGGAAACCGCCCTGGCCGTTGTGCAGATTGTATTCGAGGCGGCCGTTCATGTACTCGAAATCGAACTCGTGGCCGGGATCGGCGCTGCCTTCTGAATAGAGCCAGAGCGGGGCGTAGACGACGCCGGGCCAGACTTCCGAGATGGTCGCTTCGACCACGTAACGGCCCTGCGTCCGGCGGCGCTTGCGCTCGCGCTCCCACTTGATGGCAGAGCCCCAGGTTTCGGTCAGCCTCTGGACAAGGGAGCCGTCCGGTTGCGGCTCGACGGCGGCGTAGCGGAACTCGAAACCCGGCGGGAACTTGCCAGGCTGGTGTCCCTCAAGCGGATGATAGACCTGGTCATAGTTCTGGTATTCGACAGGCGCGGCGGGAAACTTAGTCAATTCCACCGGGCCGCCATTGCCGGCGCAGCCGCCCATGACGGCGAGAAGCAGCAGACAGGCGGGCAAGAAGGCGCGTTTCATACTGCGCAGTTTCACCGCAATTCCTTGCGGATGACCAGCTTCAAGCCGGACCAGACCGCATCGATGGCGCAGACTTTGACATCGACATAACCCATCGGCAGCGCGGCGGAGCGGATCACGTCCTCGGTGATGTCGGTGGCGACCCTGGACGCTTTCTTTGGCCAGGAGACCCAGACCATGCCGGAAGGCGCGATCAGCGGACGAAGCCTCGCGAGGTCGGCCTCGAGGGCGGCGGCGGCGGTGTGGAAAAGATGCGCGGCGGCGAGGCCCTTGTGGGGGCGCGCAACGAATTCCGGCGCGGCGACGGCTTCGATCTCCTCGCGGACACTCTCCGGCAAGCCCGGAGCCCAGACCGCAAGGCCGGCCGTGAACCCGAGCTTCCTGGCGAGCGGCGTGCCTGAATATCCGGCGGGCAAGGGCTGTCTCCTCCCGCCGGCCCGGCTCAGCCCTTCAGGGCCTTGCGCACGGCTTCCAGCGCCGCTTCGGCATTGCCCGCATCGGGGCCGCCGGCCTGCGCCATGTCCGGACGCCCGCCACCGCCCTGGCCGCCGATGGCCGCGGCGGCAACCTTCACCAGCTCGACAGCGGAGTATTTCTCCGTGAGGTCCTTGGTGACGCCGATGGCGACGCCGGCCTTGCCGCCGTCAACGCCGACGAAGGCAACCACGCCGGAGCCGATCTTGGCCTTGGCCTCGTCGACGAGGGCGCGCAGGTCCTTGCCGCCGACGCCTTCGGCAACGCGGGCGATGAGGTTCACGCCATTGATGACTTCCGGGCCGGCCGGCGCGCCGCCTCCGCCGCCCATGGCGAGCTTGCGCTTCGAATCGGCCAGCTCGCGCTCCAGCGTGCGGCGCTCATCGCTGAGCGTTGCGACGCGGCGCGGCAGGTCTTTCAGCGGCACCTTGAGGCTTTCGGCGACGTCTGCCGCGATCTGGGCGCGGCCCTTCAGGTAAGCCAGCGCTTCGGCGCCGGTGGCCGCCTCGATGCGGCGAACGCCGGCCGAGACGCCGCTTTCGGAAAGGATCACAAATACCGCGATATCGCCCGAGCGTTCGACATGCGTGCCGCCGCACAGCTCGACCGAATAGGAACGGCCGCCCTCGCCGGGCTCGCCCATCGACAGTACACGGACTTCATCGCCATACTTCTCGCCGAACAGCGCGAGCGCGCCGGCCTCGATGGCCTTCTCCGGGCTCGTCACCTTGATGCCGGTGGCGATGTTGGCGCGGATCTGCGCGTTGACCTGGTCTTCGATGGCTTCCAGCTGGGCCGGTGTGACGGGCGCGCCATGCGAGAAGTCGAAGCGCAGGCGGTCGGCTTCGACGAGGGAGCCCTTCTGCGTGACATGCTCGCCGAGCACCTTGCGCAGGGCGGCGTGCATCAGGTGGGTCGCCGAATGGTTGGCCATGACCTGCTTGCGGCGCACGGCATCGACCTTCATCTGCGCCTTTGCGCCGGCCTTGACGCTGCCCGAGACCAGCTCGCCCATATGGACGTGGATATCGCCGGCGCGTTTCTGCACGTCCCGCACGATGAAGCGCGCGCCGCCCTCGAAGACGATTTCGCCATGGTCGCCGGCCTGGCCGCCGGATTCGGCGTAGAAGGGCGTGGCATCGAACACGAGTTCGGCTGCGCCGGGCGACAACGTATCGGACAGCGCCCCGCCGGACGCGATGGCGACCAGCTTACCTTCGCCGGACGTTGCGCCATAGCCCGTGAACTTCGTGGCGCCGGACTTGCCGCGCACCTCGAACCAGATTTCTTCCGTAGCCTGATCGCCCGAGGAGAAGCCCGCCGCACGGCTGGCATCGCGCTGCACATCGAGCGCGGCTTCAAACCCGGCAACATCCACTTCGAGGCCGCGGCCGCGCAGGATGTCCTGCGTCAAGTCAAGCGGGAAGCCGAATGTATCGGACAGGCGGAAGGCCACATCGCCGGGCAGCGCGGCGCCGGCTGGCAACTCGGCAACGGCCTTGTCGAGCAGCGCCAGCCCGTTGCCAAGTGTGCGCTGGAAGCGTGCCTCTTCCTGTTCGATGGCAGCCTCGATGGCGACCTGGGCGCGGCCGAGTTCCGGATAGGCCTTGCCCATCTCGGCAACCAGCGCCGGCACCAGCTTGTGCATCAGCGGCTCGCGCGCACCGAGCATGTGGCCATGACGCATTGCGCGGCGCATGATCCGGCGCAGCACATAGCCGCGCCCTTCATTCGACGGCAGCACGCCATCGGCGACGAGGAAAGCGGAGGTGCGCAGGTGATCGGCGATGACGCGGAAGGAGGGCGCCTTGTCGCCCACCGACTTCTGGCCATAGACGGCTTCTTCGGCATTGATCAGCGTACGGAATAGGTCAATGTCGTAATTGTTGTGCTGACCTTGCAGGACAGCCGCGATACGCTCAAGGCCCATGCCGGTGTCGATCGACGGTTTCGGCAAGCTGGTGCGCTTGCCGCCTTCATGCTGCTCGAACTGCATGAAGACAAGGTTCCAGACCTCGATGAAACGGTCGCCGTCCTGGTCGGCGCTGCCGGGCGGGCCGCCGGCAACCTTATCGCCATGGTCAAAGAAGATTTCCGAACACGGGCCGCAGGGGCCGGTATCGCCCATCGACCAGAAATTGTCGCTGGTCGGAATGCGGATGATTTTCGAATCCGGGAAACCGGCCACCTTCTTCCAGATCGCGGCGGCCTCGTCGTCCTCGGCATAGACGGTGACGAGAAGACGTTTCGGATCGAGGCCGTAATCCTTCGTGATCAGTTCCCAGGCAAGGCGGATCGCGTCGTCCTTGAAATAATCGCCGAACGAAAAATTCCCGAGCATTTCGAAGAAGGTGTGGTGGCGGGCAGTATAGCCGACATTGTCGAGGTCATTGTGCTTGCCTCCGGCGCGCACGCATTTCTGCGAGGTCGTGGCGCGGGGGGCAAACGGCGTCTCGGCGCCGGTAAAGATGTTCTTGAACGGCACCATGCCCGCATTGACGAACAGCAGGGTGGGGTCGTTCTGCGGCACCAGCGGCGCCGACGGCCGGCGCGCGTGGCCGTTCTTCTCAAAAAAGCTGAGGAACGTTTCCCGGATCTCGTTAACGCCTTGCATGTTTCGCTTCTGGTCCTTGCCAAAACTGGAACGGTTCACGGGCCCGCCTTAGCCGAGGCGCGCGCCGGATTACAGAGGCGATATAAAGGCCCCTTTGCAGCACGCCAAGACAAGGCGCGCCGCAAAGGGGACTCTTCCGGCCCGGAGATCGATAGGCCGGAAGCTTGCCGGACCGGTAAGGGACGGGTCAAACCCGCCCACCGGCACGTGCCAGCGGCTTCCCGAGTTGCGGCGGGAAGCCGCAAATAATGTCTGTTCTGACCCGCCGGGCTCAGCCTTCGGCGGCGTCGGGTGCTTCGTCATCCTCGGACGCATTCATCCCGGCTGCAAGGAGTTCTTCAGCCAAAAGTCCTGCATTCCGCCGGATTGCATCCTCAATCTCGTTGGCGACAGGGAGATTTTCCTTGAGGAACTGGCGGGCCTTCTCGCGGCCCTGCCCGATCCGCTCGCCATTATACGAGTACCAGGAGCCCGATTTCTCGACGACATTGGCCTTCACACCGAGGTCGATCAGCTCGCCGGTCTTGGAAATGCCCTCGCCATACAGGATATCGAACTCGACCTGCCGGAACGGCGGGGCGACCTTGTTCTTGACGACCTTGACGCGCGTCTGGTTGCCGATCACGTCCTCACGTTCCTTGATCTGGCCGATGCGGCGGATATCGAGACGCACGGAAGCGTAGAATTTCAAGGCGTTACCGCCCGTTGTCGTTTCCGGGTTGCCGAACATCACACCGATCTTCATGCGGATCTGGTTGATGAAAATGACCATGCATTTCGACTTCGAGATCGAACCGGTGAGCTTGCGCAGGGCCTGGCTCATCAGGCGGGCCTGCAGGCCCGGCAGCTGATCGCCCATCTCGCCTTCGAGTTCGGCGCGCGGCGTCAGGGCAGCCACCGAGTCGATGACCAGGAGGTCCACCGCGCCGGAACGCACCAGCGTATCGGCAATCTCGAGCGCCTGCTCACCGGAGTCGGGCTGCGAGACGAGCAGATCATCCAGATCGACGCCCAGCTTGCCGGCATAGACCGGGTCCAGTGCGTGTTCAGCGTCGATGAAGGCGCAGACGCCGCCATTCTTCTGGGCTTCGGCCACACAGTGCAGCGACAGGGTCGTCTTGCCCGAGCTTTCCGGCCCGAAAATCTCGATGATCCGGCCTTTGGGCAGACCGCCGATGCCCAGCGCGATATCGAGGCCGAGCGAACCGGTGGAGACCGCCTCGATGTCCATCGACTTCTTGTCGCCGAGGCGCATCACGGAGCCCTTGCCAAAGGACCGCTCGATGTTTCCGAGCGCCGTTTCGAGGGCTTTCTGCTTGTCCACGCCGGATTCCTTGTCCACGAGAGTGAGAGCGGGTTTGGTCACGAGTCGTCTCCTTAGGTCTACCATGGGGGCCGGTTTGGCAAGGCCCCCGATTGCCGTGCTGAAACCGGATGTACACTATTTGTTCCACGGAACAAAGCAGAAACTTCCTGAACGCCGCGCTTTTCTTCCACACGTGCCTCGGGCATAGTCTCCCGATGCTCACACGTTCTGGAAATTCCGGCGGCGAAGCCCGTCTGCGCTATGGCGACAATGACTATGATATCCTGTCGCCCGGCAGCTATGTGACCTGCGCGGTGACCGGGCGGCAGATCCCGATCGGCGCACTGCGCTACTGGAGCGTCGACCTTCAGGAAGCCTACTGGGACGCCGAGGCGGCGGCTCAGCGCCTGTCGCCGCCCAGGAGTTGATCGCTTGGCCAGCGCGGTCACACCGCTGGTCCGGCGCTGGATCGAACACGCCCTCGCCGCCGCGCCCGCCGGGCATGTGCCCCTGCTGATGCTGTCCGGGCCGCAAGGCGCCGGCAAGTCGACGGCGCTCGCCAAGGCCATTGCCACGCTGGACCAGCCAGTGGCGGGGCTCAGCCTTGATGATGCCTACCTCACGCTTGCGGAGCGCGAAGCACTCGCCGCGCGGGTGAGCCCGCTATTCGCCGTGCGCGGTCCTCCGGGTACGCACGATCTGGACCTGCTGACCGAAACCATTGCGGCGCTGCGCGCTGCGGGCCCGGCAGATGAAACGCTGCTGCCCGCGTTCGACAAGCTTGCCGATGACCGCGCGCCACCGGATACCTGGCGCCGCTTCAAGGGCCGGCCCGCCGCGATTGTGGTCGAGGGCTGGATGATTGGCGCGCTCGCTGATGCGGGCGCGCCGGATGCACCGCCGCTGAATGCAATTGAGGCCTCGGACACGAAGGGGGCGTGGCGGCGCTTTCAGGAGGCAGCGCTCGCAGGTGGCTACGCAGGTCTGTGGGACCGCGCTGACGGCTTCTGCCATCTTTCGGCGCCGGGCTTTGAGTGCGTGGCAGGCTGGCGGATGCAGCAGGAGGCGGCCCTGTGGGCGGCGCGCGGCGAGGCGATGCCGGAAGCAAGGCGCGAATGGGTGCTGCGCTTCATACAGCACTATGAGCGCATCACGCGGCGGATGATGGCAGGTGGCCGACGCCAGGGCGCAGAGATCCTTATCGACGCGGCACGCAGCGTGACAGGCGTGTCCGGGCTGGCCTAGGCCGCGCGCGCCTTGGGGTTCAGCTGCCAGACGCGCAGGTTCAGCGCGGATGCGATGGTCACCCACACGAGGTAAGGCACCTGCAGCCATGCGGCAGGCGCGCTGAAGGGCGCAAACGCCGCCATGATGGCGGCAATCGACAGCCAGAGCGTCACAACGACAACGAAGGCGAGGCCCATCCGGCGCATTCCGAAGAATACGGCCGACCAGCTCGCATTGATCACGAGGCTCGCGGCATAGAGCGCGAGCACGCCGGCTGCGCCGATGCCGCCGGACAGCCAGACCAGCCAGCCCGCCACCGCATTGAGCAGGAACAGGATCGACCAGACGACCGGGAAGGCCCAGTTCGGCGGCGTCCACGGCGGCTTGGCGAGCGACGCATACCATTCGCCCGGCCGGAAGACGGCGCCGCTGGAGGCCGCCACAAAGTTCGCGAGGACAAACACGCCGAGCGCGACGAGGGTTTCAGGTGTCGGCATGGTGAGGTGTATCCGCCAAACAGGTTTCGCCGCGGAGATGGGTACGTTGGGGGCCGAATCCCAGCGGCGCATTGCGTTTCAGGCCGCGCAGGCCCTGCGCACCCGGCGCGGCGGTTACTGCATCAACGCGTCTGCGAGCGCTTCGATCGCTTCCTGCGCCTCGTCCTTGTAGTCGGAAATCAGGCGGGCGCCCCTGTCCCATTGAGCCATCCAGCGATCAGTCGTTCGGGCGGACGCGAAGACGAGGTCGGTGCGCTCGCCGGTGCGGACCTTCTCGAACAGCTCGAGCGCATCGACCGGCGCAACGATCAGCTTCACAGGATTGCCGGCGGCGGCCAGCTTGGCCTCGGCGGACTCCTTCGCTTTATCAGCCGACTCCTTGTCCATGTAGATCAGGGTCTTGTCCTTGCCGTCGATCTTCTGGGTGAGAGGGAAGTCTGCTTCGTTGCGGAGGAAATAGCCGATCACCGTCACCTCGCCCGAAGCGGTTAGCTCGGTGTTGGCAGAGGCGCCCCGCCAGATCACGTCGCCGCCGGTATTGGCAATCACGACTGCCGCGTTGACGAGGCGGCCTTCGAAGGACGCGCCGGCGCCGCTGGCGGCGAGCTGGTTGCGCGTGTCTTCCGCATCAATGAAGGCGACAATGACGTCGCGCTGATTGGTGCCATCGGCGTCGCGGCGGGTCTCGACCACAAGACTTCCGGTTGCCGGATCGGCGAGCACGATCACGTTGAAGTATTTCATCGCTTCGGCGAGACCCGGCGATATGGACGGCGGCACCGGAGTGGCTTCGCGGGCTTGCGCGGGAAGCATCGTCGCCGCCAGAGTAAGCATCGCTAACGAAATCAACTGGCGAAACATGCCGATTTTTCTCTCTTTCTGTTGTGAAGGGCTCATTGCGGGCGTGCTCCAATGATTTCGGCCTGGGTCTGGCTCATCGTCCGTGTACCCGTATAGTTGCCGTTGGCATCGTAGGTGCGCACTTCGACCATGTTCAGCGAGGATTGCAGCCCGGCCCTTCGCGCGGCATCGACGCCGGCATTGTAGGCGGCGACATCGGCGGCGAGCGCAGCAGCGTCCGCCTGCTTCTGGGCGAGCAGGCGTGACTGGTTCTCGCAGCGCGCCGTTGCCGTATCCACGGCGCAGAGGCGGCCGAGGGCATAATCGTCGTTGATCCCGTAGGTGTCAGAGAACCAGAGGAGTTTCTCGTCGCCGAAGGCGGCGGCGATGTATTCCATCTTTCCGATGTCTTCCGTCGTCAGGCCGCCGGCGAGATGGCGCCCGTAGAGATCGTCCCAGCGGACCTGCAGGTCCTTGCGGCGGCGCTCGGCGTCTTCGGCGGCCATCTGCATCCGGACAGCCTGCCCCTTTGCGATTCTGGCGTTCATCTGATCCGTGAGGCCCTTGACCTCGGCAAACCTGGTCATCCATTTGATGTCCATGTCGAACATCTGTGTGCCGTTGATCCGCGCAGCGACCAACTCGTCAAACCGCGCCTTTTCGACGGAATAGCGAAACTGCTCCATCTCCACTGAGGATGCGGGCTCGTGCCGCGTAATGATGAGCTGAGGGGGCGTCTTGGCGCGGCCCCAGATATAGTCGCTCAAGCCATTTGGGGTGCCACCTCCGGGGAAGGCGACGGTGAAACCACAGTCAAACCGGTAAAGGAGGCCGTTCTTGGCCCGCGCACACTCTTCCAATGCCGAAGCGGCCTCCTTGTCCGGGCCATGCATCTCCCAGTAGGCCGCCGCCCAGCGAACCCGGAGCGCCGAGATGGTGCTTCCCTGCAGTGGAGGTGCCCCGATACTGCGCTCACCGAAGCTCTGTGCGGGGCGGACCTTGTAAGGGAAATCGGCGGGCCAACGCAGCTTATGGGCATACTCCAACTCGAACAGCACCTTGATCAGGCCCTTCATCGCGGCCTTGTCGCCGGTGCGAGCGAGCGCATCAAGCTTGCGGAAATAGTCGAACGAGCCGCCCTGCAGGATGGCGAGCTCGAGCCCGGCAATTTCGCCCTTCTCGGCGGCGGTGAGGCTGCGCGGCGTGATCTGGGGCTCGAACTCGGCGACCACCTCTTCGAGCGAGCGCCAGAGCAGCATCTCGTCGCCGAGGATCGGGGCTGGCTCTTCCAGCACCGGCAATTCGCGCCAGGCCGAATAGGCCGTCTTGAACTTCACCTGCTCGCTGACCTGGCCATGGAGATGGCATTTCGCCTGCAAGCCGCCCTTCCTGCTGTCCGGATTGAACAGGGACCAGGCGACGCAATAACGGTTCGTCTCGCACCGCCGCTTGCACTCAGCCGTGTCGCCATACTCCGCGCCGGAGTCGTAGACGACCTGTCCGACCATGGCCTTGCCCTTCTCGATCTTGCCGGGTGAAGGGATCGGCGCCTGCGCCGTTTTCGGGCCGGAAACGGTATTGTAGGTGGCGGTGACTTCCCCCACCCGGCTTTTCATCCAGCAGTAAGAGACGCTCTTGTTATCGTCCGGCGAATACAGGCTCCACGCCTTGCAGGCACCGTTCAGGTCGCAGGCTTTCGAGCAGGCCTTCCAATCGTCCCGGCCGGCGGCGAAGCTCATGAAGTCGTTGCCCTGATAGCCAAAGCCCTGCAACGGCGCGCCGCCTTCGACCCGCTCCGGCGCCGTGCGCAGGCCGCTGTCGATGTTGGCCCAAGGCTCCATCTTGCCGAAGCTGGACTTCAGAAAACAGAGGTCATGGTCGGTCAGGGCCGGATCGGAATAAAGCGCCCACATCTTGCAGGCGCCGTTCTCGTTGCAGATCTTCTCGCAGGCCTGCCAGTCGCCCTTGCCGACTTTGGGCGAAGCATAGTCAGCGCCATGGGAGACCTGGCCTGGAAAGGCCGGGCCTTCAGCGGAAGCGGGTATCACCAGGAGGCAGACGCCGAGCACACAAGCTGCCAACCATTTCAGGATTCCTGTCTTGGCTGGCATGATCGGCACGCTCCTTGTCTACGGGCGCCGAGTTAAACTGATCCGTGTGCGTCTGCCTAGTTCGGATTGTAGTCGCGGATCAGGCGCTTGCCTTGTTCCCACTGCGCCGCCCAGATAATGATCGTCGGTGAGGAAGCGATATACGCGTCCTTCACCTTGCCCGAGCCGATACCCTCCATGATTTTGATCATGTCGGCCGCGAGCACGGCAAGCTCGGTCGGCTGACCTGCAGCAGAGAGGCTGTTCTGCGCCGCGACTCGCGCCGCATCTGCTGCAACTGCGTCAGTGTAGAAGACGATCTTCTGCTTGCCTTCTACCGGCTGCACCAGCGGATCGTCCCCTGGGCCCGTGATGTAGAATAGCGGCGGGCGCTTGTTGTCGCCGTCCACCAGCACGGCATTTTCATCATTGGTGCGCCAGATCACTTCGCCCTTGGCCAGCGAAATCAGTTCGACAGCGTTGACGACGCGGCCCTCGGCGCGGTCGGCAAGGCCGGCTTTCTCCGCCGTGCGCGCGGCATCCCGGGCATCGAGAAAGGCGACGACGACCTGCTGCTCAGTGCCGTCGGGCTTCTTGACCACTTCCATCATCGTGGCGCCCGTTGCCGGATCGGTGGGCACCACCACGAAGAGTCCGTTCATGGCCTCTGTCAGCGCGGGCAGGCCGGACACCCCTTCAGCCGCCGCGAACGGCGCCGTCATCAGCATCACAAGGGCGGCGGCTGTCTTGCGCATCATCAAATCCACTTGTTTCATCCGGCTGGCAGCCTACCGGGCATCGGCGCGGCGTCCATAGGCAGGAATCAGTAGAGTCCGATAGGTCTAGTTAATGTCCGGAGCGGGCGCGAGCTGGTCGTCGATGGCGGATTTGACCGGCTCCGGCCAGTCATCGCCCGTGCCCACACAGTCCCGCGTGAAGCCGGCGCTGGTCTCATCCACACTGTCTGTCACCTTGGGATTGCTGGTCAGCGACACTTCCCAGTCGAACTGGCAGGCGCGCGTCGCGAAGCTGCGCGTGCAGACCGCCATAGGCTCCGGATAGTCCGGGTGCGCCTCGCCAAAGGTGCATTCGTAGCCCGCCTCGCTGAGCTGCGCGAGCGTGGCGGCGCGGCCTTCGCGGCGGGCAATTCGGTCGACCTGCTTTTCCATCGCCGCCAGCAGGTCCGTGCCCGGCTCATGCTGCCAGGTGTGCTGCTGGTGAACTTCCGTGATCGTCTTCGGCGCCGCCGCCCCATGCGCGCACGCACCGAGGCCTGCTGCCAGTACCACCACCCAGATTGATTTCATGTCCGTCTCCCCGTTATTCCCTGAAGCTCGACCCTGATTGCGGCGCAATGATGGAAAGCGTCACGGCATCAGCAGGATGGCCCCGCTGGTCTTGCCGCTCTCGAGCGCGCGGTGCGCGTCCGCCGCATCCTTCAGCGCGAAACGCTGGCCGATGTCAGCCGTCAGCACACCCGACTCGACAAGGCTGAACAGCCGCTTCGAGGCGCGCGCCAGCGAGGCCGGCGTGTCGGTGAAGTTGAACAGCGTCGGCCGCGTCATCACCAGCGAGCCGCCGGCGGCGAGCCGCCCCGGAGGGATCGGGTCTGCCGCGCCGGATGCATTGCCATACGTGATGAACCAGCCGCGCGGGCGAAGGCTCGACAGCGAGGCCTCCGCCGAAATCTTGCCGACGCTGTCATAGACAACGTCAACACCCTTGCCGCCCGTCAGTTCACGGACCTTTTTTGCGACATCGTCATAGCCGATCACGACCTCATCCGCGCCGAGCGCCTTGGCGCGCTCCGCCTTCGCGGCGCTGGAGGTCACGGCGATCACCCGCGCGCCGATATGCTTCGCCCAGGGTGTCAGCAGCGAACCGACCCCGCCCACCGGCGCCCAAACGAGCGCCGTCTCGCCCTTCTGCAGCGGGCGGATTTCTTCCAGCAGCATCCAGGCGGTCATCCCCTTCAGCAGGATCGCGGCGGCTTCCTCGTCGCTGATGCCGGCCGGCAGCGGCACAACGCCGGCAGCCGGTCCTGTATAATGCGTCGCGTAGGTGCTGCGCCCGGTATAGGCCACGCGGTCGCCGGGGCCGACATGTTCGACGCCCTCGCCCACCTCCTCGATGATGCCCGCACCCTCCGAGCCCGGAACAAACGGCAGCGGCATCTTGTAGAGGCCGGTGCGGTGATAGGTGTCGATGAAGTTCACGCCCACGGCCGTCTGGCGGACCAGCACCTCGCCCGGCCCCGGCGCGCGCGGCGCCAGCGCCTCCAGCTTCAGCACCTCGGGCCCGCCGGTCTCATACATCCGGATCGCATAGGAATTGGGAAGTGACATGGCGGGCGCTCCTGCAGGTGTTTTCGACACCAAGCCGGGCGCCGGTGCGCGTGTCAAATTTTCCTTGCCAGGCCGCTGGACAGCGTCGCTGAGTTCTGCTTTTGTTCTTTTCGCAGGACGGAGACAAAACAATGCTTGGCTACATCACACTCGGTACGAAAGACCTCGACCGCGCCGCCAAATTCTATGACGCGATCGCTGCCGAACTCGGCACCCCGCGCCTCTTCACTACCGACAAGTTCATCGCCTGGGGCGTGCCCGATGGTCCGGCCGGAATCGGCGTCGGCTATCCGTTCGACGGCAACCCGATGACAGTCGGCAACGGCGTGATGGCCGCGCTGCAGGCGAAGGACAAGGCGCAGGTCGACCGGATCCACGCGCTCGCGCTCAGCCTCGGCGGCACCTGCGAAGGCCCGCCCGGCCCGCGCGGCGACACGTTCTATGGCGGCTATTTCCGCGATCTCGACGGTAACAAGCTGAACGCGTTTGTGATGGGCTGAGGCGTATCTATCTGCCCGTGAACTTCGCCGGCCGTTTCTCGAGGAAGGAGGCAACGCCTTCCTTGTGATCGGCGGACTTGAAGCACGCCGCCATCGTGGCGACGTGCTCCTTCATATGGTCCGGCAATTCGCGCGCAAGGCCCTGGTAGACGAGGCTCTTCATGTGGCGGATCGAGAAAGGCGAGGAGACGAGATATCGCTTCGCTTCCGCAATCGCCGTGTCCATCAGTGCCTCCGGCGCAACGATCTCGTTGGCATAGCCGATCTCTTTCGCCTCAGCCGCTTCGAGGAAGGCGCCGGAGTATAGCAGCCGCAGCGCGCGCGAATGGCCGATCAGGCGCGGCAGGAGCCAGCTTCCGGCGCCGGTGTCCGGCACAAGGCCCCGGTGCGCAAAGTTCCAGGCAAACCGCGCCCGGTTCGTCACGATGCGCACATCACACTGGCTGGTGAATTCTGCTCCCATGCCGACGGCATAGCCGTCAATCGCGCCGATGACGGGCTTCGGACAGGAGACCAGCGGCCACCAGACGTCACTCTCATGCGCCTCCCCGCGCACACCCCGCGTCTCGCCCGGAACGGTGGAAAGGTCTGCCAGGTCCGTGCCGGCACAGAACGTGCCGCCCGCCCCGGTAACGATCAGCACACGGACGGCATCATCCTGCGTTGCCTCGCGCACCTTGCCAATGAAGGCCGCGAGCATCGCATAGGTCATCGCGTTCTTCTTCTCGGCCCGGTCAATGGTCAGGATGCCGATCCCGTCCTCGCGCTTCTCGAACTTGATGTGATGTGCGGTCATGAATTCCTCCCTGTCTTTTGTGCCTTCACGGTGCGGAGCGAGCCTCAAGGGCGCGTCAGTGCGCCTTCGCCTTCGCTTCCGCCCGCTTGCGCGTCTGGATGTTGAGCAGTTCCACCCCCAGCGAGAAGGCAATCGCAAAGTAGAGATAGCCGCGCGGTATGTGGAAGCCGAGCCCGTCTGCCACCAGGGCCACGCCGACCAGCAGGATGAAAGCGAGCGCGAGCATCTTCGTCGTCGGATGTTCCGCAATGAACTTCGCCAGCGGGTCTGCCGCGACCGCCATCACGAGGGTCGACAGGATAACCGCCGAAACCATCACGGCCAGAATGTCCGTCATGCCGATCGCCGTGATTACCGAGTCCAGAGAAAAGACGATGTTGATGACGAACAGCTGGATGATGACGCTGGTGAAGGTCGATTTCGCGTTCGTCTCTTCATGATGCGTGCCTTCCACGGAAGCGTGGATTTCCTGCGTGCCCTTCCAGAGCAGGAACAGCCCGCCGCCGAACAGGATCATGTCCTTGATCGTGATCTCTTCAATATGGTGCGCGACCTCCGCATCCCCGCCGCCCAGAAACACGGCCAGGCCATGCGGCAGATGGAACAGCGCTTCCTTGTCCAGCCCGATGATCACGAAGATCAGCGACAGCATAACGATCCGCAGGATCATGGCGCCCCAGATGCCGATGCGGCTGGCGCGTTTCTGCTCTGCGCCCTGCAGCTTGCCGGTGGCGATGGAAATGAACAGCAGGTTGTCGATCCCCAGCACGACTTCCAGGAAGGTCAGCGTCGCAAGGGAGCCCCAGAAAGCTGGTGACGAGAGAAGTTCGGCCATGGGGGTCGCCTTTGCGATTGGATGAATTGGCGCCGAGTGAAGCCTGCGCCGCGATTTTCGGCAAGGCCTTCCCTTCGGGAGCGTCTTGCGCGCCGTCGCGCCCTGCCGCAGCATCGGGGCGTCCACGGGAGAGCCCCATGCCAGATGTCCGGCCAGAATTCCGAACGATTGACGCCGGCGAAGCGCGCATCCGCGTCGCCCTGGAGGGCTCCGGCCCGCTCGTACTGATGGTCCACGGCTTCCCGGAGAGCTGGTATTCCTGGCGCCACCAGATCGCCCCCATCGCCGCTGCCGGCTTCACCGCCGCCGCCATGGACGTGCGGGGCTATGGCGGCTCGTCCCGCCTGCCGGAGGTCGCAGACTACCGGATGGAAGCCCTGATCGGCGACATAATCGGTGTCGGCGCCGTCCTGTCGCCGGACGCGCCGTTTACGCTCATCGGCCATGACTGGGGCGCCCCGCAGGTCTGGAACACGGCGCTGACCCGGCCGGACCGGATCGCCGCAGTCGCGGCGCTCTCGGTGCCCTTCTACGGCGCCCCGGAATTCTCCTTCGATGACGTCATCAAGCGCGTCTTCGACGACCGCGACCGTTTCTTCTACCAGTCCTATTTCCGCAATCCCGGCCGCGCCGAAGGCGACCTCGAGGCGGACCTGCGCCGCTTCCTTGCCGGCTTCTATTACTCGATCTCCGGCGATGCGAAGGAAGGCGAATGGAAGCTCGGCCTGCCGTCCAGCGCGACGCTGATGGACAGCCTGACCGTGCCTGAAGTGATGCCGGCATGGATGACGAAAGCCGATCTCGACTATTACGAATCCGAGTTCCACGCCTCCGGCCTCTTCGGCCCGATCAGCCGCTACCGCAACCATACGCGGGATTTCGAATTCCTCTCCGCCTTCCGCGGGCGGACGATCACCCAGCCCGCCTGCTTCATCGCGGGCGACAAGGACCCCGCCTTCAACGGCTTCGGCATGGTGACCGACCCCATCGGCAAGATGCGCCCCGCAGTGCCGAACCTTGAATCTGCAACAGTCTTGCCCGGCTGCGGTCACTGGACCCAGCAGGAACGCCCGGCGGAGGTGAACGCCGCGCTCGTGCCCTGGCTTGCCAGCCTGAAAGGCCGGGTGGTCTGAGGCCTCGCAGAATCCGTCTATCAATTTTCGGGCAGCCTGATTAGCTGAGCCGATCTTTGGGGAGACGAATCCATGTTGCGAACATTTGCTGCCGCCGTCCTTGCCTCCGCGCTGGCCCTTCCAGCCGTGGCAGATGAAGTCTGGTCGCTGCCGAGCGGCAACCAGGTCGTCTATCTCAGCGACGAGGGCACAACGGCCGTCCTCGGCTACACACCCGTCATGGGCGTCGAGCAGTCCTACATCTTCGTGCCCGGCCTTGCCGGCAACTATGACAATCGCGGCACCTTCACCGGCTACTGGGTCGAGCCCACCTATGTCGGCCCGACCTGCCCGGCCGCGATCATCGGCCCGAACGGTGTTCCATGGGAGCGCTGGGGCATCGTGGAACTGAAGTTCCAGAAGAAGGGCTTCCCCTCCAAGATCACGATGAAGCGCGGCGACTGTTTCGCCACACCCACAGAGAAGATCGTGCTGAAGCCGGTCGTCGGCGCGGGCCTTCAATAGTCCGGGAGCGGATTGTCGCCTACCGCGTCTGCCCGCCATCCACGGCCAGCACGGCGCCATTGACAAAGCTCGCCCGCTCCGACAGGAGGTAAGCGGCCGCATCGCCGATCTCGCGCGTTGTGCCGAAGCGCTTCATCGGCACTTCACGCTTGATCCACCGCCACCAGGCATCCGCGCGGGGACCCGTTGACTGCTTCTCCCAGTTGTTGCCGGGGAAGATGATATTGCCCGGCGCAATTGTATTCACACGGACTTTCGTCTCCGCCGCAAAGCGGGCCACGCTGGTCGAGAGATGGTTCACCGCCGCTTTCGTCGCGCCATAGTCCAGCGGCGTGCCGAGTGCGGCGAGGCCCGCGATGGAGCTAATGAAAAGGAAGCTGCCGCCGCCATTCTTCGCCATGCGCGGAATAGCACCGCGCGCGAGGCGGAAAGCGGAGTTGAGGTTCTGGTCGAGCCCCGCCTGCCATTCCTCATCGCTGACATTCAAGCCCAGCGGCGAGGGCGAAAGCCCCACATTCGCCACCGCCCCGGCGATCGGCCCGAAATCCTTCTCGCACGCCGCCAGCGCCGCCTCGATGGGCGCGGTCTGCGTCAGGTCGCCCGCAAAGCTCCACACCTTGTCCTTGCCAAACCGTTTCGCAAAATCCGCGCGCGTCTCCTCCAGCGCCTCCGGCCCCCGCGCCGTCAGTGCTACCTTCGCGCCCTCTTCCAGCAGCACCTCGGCAATTCCGTGCCCGATGCCCCGGCTCGCGCCCGCAATGAAGATCACCTTGTCCTTCAGCCCCAGATCCATGTGCCGTCTCCTCCGTTTTCCCCATGCTGGCGGAGACAGCGCCGAAAGGCCAGAGTTTACCCGGCGCCAACGCGCTCAGGCGTGCTGCGCGGCGGCGGCCTTTGCCTCTGCCGCGATCTGGCGGCGCAGCGCTGGCGGTCCGAGCACTTCCGCCTCGCTGCCGAGCGCCAGCCATTGCAGGCGCGCAAAGCGCGAGGCTTCGAGCGGGATACGCGCGCGTTGCCAGCCTGTCCGCGTGTGTGCCCCGGCGCCCGCTTCAAACGCCGCCGCCGCGCGCGGGTTCACATCGCGCAGCCAGGTCAGCCCCAACGGCGACAACGCAACCTCCGCCTCCTCCGTCACAAGGCTCGCCTCGAACGCCCTCGAGGATTTCGCCCAAAAGCGCGCCAGATTGAACTTCGCCGGACGCCGGAACACGGCCTGCGTGACGCGCAAGGCATCGATGTTCGTTACCCGGTACGTACGGATCGTGCGGCCCTCCCGCGCCACCAGATACCAGGTACCCGCTTTGAGCACGAGGCCAAGCGGATCAAGCCGCCGAGATACCGCCGCCTTCCAGCTGCGATAATCCATCTCGATCCGCCGCTCCTGCCACACGGCTGCCGCCAGCAGCGAGAGCCAGCGTGCGGCGGCATCGGTCGCATACCAGTTCTCCGTATCCAGATGAAAGCGCGACGCCGTGCGGTCGGCCCGTGCGGCGGTATCCGGCGGCAGGCTCGCCAGCAGCTTCAGCCGCGCCTCGGCCAGATCGCCGCCTAAGCCGAGCGCCTCGGCCGCCTGTCCCGCACCTGCCAGCATGAGCGCATCCGCCTGTGCCGGCGTCATGCCCGTAAGCTGCGTGCGATAACTTCCGTCCAGCTGGAAACCGCCGCTCCGCCCCCGCTCACCATAAACCGGCACACCCGCCGCGCTCAGCTGGTCGATATCCCGGTAGATCGTGCGCACCGAGACCTCAAATTCCTCGGCCAGCGCCTCGGCGCTCACCCGCCCGCGCAGCTGCAGGATCATCAGGATGGACAGCAGCCGGCTCGCCTGCATTTTCTGCGCTCCCGGTAATACATGACATTCGATGTCAGGTTATGCCGTGTATGCCTCGCCCATGCAATCCGGAGTCTTCGCCATGTGGGCTATCCTGCCTGCCGCCGCCTTCGTCTTTCTCGCCGCCCTGCATCTGGTTCCGGCGCTCGCCGCCGCGCGTCCGGCGCTGCTGACCTCACTCTACGGGGTGCAGCCGCAGGACGCGGCTTTCGCCATGCTGCAACACCGCGCCGCCCTGTTCGCCGCCGTGTTTACGCTCTGCCTCTGGGCGGCTTTCAATTCCACCACGAGGCCCGCTGCGGCAATACTAGCCGCCATCAGTATGCTGAGCTTCCTGTGGATCTACCAGTCCGCAGGCCAGCCGCCCCGCCTGCGCTCCATCGCCCTGGCAGACTTGATCGGCCTTCCGGCGCTCGCCTTCGCTCTCTGGACTGCCTTCCGCCCGGAGGCCCGCGGATGACACCCGACCGCCGCCAGACGCTCGCGCTCCTCTTCGCCGGCCTCGCTGCTGCGGCCTGCACACACACAAGCAAAGGAACCCCTGCAATGACGGACATTCCCTCCGGCAAGCCCCGTGAATTCGATTTCCTGCAAGGCGAATGGAAGATCGCCCACCAGCGCCTTCCGTCCCCCGGCGCAGAATGGGACACGTTCGAAGGCGAGGCTTCCTGCTGGACGATCCTGGGCGGTATCGGCAGCGTCGAGGAGCTGCGTATCCCCGCGCGCGGCTTCGCAGGCATGGGCCTGCGCCTGCTCGACCAGGAAAAGAAGATCTGGAACGATCTCTGGATGAATGCCCAGTCGGGCGTCCTCCTCGGCCCCGGTACATCCGGCGGGTTCGCGAACGGTGCCGGCATATTCGACGCCGCCGAAACCGTGGACGGCAAGACCTTCATCTATCGCGGTATCTGGGACGAGATCACACCCACCTCCTGCCGCTGGCGCCAGATGGCCTCCGAAGACGGCGGCGCTACCTGGGCCGAGAACTGGATCATGCACTGGACCCGCGTCGCCGCGCTCCCGGTGCGTCAGCCTGTCAGTGGCTGAAGGTCCGGCGCCAGCCAGGCCCGCCGTGCCTCCGGCGACAGGAGGCGCGCCTTCGTCCAGTGTGCAAATATCCACCCGGACTGCCTGTACGGCCCCGCCATTATCTCCGCCAGCACGGCGCTCAGCGGTGCATCGCCCGCCGCCGCCAGCGCCTGTGCGGCGACCGTGAGCGAAGCCTGCGTGATCGTCTCGTGATAGCCTTCGGTCTCGGTATTCCGTCCGCCCACGGACTCATTGTACCGCCGGATCAGCCCCGGCATGTCCGCCCGTGCCGCCGTCTCGCCGCGTGTCCGCAGCAGCCACAGCGCCGCCGCAAAATGCGCCGCATGGGTCCATGCAGCCCTGGGCAGCGCGCAGCCGATCATCGCGCGCGCCAGCGCCTCGATCTCGTCATCACTCTCAAAACTCATTTCAGTCTCCTCGGATTGGAGAGCAGCGGGGGCGAAAACAAAAACCCCGCCACTCGGGCGGGGTTTGGTGTCTGCTCAGCGCGATAGCCCATCAGGGTCGCCGGCCACACACATACACACGCGCCGTTTTGCGGAGCGTCTGCTGCGTCTGTTGCCGGGTCTTGCGTGTGAACATAAGCGCCGGATACGCCCGGCCTGCAGCGGCGTCAATGCACGCCCAGACTGGCCACCCGCCCCGACTCCCGCTTACCCTGCCGCCGTGCGCGTCTCCCTACTCACCTGCGGCGTCGATGAAGCCGGCCGGGGCCCCTGGGCCGGGCCGGTCACCGCCGCCGCCGTGATACTGGATCCCAAGCGCCCCATCCCCGGCCTCACCGATTCCAAGAAACTCAGCGAAGCCGCCCGCGACCGTCTCGCCCCGCTGATCCGCGAAAACGCCCTCGCCTTCGCCGTTGCTGAGGCCAGCCCCGAAGAGATCGACCGCCTGAATATCCGCGAGGCGACCTTCCTTGCCATGACGCGCGCCATCGCCGCCCTCTCCCGCGTCCCCGGCCAAATTCTCATCGACGGCAACGCGCTGCCCAAAAACCTGCCCGCCCCGGCCCGCGCCATCATCAAGGGCGACCTGACCGAGCCCGCCATCTCCGCGGCCTCCATACTCGCGAAAACCCACCGCGACGCGCAGATGAAAGCCTTCTGCGAAACCTGGCCCGGCTACGGCTTCAGCCAGCACAAGGGCTACGGCACCGCCGCCCACGCAGACGCCCTCGCCCGCCTCGGCCCGTGCGCCATCCACCGGATGAGTTTCGCCCCCGTCCGCGCGGCCCTCGCGTAAGCGCGACGCCGCGTCAGGGTTTGCCAATCGGCCGTTTTCGGCGTTACCTTCCGCAACGGAGGAATACGCCCATGACTTACGATCTTGTCATCGTCGGCGGCGGCATCGGCGGCAGCGCACTGGCCACCGTCATGGCCCGCGCCGGCCGCTCTGTCCTGCTGCTGGAAAAATCCGCGAAGTATGAAGACCGGGTACGCGGGGAATGGATCGCGCCATGGGGCGTGACTGAAACGAAGCGCCTCGGCCTCTACGATCTCCTGATGTCCGTTGGCGGCCACCATATCACCGACCACGTCACCTATGACGAAAGCCTCGCGCCGGCCGACTGCGAGGCCAGCGCTCTGCCGCTCGGCATCTTTGCCTCCGATGTGCCGGGGCCTCTCTGCCTCGGTCATCCGCACCACTGCCAGACGTTGTTTGACGCGGCCACCGCCGCCGGCGCCGAAACGCTCCGTTCGGTGATCATCGACAAGATCACCCTCGGTGCCAGCCCGTCCGTGACGTACACGCACAATGATCGTCAGCACACAGCCCAGGCCCGCCTCATCGTCGGCGCCGAAGGCCGCCAGTCGGAAGTGCGCGCCGCTGCCGGCATCCCGCTGCACCAGGACAAGCCGCACCATTGGTTCGCGGGCCTCCTCGTCGAGAACGTGAAAGGCTGGAACCCCACCCGCCAGGCCATCGGCACAGAAGACAATTTCGGCTTCCTCGCCTTCCCGCAGGGCGATGGCCGCGTGCGCGTCTATGGCGGTTATGCGCTTGAGGAAAAGGGCCGCTTCAACGGCGAAGACGGCGCCCGTCGCTTCCTCGAAGCCTTCCGCATGGCCTGCGCCCCGGACAATGCTGCCCTCGCCGCTGGCACGCCCGCCGGGCCGCTCTTCTCCTATTTCAACAATGACAGCTGGACGGACGAACCGTTCGCCCCCGGCTGCGTGCTCATTGGCGATGCCGCCGGCTGGAACGATCCGATCAACGGCCTCGGCCTCTCGATCACCTACCGCGACGTGCGCATGGTCTCTGACATCCTGAAGGAAACACCCGCAGGCCAGCAGCCCGATTTCGCTCCGTATGCAGAGGAACGCGCCGAGCGCATGCGCCGCCTGCGCTTCGCCGGGCAGATCCAGGCCGCGCTCGACATGGAGTTCGGCGAAGCCGCGCGCGAGCGCCGCCGTTCCTACCACGAGCGCAAGGCCGCCGACCCGATGCTGGGCCTGCACGGCGTCGCCATCATGGCCGGCCCTGAAAATGCGCCCGCCGAAATCTTCACCGAGGCGCACCGCGCCCGCGTCCTGGGGCTCGCTACCGCATGAGCTTTGACATCGCCCGTTTCAATGCCGAGTGGCTCGCCGCCTGGAGCGCAAAGGATGTGGAGAAGCTGCTGAGCTTCTATGCCTCAGACACGGTCTACAAGGACAACAACACCGCCGCTGGCATCACCGGCCATATCCAGCTGCGCCCCTATCTTGAGGGCCTCTTCGCCTCCACGCCGAAGATGATCTATACGCCGGACGAAACCTGGCCGATCCCCGGCGGCTTCTGC
This sequence comes from uncultured Hyphomonas sp., assembly GCA_964643405.1. Lineage (GTDB taxonomy): Bacteria > Pseudomonadota > Alphaproteobacteria > Caulobacterales > Hyphomonadaceae > Hyphomonas. Next base: position 21,282 of record CAZXQD010000021.1, on the reverse strand, counting down.
GGCCGCTGGTACTGCGCCATCGGCGAAACAGGCACCGACGCGAGCATGCGCGGGTTCGATCTCTGCCTCGTGCAGGGCGGCAAGATCACGCTCAATGAAGTCTATGTCCACATGATGCCCGCCTGAGGCGCGTCAGAATCGGGGCGGTTAATGCGGTGTTAACTGCAAATCACCGATTTTGCCTCCGGTGCCCGCACGTTTGCGGGCCGCAGGCGGTGGGTTCATGTTCCTCTTCCAATGGTTCCTTTTCGGCTGGCATGTCTGGCGCGGCGAAACCGGCGCAGGCTACCGCTTCAAGATCACCCTGACGCGCAAGGGCATCCCCGAAGGCAGCGGCATCTACATCTTCGTGCGCCGCCGGTTCGGCTTCTTCCTGGAGCCGCTCTATATCGGCAAGGCCACGAACTTCCGCTCGCGCCTCTATGGCCATGAACGCTGGTGGGAAGCCTGGTGGAAGCGCGGCGCCACAGAGCGCCATGTCCTCCTTGTGCGGACCGCCGCCGACCGCGCCCGTATCGAGGAAGACCTGATCCGCCGCTACCAGCCCCGCATGAACGACATGCTTGTGCCGCGCGGCGAGATGGACATGCCGTCGAACGCCAAGCTGCGCCGCGCCTGGCGCTGGCGCCAGTGGTGGAAGAACGTCTTCCGCCTTCCTTTCGGCGGCGGCGGCCGCACGGCCTGATACAAATCAATTCGCCTCACGCGCGAGCGTGACTGAAAACACGCAGCACCAGCAAAATCGCCGTCACGAACCTGTCGTGCCCTTGAGATTTTTCCGTCTCGGATATTCTTGGAACCCGGGCGCTGATCGCGCTTTTCTGCCAGCCCGGAGACAGTTCCATGAAAACTACACACATTTGGCGCGCCGCAATGGCGTCCTGCTGCGCCCTTGCCCTCCTCGCCCCGCTGGGCCTCGCGCAGGAAGCCGCACCTGAAGACGACGCGCTGAAGCTGAAGTCGGTCACCGTGACCGCGACAAAGCGCGAAGAAGACATCAAGGATGTCCCCGTCTCCCTCACTTCGCTCGACGAGTCCGCACTCTCGACCTTCGGCCAGGCCGGCGAGGACATCCAGTTCCTTACGGCCCGCGTGCCCAGCCTGATCATCGAAACCTCTTACGGCCGCATCTTCCCGCGCCCGTATATCCGCGGCCTTGGCAATACCGACTTTGACTTCAACGCCTCCCAGCCGGTCTCCTTCATCTATGACGAAATCGTCTACGAGAACCCGGTCCTCAAGGGCTTCCCGGTTTTCGACACCGCGCGCGTCGAAGTGCTGCGCGGACCGCAGGGCACGCTGTTCGGCCGCAACACTCCCGCCGGCGCACTGAAGTTCGAAAGCGTCAAACCGGGCGACGAACTTGATGCCTATCTCCGTGCCTCCTACGGCACGTTCGGCACCGCCAATGTCGAAGGCGCCGTCGGTGGTCCGGTCTCAGACCGCGTCTCCGTGCGTCTCGCCGGCGTCTTCCAGACGCGCGATGATTATATCGAAACGGCCCTGCCCACTGGCGGCGCTGATGCCGGCGGCTACGATGACCTCGCATGGCGCGCACAGGTGAAGGTCGATGTCACGGACAATCTCACCTGGCTCGGCAACCTGCACGGCCGCACGCTGGATGGTGGCCAGGTCTCCTTCCAGGCCAACGCCTTCCAGACCGGCCAGTCCGGCCCGCGGCCCGGCTTCGACCGCGAAGTGAACTTCGCCGATGCGCAGATCTACTCCAGCCTCGAAACGGACGCCCTCGGCTTCACGTCGCGCGCCGACTGGGAACTCTCCGCGGCCACACTCACTTACCTTTTCGGCTATGAAACGGTCGAAACCTTCTCGCGCGGCGATGTCGACGGCGGTGCTGGCGCGGCGTTCCTGCCAACCGGATCGACGCCCGGCATCATTCCGTTCCCGGCAGAATCAGCTGACGGGATCGACGATCACCAGCAGATCACCCACGAACTGCGCCTGTCGAACGGTGAGGACGCTGCCCTCCGCTGGACGGCCGGCCTCTACGCCTTCAACGAGGAAATCGACATCAGCTCGCGCAGCTATGACACGCTCGGAGGCGGTGTGGAGAACGGCACGGCCTTCCAGACCCAGGAAACGGACTCGCTCGCCGTCTTTGGCAGCGTCGCTTATGACTTGTCCGAGCAGCTCACCGGCCAGGTCGGTCTTCGGTATACGGACGAAAGCAAGGACTTGACGGCCCGGCGCGTTCTTTCGCCGTTCGGCGCGCCGAACATCAGCCCGCCTACCGTCAGCGTAGGTGACGAGCAGCTCTCGTGGGACGCGTCGCTGACCTATGCTGTCAACGCCGATACCAACGTCTATGGCCGTATCGCCCGGGGCTTCCGCGCACCGTCGATCCAGGGCCGCCTCGTGTTCGGCGACGTGATCACGACGGCCGATTCCGAGATCCTCGACAGCTACGAGGTGGGTGTCAAATCAACCCTGCTGGATGGCCGCCTCGATGCCAATCTGGCTGCCTATACCTACACGGTTGATGACCTGCAGCTCACCGCCATCGGCGGCGCCGGCAACTTCAACCAGCTGCTCAACGCAGAAGAAGGCAAAGGCTACGGTTTTGAAGCCGACATCCGCGCCCTTCTCACCGAAAGCCTCGCCTTCAGTGCTGGCCTTTCCTACAACAATACCGAGATCAATGATGCCGGCCTCACCGCCGGTGTCTGCGGCTCGCCCTGCACCGTGCTCAACCCGATTGATCCGGTCACCGGCGGCGCCCTGATCGATGGCAATCCGTTCCCGCAGGCGCCCGAATGGATTGCGAACTTCGCGTTTGACTATACCCGCGAATGGCGCGGCGGCGAGGTCTTCGCCTCGACCGACTGGTCCTACCGTTCGGATTCGAACATCTTCCTGTACGAATCGACGGAGTTCACGGCTGAAGGCCGCTGGGAAGGCGGCGCTGCGCTCGGCTATCGCAAGGGCCCCTGGTCGGCAAAAGCCTTCGTCCGTAACCTGACAGACGAAATCGGTACTGTTTCGGCGATCGACTTCAACAACCTGACCGGCATCTTCAACCAGCCCCGGATCTACGGCATCGAACTTGGCTGGACCCTGTAACGATCTTCCCGGGGCAACGGGCACAAATCCGGCTGCCCCGGGCACCTCCCTCCGGTCCTCCGCAAGGCAATACGCAGGGCTAAAGAAGCGTCATTGCCTGAGAAAAACATGATAGAGAATGAGACTGGATGAGAGGAAATCTTCTTCCCGCGTTCATTGAACGAGAGCAGATAAAGCCGCCTGGATAAGGTTTGCGGGCTGGAGTTCGCAAACTTACGACTACATGACAGACGTTCCCCGCACCGTAAAATCCACTTCTTTCAGGCCGCTAAAACTTACCCGCACACGTTGCGCAACACCTCCGCCTCCGGAGTTATGCTCCATGGATGATCACTCAGGAAACAACCCAACTTCTAACCCCGCTCCCTTCCAGAGAGGCGGGCAATAGCAAGACGATGCGATGCGAGAGCACTACTGCCGCCCTTGCCGCGCCCTGCCCCGCATGGCAAATCCCCCGCCATGGCCGACACCCTCTCCCCGACCCCCAGCCTCTTCGCGGATGCGCCGGACTCCGTCAGCTTCAAGAAGCTGCGCAAACGTCTCGTACGCGGGGCGCAGGAAGTCATCGACACCTATGGCCTCCTCGACCGCCGCGCGGTGGAGACCGGCGAGCGTCCCCGCCCGAAATGGCTGGTCTGCCTTTCCGGGGGCAAGGATTCTTACGGCCTCCTCGCCGTGCTCATGGATCTGCAATGGCAGGGCGCCCTCCCTGTCGACCTCATCGCCTGCAATCTCGATCAGGGCCAACCGGGCTTCCCGAAACACGTTCTGCCGGACTGGCTCGCGAAAGTGGGCGTACCCCACCGCATCATCACCGAAGACACCTATTCCATCGTCACCGAAAAGGTCGAAGCGGGCCGGACCTATTGCTCCATGTGCTCGCGCCTTCGCCGCGGCATCCTCTACCGCGTCGCCCGGGAGGAAGGCTGCGAGGCCATCGTCCTCGGACATCACCGTGACGACGCGCTCGAAACCTTCATGATGAACCTCGTCCACGGCGGACGCCTCGCCGCGATGCCGCCGAAACTGCTCAACGATGAAGGCGACGTGATGGTCTTCCGTCCCCTGATCACTTCAGCCGAAGCCGACCTCGCAAAGTTCGCCGAGGCCATGAACTTCCCGATCATCCCCTGCAATCTCTGCGGCAGCCAGGACGGCCTTCAACGCGTCGCAATGAAACACCTGCTCGACGAATGGGAGCGCAAGAAGCCCGGCGTACGCCAGGTGATGGCCCGCGCACTCGCGAACGTGCGCACGAGCCACCTGCACGATCCGGAAGTCTTCGATTTTGCCGGCCTCGCTCTCGGCGCTGCCGGCGAAGATGATCCGAACGTTCCGTTCTGACGCCTATTCGCCGCTCTCGACGGTCAGTGTGTAGGGAATGAATATTTCCAGCTCCAGCGGCCCGGAAGGCTGCGTGATGATCCGGCTGTCGAGCCCGGTGATCGTCACCTTCGCCGGCGCGAAGCTCGTACGCAGCGAGGCCACTTCTGCGGCAATGTCGGCCACGAGATCGGCCCGGTGCTTCGCCACATCCCGCGCGCCAATGAACTGGCTGTCTCCAAGATAGGCTTCAGACCGCCCCGCCATATCAATCGAGGAGACAAAAGCCTGCGCCCGCTTCATCAGCGCTTCGAAGGATTCGTCGGGCTTTGTGTCGATGCTCAGCGTCAGCGTGAAGCGGCCCGTTCCGGAATAGTCATTGGTATAAACATCCGTGAACAGAACAGTATCAATATCCGCCGTGGATCGGCCGAGCGTGCCGCCGATGAGGTTGATGCCATCCGTCTTGGCCGTTTTCGCCTTCAGGCGCGTGAACATCGTCTCCAGCTCCTTTTCGCGCTCGCCGGTATCGCGTGTCGCGCTCTGGAAGGTCAGCGCTACCAGAACGAAGTCAGCCGGAATCTGCCGGTAAACTGCCGGCGCGCTCTGCATCTCGGCATCCTCGATCTGGTTGGCGGTGACGATCACCCGCTCCATGTCCTGCGCCAGTGCAGGCGCAGCGAACAATCCGGCGGACAGCGAAAGTGCAGCAAAAACAGACTTCAGGCGCATGGTTTGGGTCCTCCCTTGGAACGCAAAGCGTCCGCCTGCGGAGGCGCGAAGTCAATCCGCGCTGAGCGGCAGGGAATCAGGCTTGACAGGCTTCTTCATTTATTTATTATCACTGTTATGCCAAAAATAGTTGATCATGATGAACGCCGCCGCGCCCTTGCCCGCGCCGCCGGCGACGCGATTGCCGAGAACGGCCTTGATGGTGTGAAGCTAGCGGATATTGCCCGCGCCGCCGGGGTGACCACAGGCGCCCTCGCCCACTATTTTCCGGACAAGGACGCCGTGCTCGCCGCCGCGCTCGAAGATGTCGGCGGGCGGCTCCACGCGCGGATCGACGCGAAAGACGCGCGCCTCTGCCTCGAGGACATCGCTGCCGTGCTTCCGCTCGATGCGTCCAGCCGCAAGGACTGGCGCGTCTGGCTGGCCTACTGGGGCCGCGCGCCGTTCTCCGAGAATTTACGGGCGATCCACCAGCAGTTTTATCTGGACTTCGAAACCGCGCTGACAGCCGGTTTTTCCGGTCCGCCAAAGACGGCCCGTCTCAACGCCGCAGCCATCATTGCTGCGGTCGACGGCGTGGGTACACGCGCGACGCTGGAGCCTGAAGCCTGGCCGCCCGAACGCCAACGCGCCGCACTCTCGGCCCTCATCAGCCCGCTTCTGGCGGGCGCCAAGTCCAAGCCCACCTGAAGGAGGCCCGCCATGCCCAGCCTGAAGCACCTGCCCGCCACTGCCAAGAATGACGACGTGATGAAGGTTCTCGCAGAGGATGCGGCCGTGATCATCGACGGCCTGATGACGCCCGATCTGCTTGATCGTGTGCGGACGGAAATCATGCCCTATGTCGAGGCAACACCCCATGGCCGGGACGATTTCACCGGGCGGCTGACAACCCGTACTGGCGCCCTCGTCGCACGCTCGCCGGCCTGCCGCGAACTGGTCATGGACAAGCTGGTCAACGAAGCGACGGCCGCCTTCCTTGCGCCCTTCTGCGACCGCTACCAACTACATCTCACGCAGGTGATCCGCATCAAACCGGGCCAAGGTGCACAGGTGCTGCACCGCGACCGGCTGGCCTGGGGCGGCTATCTCCAGCGCAGCATCGAGCCACAGCTCAACATGATCTGGGCGGTGACGGACTTCACGAAGGAAAATGGCGCCACCCGCGTGGTGCCCGGCAGCCATCTCTGGGAAGACGGCCGCGGCGCGCATGAGGATGAAATCACCTATGCCGAGATGAAAGCGGGCTCTGTCATAATTTATACCGGCTCGGTCATCCATTCCGGCGGCGCGAACGTTTCACAGTCCGACCGCGTTGGCATCAACATCACCTACTCGCTGGGCTGGCTACGCCAGGAAGAGAACCAGTACCTCTCCTGCCCACCGGACATCGCTGCGAGCCTCTCGCCCGACCTGCAACGGCTGATCGGATATTCGATGGGCAGTTATGCTCTCGGCTACTTCTCGCCGCCGCTGGCGCCCGGCAAGGGCCCCGAAATCGTGCCGCCGGAAACACTGTTCTCGGGCGAGGTGAAAGGCTGGGGTGATGATCTGTATGCGAAGGTTTCGGCGCGGGCGGCCGCGGCAACCTGATTCCACCTACGAGGAACCTGCATGCCAAGCCCCGCCGTCAACATGCCAAATCGCACAGCAAAGCGTATCCTCATGGTGGCGGCGCTGCTGTATATAACCGGCTGCGCGTCTGCCAGCGGGACGCACGAGAGGAGCCCCATGACACCGGCGATGACCTATTTCGAGATTCCGGTGACCGACATGGACCGCGCCGCCGGGTTTTATGCCGTGGTCTTCGGTGTGTCCCTGACGCGGGAGATCGTGGACGGCTATGACATGGCGCTCTTCCCGCCTGCACAGGGCGGAATGGGCGCGAGCGGCGCGCTGGCCAAAGGCGACGTCTATGTGCCTTCCAAGGCGGGCGCGATCCTCTATTTCCGCGTCGCATCGATCGACGACGTCATCGCGCGCGCGACTGCGGCAGGCGCACAAGTACTCTACCCCAAGAAAGACATCGGTGAGCTTGGCTATGTCGCCGAAATCGAAGACAGCGAAGGCAACCGGATCGCTCTGACCGAGCCGAAACCCTGAAGCGCTACATCACCTAAAGCAAAGCGCGCGGAAGTTTCCCTCCGCGCGCTTCCGGTTTTCAATCTGTGACCGGAACTTACTTCCGCCAGATGGCAGCAAGGGCCGGATCTTCGACGCCGCCTTCGTACTTGCGCAACTCGTGACGGCCGACGACCATGTGGTGGACCTCATCCGGGCCGTCTGCGAGACGCAGCGTGCGCTGGCTGGCATACATGCGGGCGAGCGGGGTCCATTGCGAGACACCGGTGGCGCCGTGGATCTGGATGGCGTCGTCGATGATCTTGCACACGCGCTCCGGCACCATGGCTTTCACCATCGAGATCCAGATACGGGCTTCCTTGTTGCCGAGCACGTCCATTGCCTTGGCAGCTTTCAGGACCATCATGCGCATCGCTTCAATTTCAATCCGCGCGCGGGAGATGATCTCGGTATTGCCGCCGAGTTTCGCCAGCGGCTTGCCGAAGGCTTCGCGGCTGAGGCCACGGATGCACATCAGGTCAAGCGCGCGTTCGGCCTGGCCGATGGAGCGCATGCAGTGGTGGATGCGGCCAGGACCGAGGCGGAGCTGCGAAATCTCGAAGCCGCGGCCTTCGCCGAGCAGCATGTTTTCCTTCGGGACACGGATGTTCTCGAAGCGCAGGTGCATGTGGCCGTGCGGCGCGTCGGGCTCGCCGAACACGTGCATCGGGCCGACGATCGTCACACCGGGATGCGGCAGCGGCACCAGGATCTGGGACTGCTGGCGGTTCACATCCGGGCCGTTGTTCGAACGGCACATGACGATCATGATCTTGCAGCGCGGATCGCCGGCGCCGGAAGCATAGTATTTCTCGCCGTTCAGCACATACTCGTCGCCGTCGAGTTCGCACTTCATCGAGACGTTCTTGGCGTCCGACGAAGCCATGTGCGGCTCGGTCATCACGTAGGCGGAGCGGATCTTGCCCTCGAGCAGCGGCTTCAGCCACTTCTCCTTCTGGGCAGGTGTGCCGACGCGCTCCAGCACTTCCATGTTGCCGGTGTCCGGGGCGGAGCAGTTCATCGTTTCCGACGCCATCGGGTTCTTGCCGAGTTCGGCTGCGATGTAGGCATAGTCAAGGTTCGACAGGCCTTCGCCGGTTTCGGCGTCGGGCAGGAAGAAGTTCCACAGGCCCTGTTTCTTGGCTTCGTCCTTGGCCTTCTCGAGGCATTCGAGCTGGCCGGGCGCGTAAGTCCAGATGTTCGGGTTGCCTTCGCCGAGGCGGTGGAACTCGACGCTCATCGGGTTCACGACTTCGGCAATGAACTTGACGACATGATCGTAGAGGGGACGTACCCCTTCCGACATGCGCAGGTCGTTCAGGTCAGCGGGCTCCGCGCTGGTGCGTTGGGTGTCAGGCATGGGTCTGTTTCCTCTCCGAGGGTTCATATTTTCTGTTGTTCTTGGAGGGCAGCGTAACTGACGCGGCGGGGGGCGCGCAATTTCTTTCTGCCTCTCGCACCGGCGGCCGGACTCGGCTAAGGCGCGGTGAATGAGCCTTGCCTCGGCCTTCGTGATCCTCGTGACCGTATTGGTCACCGCCTTCATTTCCGGCATTTTCGGCATGGCCGGCGGGCTCATCCTGATGGGCGTGCTGGCGGCGATGCTGCCCGTTGCGACTGCGATGGTCGTCCACGGCGCCGTGCAGATGGTGTCCAACGGCTACCGCGCTTTCCTGTGGCGCAAGTTTATCGACTGGCGGGTGTTCCGCCGCTACGCCCTTGGTGCCGTTGCGGGTTTTCTCGTGCTGCTGGCCATTTCCTGGCGTCCCGAAGCCCGCGCGGTCTACCTGTTCCTCGCCGCCACCGCGATGCTCGTCTGGCTGCCGAAGAGCTGGTTCCGCCTTGACATACTCAAGCGAGGCCAGGCGGAACTGGCGGGTTTTTCCGTACAGGCCCTGAATACGCTGGGGGGCGTTGCCGGCCCCTTGCTCGATATCTTTTTTGTCACGACTGACATGGACCGGCGCGCGATCGTAGCCACCAAGTCGGTAACGCAGGTGCTCGCCCATCTTGTGAAGATTGTTTTCTGGAGCGTTCCTGTGATTGCCGCTGCCGGCGGGGCCGCCTTTCCGCCTGTCTGGTTCTTTGCGCTGGCGGTCCCGCTCTCGATGCTCGGCACGACTCTCGGCGGCAAGCTGCTCGAGCGCATGAGTGATGTCGACTTCAAGCGGGCGATGAAATGGCTCGTCACCGCGATTGGCGCGGCGATGCTGCTGAAGTCGGCGGGATGGCTGTAGCACGGCAGGCATGCGCAGGGTCTCCACTTCTGCGCGATGGAATGCCCCAGTCTCGACTATTCGGCTACTTTATTCTATGAAACTCAATCATCACTATTCGTGATATACGAGATTTACCAAGATGAACCTGCGCAGCCTCGATCTGAACCTCCTGCCGGTGCTGGAAGCGATCCACACCGAGCGCAGCCTGACGCGCGCGAGTGAGAGCCTGCACATCACACAACCGGCCGTGAGCAACGCGCTCGCGCGCCTGCGGCTGCATTTCGAGGACCCGTTATTCGTGCGCGACGGGCGCGGTGTGAAGCCGACGGCGATGGCCGAAGCGCTGATGCCGGCCGTGCGCGATGCCCTCGACCGGCTGCGTGGCGGGCTGGAGCCCCGTTCGGAATTCGACGCCGCACGCTCGACCCGCGTGTTCAACATTTCGGCGCGCGATGCCTCGGCCTACATGCTGGTGCCGCCGATGGCGGCGAAGCTGGAAAAGGTCGCGCCCGGGCTGCGCCTTGCCTGGAGTCAGGTCGACCGGGGCGCGATCTCGACGGAACTCGCCTCCGGCCGGCTCGACATCGCCATCGATGTCCCGGAACTGCGCGGCGCGAACCTCGAACGCGAGGCGCTGTTCTCGACGCCGTATGCCTGCATGCTGGCGCCGGATCATCCGCTCGCGAACAAAAAGCTGACTCCGGAGCGCTTCTTCGGACTGCGCCATGTGGCCGTGTCGAGCCGGCGCGAAGGGCGTAGCCTCGTCGAGGAGATGGCGCGTGCCGCGGGCGGGCGGATCACGCCGGTGCTGAGGCTGCAGAACCACCAGGCGGCCATTGAGGCGGTGCGTCAATCGCACCTGGCGCTGGTGGCACCGCGGCCGATGGCGGAAGCATCAGGCCTGGTCGTGCATGATCTTCCAATCCCGTCACCCGTGCTGGGCAGCGTCGTCTACTGGCGCCGCGAGAATTCCGAGGATCCCGCGATGATCTGGCTGCGCGGTGTGTTGCGGGAAATCGCAGCAGGGCTCTGATCGCGCCTATCCCTGCGATATCAGGCCCGGCGGTACTCCTCATCGCGGGCCTGGCTGATCCGGGTGCGGACGGTTTCCGGATCATAGCCGAATATCTCCAATGCGATGCCGACCATCTGCAATCCGGATTCGATGGCCTCAGGCACCACGTGGCCCGCGCCAGCGGCAGTGAGGCGCACCATGTGCTCCCCGTCATGAGCGCGGGCGAGGACTGTCAGGTCCGGCCGCAATTCCAGCGCGCAGCGCACCATCGCCTCGGCCCGGTCCGGATCGTCCACCGTGACGATCAGCATGGCCGCGCGGGAGATGCCGCTGGCAGTGAGGAATTCAGCGCGCGCGGCGTCACCGACATAGGCGTGAACGCCGGCCTTGCGCGCCATGCGGATCTTGTCCGGTTCGCGGTCGATCGCAACGATGGCCGCTTCCTCATGGGCGAGGAGGCGGGCAATCGACTGTCCCACGCGTCCGTAGCCCGCAAGGATGACATGATCGGTCAGGTGGTCGAGATCCATCATCGGCGGCACGCCGTCATCGGCGGGCTTGCGGCTGGCTAGGCGGCGGCCGAGCTGCCCGAGCAGCGGCGTCAGCATCATCGAGAGACCGGCAACAGCTGAAGCGAAGATCGCGGCGTCTGCAGGGATCGCGTCGGCAGCGCGGGCGGCGGTCAGCACGACAAAGGCAAACTCGCCTGCAGGCGCGAGCAGAAGGGCTGCCTCCAGCGAAAGCGGATGGCCGCCTGCGAAGAACCGGCAGGCCGCATACGCGATAACCACCTTGAGCAGGACCAGACCCGTCAGCGCCGCAAGGATGGGCCCGATCTGGTCAGCGATCACTGGCAGGTCGAGGCTCATGCCCACGGTCATGAAGAAGAGGCCCAGGAGCAGGCCCTTGAAAGGCTCAAGGTCAACTTCGGTCTGGTGCTTGAACTCGGTTTCGCCGACGAGCAGGCCGGCCAGGAAGGCACCGAGCGCAAGGGAGAGGCCGGCACTGTAGGTGATCGCGGCGGCCCCAACGACCGTGAGCAGCGTGAGCGCCATCAGGAAGTCCCGCCCGCCACTGGCCGCGGCAAGCCGGAAGACGCGGCCGAGCAGGAAGTTACCGATAGCCCAGATAACCGCGACAGCGATCAGCCCGCGGAACAAGGCATCAATGAGAACGCCCGCCATGTTGGCATCTGCCTTCATGCCGGCAAAGCCCACAAAGATCAGGATGGGGGCAACAAGGATATCCTGGAAGAGCAGCACGCCGAGCGCCGCGCGTCCGACCGGCTGGGCCGCACGCTTCGCTTCGACAAGGACTTGCATCACGATCGCCGTGGAAGACAGCGCGAGGGCGAGGCCGAGTATCATCGCCACAGGCAGGTCGAGCCCGAGAGCAACGCAGACGCCGGCAATGGCTACCGCGCTGACGATCGCCTGCCCGCCGCCCGCGCCCAGCACGACCTTTCGCAGCGCCCAAAGCTTTGCAAAGGAGAACTCCACGCCAAGCAGAAACAGGAGGAACAGCACGCCCAGCTCCGCAAAGGGCAAGGCAGCTTCAGGCGAGGAGATCGAGAAGTATTGCAGCACGGGCATGTCGAGCGCGAGACGCCCGAGGGCAAAGGGGCCAAGCGCGATACCTGCGAGCATGAAGCCGATTACCGCCGGAATGCGCACCACCCGCATGGCCGGCACAAGAATTCCGGTAGCGATCAGGAAAACCAGTAGGTCCTTGATGAGCACAGGGCTCGGGCCATGGCCAGAAGCCGCGTGATCGATGACTTGCTCCATGCCGCCTCCCGTGTTGCCGCTTCGCAAGTCAACCTTACGCGCATGTGCCGTTGCCTGTCAGCCCGGCACACTGTGGAGCATGCGCATGGCAGCAACCAGCGCCTCAAAACGCGTCAGGCGAGATCGCCGGATTCAATGGCGGGCGCAGATGGACGCGGTGTCGCGGTTTCGCCAAAGTCCAGCAGGTCGCCCGGCTTGCAGTCCAGCGCCTCGCAGAGCTTGGACAAGGTCTCGAACCGCACGCCCTTCACCTTGCCGGACTTCAGCAGCGAGAGGTTTGCCTCGGTGATGCCGATGGCAGCGGCGAGATCTTTCGCCTTCATCTTGCGGCGGGCGAGCATCACATCGAGCGTGACGATGATATCACGCGCCATCAGATGATCTGGTCACTGTCGGTCTTAAGGCGGATGCCTTCTGCGAAGACGTGGCTGAGGCCGAGGATGGCGGCGCCCATGGCGGCGGTGCCGAGCGCGAGGTCGTTGACGTGCCAGATGAAGCCGCGCCCGTCGCCGGTGGTCCAGCTGAGAACAGTCGGGACTATCAGCGCGCTGGCAGCGGCGGCCCAGATGAGGCCGCTGCCCGCGCTGCGCAGGGACTTGAGATTGCGCTGCGAGAAGACTTCGCCCTCACCCGTGCGGCCGAAGAGGCCGGCGAAGTCGCCGAGAACGCCGACGACGATCAGCGTCGGTGTATTGACCAGAAGCGCCAGCAGGAATGCATTGAGCACGTCACGCCAGGTCTCGCGCGTAACCACCATCGCACCGACCTTGCCGGCAATGTCGGCAGCAACGGAGCCCAGCAGGACAACGATGACGACAATGGCGGCAACCGACAGCGAGGATGTGTCGCGCAAGGCTGAGGCCGGCGTTTCGTTGGTTTCGGAGCGGGTCATGCGGAGGATCTCCCTGTTCGGGAATGATATAGGACTAAAATTATTGTCTTACAATAATTTCTTTTCGTATTCTGAAGCTGGCCGGGAAAACTGGGGCGCGGCGCCTGAGGCACTCCCTCACGAGGGCTGTTCCGCGTGACGGATTGCCAGTTCTGCGTCGAGTGCGTCGTGCAATTCCTGGCGCAGGTCCTGCTGGCCCTGAATCACCCCTGCGGCATAGGCCTTGAAGCGGGGCAAGTTGTCGAGAAAGTCATTCCGGAAGGCCTGTGACTCGGCCATCGCCGGAAAATCGCAGACGCTTTGGGCCCGCTCGGCGGGCGAGAGCCGGATCATGTCCGGATACTTCCGCGACAAGACCATCCGGTCCACCTGGATGTCATGGCGGAGCTGATCATACTCATCGATGGCCTGGGCAAGGCGGACGATCCGCATCCGGAGTGTCTGGTTCGACACAAGCAGGATCTGCCCGGTCGAAATCAATTCACTGATCGTTGGCGGAAGGGTGATATCGCCGGCAAAGATGTGGGATGAAATCACGGCGCTGCAATGCTCGCCGACCGGCTCGGGCGGGTTGGCGCCAGGTGTGCCAAACGCCTCGAAATAAGCGGCAACCTCGTCCAGCCTCTCGGCCCGCGCCACGATCTCGCTGCGTTCGCTTTCCTGCTCAGCGATCATGATCGAGACTTCTTCGTGCAGACGCACGAGATAAGCTCGCTCGCGTTCGCGCTCGATGCGCGCGGCGTTCCAGTTGGCGACCTGCGTGGCAACAAACACGCCGAGCACGACGATGACGAAATCGAGACCCACGGCGAACCAGTTCTGGGCACGCACGTGTTCGGTGAGGCGGCGGAGGATCATCGCTGCGCCTCCAGCGCCGCGAGCACATCCTGCGCACGCTCCAAGTGCAAGGCGCTGTTTCCGCGATGAAAGTAAGCCGAACTTCCGATAGACTTGACGGCATTGCGCAAACGCACATCGCTCAACATCGCCGCCGGGTCGGCAATCGAAACTTCGGCGCCGCCGTTGGGTAGCTGGATATTGCCAGCCGTGTCGCTGAGATCGAGTTCAATAGCATCGCTCACGATATTGATGGCCGGTTCCGAAACGCTTCTCAGCACGCGGTAGGACTCCAGCGAATAATGCGCCTGCTGATCATAAGCGAGCAGCGCGTCACGCAAGGCGGCGTCGCGCACCAATGCCACATCACCCGCCGAGAGCATTTCGATGAATGTCGGCGCCTGCGTGGCCGGAATCCGGCCCGCTCGCAGGGCTCCCAGGTCGGCTGCAATCGCCTCGGCCGGCCGGACCGGGCCTTTTGAAGGATCGAATGTATCAAAGTCGTTCAGCAGGCGGACCGACGCGTCAACCGCCGACTGCCAGACATCCATTGCCGCTTCCGATCGCGCCTCGATGGCTTCGAAGTCACCTTGCAGGCGATCGATATAGACCTGCTCGCGCTCCCTGTCCTGGCGCGCCTCGTTCCAGTTGGCCACCTGGGTGGCCATGAACACGCCGAGCACGACGATGACAAAGTCGAGCGCGACGGCGAACCAGTTCTGGGCACGGACGTGATCAGTGAGGCGGCGCAGCAGCATTCAGCATCCCCCAATATCCCCTTATGGGACCCTAAGAGAGGCCGGGCGGCTTGGATAGGGGTCAGTCGGCCAGCGTGGGTTTGATCGCGTCGATGGCGGGTTGGCGGGCGAGGATCTTGTTGCGCCAGTAGGCGCCATTCGCGATGGGCTTCAGGCGCTCGGCCTCGGCCATTGCGGCGGCCAGCACCTCGCCCGGCTCCACCACCTTGTCGAGCCAGCCGACGGGCACGGCTTCGTCCGGCGTGTAGAGGCGGGCCTGCACGAGGGCTTCGGTCAGGTGCATCGGGTTGAGGCGGGCGCGGGGCAGCTCAACGCCGAAGCCGGGCAGTGTCATGCCGTTGATGGTTTCGTTGGCGCCGATCTTGTAGGCGCCGCGTGCGCCGATGCGCGTATCTGCGCCGAGCAGCAGGAAGGCGCCCATCGCGATGGCGTGGCCGGTGGCGGCGATGATGATGGGCTGTTTCGACGTGAACAGGCGGAAGGCGAGCTTGCCGCCGCCATTGACAAGACGGCGCACATCTTCCGGCGCGGCGGAGGCGAGGAATTTGAGATCGAAGCCGGCGGAGAAACGCTCCGGCCGGCCAGTGAGGATGATGACGCTGGCGGACTTTTCCGCTTCGTCCAGTGCGGCGTTCACGGCCTCCAGCATCGAGAGGCTGATGGCGTTCGCCTTGCCGTCATCCATGGTGATGAGGGCGATGTCGTTTTCGATCTTGAGGGTGGCGGTCACGGGTGGCTCCTTAGGTTTGGCAAGAACCTGAAGCGCGTGACACCGGGGAAGGCAAGCCCCGGCCTACCTCCGTGAGCGGAAGAACTCGCGCAACAGGTCGCCGGCCTCGACATCATTCGCGTCATCCTGCTCCACCTCGGGCCGCCAGTGGCAGGTCGGCTGCTGGAAGAAGCGCGGGCCATGGACGATGGCGCCGCCCTTGGGATCGGTCGCCGCGTAGATCACCTTGCCGATGCGCGCAAAGCTGATCGCGCCGGCGCACATCGCGCAGGGCTCGAGCGTGACGTAGAGATGAAGGCCAGTGAGCCGGTAGTTCCCACGCTTCGCGGCAGCAGAGCGCAGCGCGATGATCTCCGCGTGGGCCGTGGGATCATGCGCCATCACGGGGGCATTGGCACCCTCACCGACGATCTCGCCAGTCGCCGGATCCACGATCACAGCGCCAACAGGGACTTCGCCCGCCTGCGCAGCGGCGCGCGCAAGTTCGAGGGCGCGGAGCATGGGGGATGGCGGCGCGGTCATCGCTACCGTGTAATATCTTCGCCGGTTGCGAGAAAGTCTTTCATGGCGGCCATCGCACTATCGGCCTTGAGGACCTCGTGGAAGCCGTGCTGTTCCTCGCGAGTGCCGTCGACGAGCCCCCAGGTCAGGGCGCCGCGCACCAGGCGCTTGGCGTGCGCTAGGCCTTCGGCGCCGCGTGCGGAGAGCTCGGCCGCGATGGCCAGTGCTTCGGCAACGGCATCAGCGGCTACCGCATTTACGATGCCGAGCGCCAGCGCGCCTTCGGCATCGACCGTCTGGCCACGGAGGATAAATTCGAGTGCCCGCGCCTCGCCGATCATGCGAGGCAGGCGCTGCGTTCCACCGCCGCCCGGGAAGATGCCAATGCGCGTTTCCGGCAGACCGATCAGGGGTACGCGATTCGCTACGATGCGTAGGTCGCAGGCAAGCGCCAGTTCGAATCCGCCACCCATGCAGACGCCATTGATGGCGGCGATGACAGGCTTGGGCGAGTCAAACACCGCTCGGATCATGTCGGCAAAGCCGCCGCGCTCGAAATCCTCCGGTTTCAGCTGCCCGGCCCGTACCGCCTCGCCCACAGCGACGATCTCGGACACGTCATAGTGGCGCACGAAGACATCATCCGTACCCGTCAGGACGATCACGCGGATCTCCGGGTCGGCCAACGCCGCCTGCACGGCTGCCAGCATCAGTCCGCTGCCTTCGGCGGTCATGTAATGGCGCGGCGGGTTGGCGTAGCGGATGAGGCGGGTTGCGCCGCTGGTTTCAGTTGTGACGCTTGCCATCCCGGACCTCCCGTTTTTTTGCAGACTGCGCTTGCAGCGGCGTCAGCGCAAGGCTGTTCAAGGCGCCTCTTCATGCTAAAGCGCGGGCACATCCCGTCAGGACGAAGCATGCGCATCATCGCCGGAAACCACAAGGGCCGGGCCCTGATTGCCCCCAAGGGGGTGGGCACGCGGCCGACCAGTGACCGGACGCGGGAGAGCCTGTTCAATGTGATCGCCCATGCGGACTGGGCGCCGCCGCTGGAGGGGGCGCGGGTGATCGACCTCTTCGCAGGCTCCGGCGCGCTGGGGCTGGAGGCGATGAGCCGTGGAGCGGCCTTCTGCCTGTTCGTCGAGACCGACCATGGCGCGCGCGGGGCCATCCGCGACAATATCGAAGCCCTCGGCCTGTTCGGGAACACGCGGCTGCACCGGCGCTCGGCGACCGATCTTGGCGACAAGCCCGCCGGCGTCGGCAGCCCGTTCACGCTCGCCTTCCTGGACCCGCCTTATCACAAGGGCCTGGTGCAGCCGGCGCTGGACTGCCTGGTGAACGGCAACTGGCTCGCGGAGGACGCGCTGGTGGTCGCCGAAACCGGATCGGACGAGATGCTGATGTTTCCCGGCTGGACACTGATCGACAGCCGCGACTATGGCGCGGCGCGCGTGAGTTTTCTGAACAGAAAGTAATCCGGCTACGGATTCTGTTTGGCCGAAAACTGTGTTTCCTTCTCCGTTTCAATGGGGAAGCACAGCATGCTGATAGATCGAAGGACTGTGTTGGCTGGGGCTGTTGGCCTACCGCTCGTGCCGGCGGCGCTGGACGCGGCGTCTCCACTGGCGCGGCGTGTGTTCGTGTTCGATCCGCAGGAAGGTGTCGCGAAAATTGTCAGCGCGGTCCTGGCGCAGCGCTTCGATGTGGAGGTCGATTTCGTGCAGGACGGCGCGGAGCGGGCGCGCAGCCTTGTTGCGCGACACCCGCAGGCGTACGGCGCCGTCTACTGGAGGCATGAACTCAATCTGGACATTGCCAAAGTCCGGTCGCCCATGCGGTCGAACGAACTGCACTGCCCGTTTTCTATGCGCCAATTAATCTCGCACGTTCAAGCGGTGACCGGTTGGACCCCAAGTGACATAAACCTGCGGGCGTGATGCCATTCAGGTTTCCAGAAACTCCTTCCGGATATCGAAGCTCGATTTCTTCGTGCCGACATCTTTCGCGCAATCTGCCAGCCAGCGTTCGGCGGCTTCGCGGCCCATGTCGCGCAGTTCGGTGAGCAGGCGCCAGCGCGTGTCGTATTTCGAGGAGAGGCCGTAGCCGATCAGGTCCTGCCCGCCCTTGATGGCGTGGATGTTCAGCCTGCGGTATTTCTTCATCATCGGCTCCTTGAGCATCCCGTCGTCGATCAGTCGCTGGACGAAGGCGATGGCGCGCAGCTCGCCGATAAGCGAAGCGTTGAAGCTGATCTCGTTGAGGCGTTCCTGTATCTCAGCGGCGCGTTTCGGTGTGCCGGGGCGGGTCAGCGGATTGAGGATGACCAGCAGAACATCGGCGGGCGCGCCGGAATAGATGAGCGGGAAGAGACTGGGATTGCCCATGAAGCCGCCGTCCCAATAAGGCGTACCATTGATCTCCACCGCCTGGAACGCCTGTGGCAGGCAGGCCGAGGCGAGCACGGCATCGGCGGTGATCTCGTCGCGCGCGAAGACACGGACCTTGCCGGTTTCAACATTCGTTGCCGAGAGAAACAGCTTCAGACCGGAAGCGCGAACCGCAGCAAAGTCCACCTGTTCCTCCACGATGCGGCGCAGCGGATTGTAGTTGAACGGATTGAGGTCGTACGGGCTCGCGATGGATTGTAGCGCGGAGGCAACGGCGAAACCTGCCGCGCCGAAGGCGCCCATGGCGGCGCTGGCATCCGACACTCGGCGCCAGAGCGCTTCCAGCTCGGCGCGGGCGCCTTCAGGGCCGCCCTTGGCGAGGCCTGCGGCATAGGCGGCGGCATTGATGGCGCCGGCCGAGGTGGCGGAGATGGCCTCGATGGCGAGGCTTTCTTCACCACTGAGGCGGTCCAGCACACCCCAGGTATACGCGCCGTGCGCGCCGCCGCCTTGCAGGGCGAGGCTGATGGGGCGGGGTTTTCCGTTGGCCCGGGCCATGGGGGGCTCCTTTCACGCAGCGCCTGCCCCTGCTAACGGAGTGCGCATCGCCCCGCCAGCCCTGGAGACCGGATGCCTGCCCTGCAAGACGCCCCTGCCTCGGGACCGCGCAACCTGACCATCCTATCGGTCGGCGCGCAGGGCGATGGGCGCGCGGAGGAGAATGGCGTGCGCGTGAGCGTGCCGTTTACGCTGGCAGGAGAGACCGTGCGCGTGGAAGGCGCCGGCGACCGGCTGAAGCTGCTAGACGTGGTGACGCCTTCGCCGGACAGAGCCGCGCCCGCCTGCGGGCATTTCACCCGCTGTGGCGGCTGCACCTTGCAGCACATGGCGCCGGCGCCCTATGCTGTCTTCAAGCGGGATCAGATACTCCGTGTGCTGAGCGCACGCGGACTTGAGGCAGACGTGGCGGAGACCTGGATCACGCCGCAGGGCTCACGCCGGCGCGCGGCGTTCACGGCGAAGCGGGTGGGCAAGCAGGTGGCCATCGGCTTCCATGCGCGCAAGAGCCATGAACTGGTGGCGATCAGCGAATGTCCTGTGGCGCGCCCGGCCATCGTGGCCGCACTGCCGCGCCTGAAGGAAATCGCGGGCTTCCTGCTGGACGGAAAGGATGGCATCGGCCTGCTGGTGACGGAGACAGCCTCGGGGCTTGACCTGCACATCACAGGCCTTGCGAAAGAGGTAAAGGCGCTGGCCCGCGCAGAGGCCGCGAGCGCGGCGTTGCGGGCGGGCTTTGCGCGTGTCTCGATCGAGGACGCGGACGTGCTGACGGAGCGGCGGCCGAGCCTGCCGGCGGGCGCGGCAAACCTGTTGCCCCCGCCAGGTAGTTTCCTTCAGGCCAGCGCCGAGGCCGAAGGCGAGATGGAGCGAATCGTGCGCGAACATCTCAAGTATGCCGCCAGCGTGGCGGACCTGTTTGCGGGGTGCGGAACATTCGCGCTGCGGCTGGCGGCCGAGGCGAGCGTGCTGGCAGCGGAGGGCAATGCGGCGGCCATTGATGCGCTGAAAGAGTCTGTGCGGGCCGCGCATGGGCTCAAGCCGGTCACCGCCGAAGTGCGCGACCTGTTCCGCAATCCCTATGGCGCGGCGGAGCTGTCGTGGCTGGGCGGGATTGTGCTTGATCCGCCGCGCGCAGGCGCTGCAGCGCAGGTAGCTGAGATTGCGAAATCCTTCGTTCCGAAAGTCGCCTATATTTCCTGCGATCCCGCCACACTGGCGCGCGATCTGCGCACGCTGGTAGATGGTGGCTACCGGATCGTCCGTATACATCCCATAGACCAGTTCCTCTGGTCTGCCCACGTCGAAGCGGTGGCCTTGCTGGAGAAGACGCGATGACCGGCAAGCCCCAACCCGCAGTGGGCACGGTCTGCTTCAAGGGCGAGGATGTGCTGCTGATCCGCCGGGGCACAAAGCCGCTGGCGGGCGACTGGTCGATCCCCGGCGGGCGAATCGAGTTCGGCGAGCGGGCTGAAGCTGCGGCCTTGCGTGAACTGGCCGAGGAAACGGGCATCACGGCCCGCCTCGTAGGCCTGGTCGATGTCGTCGACGCGATCTTCACCTCGCGCACCACAGGCGCCGTCGCGCGCCATTTTGTTCTGTTCGACTATGCAGCCGTCTGGGTCAACGGCGAGCCGGCAGCCGGCGATGATGCAGACCATGCCGAATGGATCTCTCCGGCGCGCCTCGCTGAGCTGCCGCTATGGGACGAGACTCGCCGCGTGATCGAGGCCGCGCGCAGGTTGGCGCGAGGGTAGGCCCTTGACCCTCCGCAACGGAAGGCCAGTGTAGACGGTCAAAGCACCAGAAAACTTCCAGGGAGGATTCGCGCACATGACCTACAAACCCTTTGATCTCAGCGGCAAGGTGGCCGTCGTCACCGGCGGCAACAAGGGCATCGGCCTCGGCATGGTCGAGGCGCTGGCCGCCTCCAACGCTGATGTCGTGATCTGGGGCCGCAAGGCCGCTGACAATGACGCGGCTGTCAAAGCCGCCTCGAAGCTCGGCACGGGCAAGGTGAAGGCCTGGGCGGTGGATGTCGCCGATGAAGCCCAGGTCGTGAAAGCGATGAAAGAGGCCGAAGAAGAGATGGGGCGCATCGACTGCTGCATTGCGAACGCAGGCGTCGGGCGCGGCGCCGCCTCATTCGAGACAATGACGCTCGAAACCTGGCGCTACAACCAGTCCATCAACTCGGAAGGCGCATTCTTCACGCTGCGCGAAGCGGCTAAGTCGATGGTGGCACGCGCCAAGGCAGGCGATCCGGGCGGCAGCCTAGTTGGCACCGCCTCGCTCGCCGGCATCGAAGGCGCCGGCCGCAACCAGGCCTATGCCCACACCA
>CAZXQD010000020.1:39430-43987 GCA_964643405.1 uncultured Hyphomonas sp. | reverse complement strand
AAGTAGCAACTCATAAGCGTCCTGCATGGAACGACAGGCTTTCAGTCGATCTGGGAACTGCTCCTCCATCATCCATTCCAAAAGCTTCAAGTGGTTTGCGTGTTTGCTCTTGAAGCCATACACCGATCCTGCGGAAGGCATGATGTAAGCTGCAGAGTAATTGCGTTCGCCTGCGGACTGCCGTTCAGACAATAACGCCTCAAACTTCGCAAACGAATACCCGCGCCAAGTAACGTCTCCCAATTCTCTCTCAATCGCTTGCCAGGTCTCAATTTTGTTGAAGAGCTTGAACAAAAGCGTCCGGAAGAAATGATCCTCGCTCGAGAATTCTACATCCTTACGCCAGATGACCTGCCGCAGTAGAAACTGGCTTACGCGGTCTGATGCGCGATAAGCATTGGTAAAGCGATGCGCTGTAAGGATCGGGTCATCGCAAAGTGGTAAACTGTTGGCGCCCCGAACTCTCTTGAAGAAAACGTTCTGGCGTTTGGCGGCGAAGGACCAATAGGCCTCAAACACCGGAGTGGTTAACAACGATCTTCCTTCAATGACGATGGGCAGCGTGCGTCGGCGACCCTGGTCAAGCGCTCCTGGAGTAGTTTTGCTCAGAAACAAGTCTTGTTGATCGTACGCCATCCGATTCCCCTGATCGCTAAAACGGCTAGCGGCGTTTGCGGAACCTGAAAAGTCCCCCTTGTTCGAGGCGACCGAAACATCGGGCGATAGTTGCTGGCAGTGGGGGCTATTCTGGCGAAGCTGCAAAGCGTGTTTGTGTTTGCTTCCCAATGTAGTCTGGAGTTATCAGGATCGCTCCGACTCCACCACTTCCAGCATATACGCATCGACCTCACATTCGAGCCAGACGCTCCGGCGGCCAAGATGAACAGGCGACGGGAAAGGTCTTTTGGGGTCTTTGATCAACTCGTAAAGCAACGACCGGCTGATAGAAAGGCGGCCAAGCACGTCACGCAGTGACAGAAATCTCTGCGGCTTTTGCGGCGCAGAGCTGGATGAGTAGCGCACGTTCGAGAATGCAGAAGTGATGGTACTCTTGGTCATCGCTTGAACTCCTTCCTTTTTTGCAGGGCCTCAAATATCTCCCGAGGCAGATGTTCTGCCTAGTTGGGATGGCGGCCAATCGCGGCATGTGTGAGCAACAGCATGCAGAAGATTTGTTTTGGCCTCATTGAGCGAGAAGTGTTGCTCAATCCGGATTGGACGAGGCTGCATTCCGAACCAGACGTTCGCCGATTCCGGATTGGAGGGGATCCTTTCCGCTCTGTTTCACTGCGTTGAGTCATCTGCGCCAACAAGGCTGTTGGAGCGACTGCGGCCTCACCTTCTCGTCAACCGACAGACGATGGACCTTGAGCCCAAGCCAAAACCAGGGCGGGGTTGCCGGCTCGGACGCGCTTCTCGTCGATCCTCATCGCAGCAAGGAATGCCACGAAGTCAGCCTTCCATGCGCCGGCTTGCGAAAACGACTGGACGATCATCGCTGCTCCCACAGCGCCGAACCGTTCGGCCTCGATGATCGCGGATGCGGTGCGATGAAGCAGCTGATAACGAAGTGCGGAGACGTCTTCGCGGAGGCCAAGCTTCTCTCGGAGGAAAGTCAGCCGCTCAACCTTTCCAGGGGAAGCGTCAGCGAGCCATTCAGAGACAGTCGGCCCGAACGGCTCAGCGACCTTGGCTTCGACGCCCGCAACGAAAAGGCCCCGCGCCGTTCGGACTAGCGCGAGAATATCGGTCTGGCTCTCGCGCCGACCGCCGGGCAGTGGCGTCTTCCACTCTGGGAAAGCTGCGAGCAGCTCCACGGGGTCGAGCCCTGCTTCCTCAAACACCGTACGAATTTCGTCTGGAAGTCCGTCCGCATTTTCCCATCGTGCGGCCGCCGAGCGGGCCGAGTATCCGGTGCGCCAGTGCTTGTCCGGATCGGCGAGCAATGCCCGCCAATCTTCGGCGCCTTTTGACGGTAGAAAGATGCGCTTCGTCATGGCCAACAAGAGCCGCACCTGTTTTGCCTGTGCAAGTCAATTCTGACGCCACTGCAGTTTTCGCCTGTGAGGATATGGCGCCAGCCAGACCTGCTGCAAATACAATGGAACAGAAGAAAGCCGACGTCTCGATCTGGTGCAACGGGCACCGGAAATTAGTTGTGAAGACAAGGCGCAAGGCAAGGCCTGGCGCCAACCCTTTTAACTTGCCCTACCGGGTTCGCCTGCTGTCGATTTGCGTGCCTTTGTCTTGCGCTGCAGACGAATGCATCCGCCGCAAAGGTGCGAGTAAAGTGTATGACGCGCTATCTCGTGCAAAACTGGGTGTGGCAGCGTTCCGTGTACGTCACAAATGGCGGCATGAGCATACGGAAAATCGATGTGCAGACAGAGTTATGGATGGGCATGTACGCACATCCTTAAATCTTGCCCTCACGGGTGTGCTGCCTATCCCGAAGCCCGTAAGAGCCGCTTCGCGCCGCCACATGCCGCACGATGCCCTTTGCGTTCCAACCCAGCCGCTGCAAATAAAAAGAAACATCGAAAAATTTGACAAGGTTTTCGCCGGAATCGCATCCGGTCAAGGGCGCGCATATGCGCGCCGAGAAGCGGTCGAAGACCCTTGACCGGATGCAATTCCGGCAAGGAAAATCGGTGTGGCCCAAGTGGCATTTCATGCCATTGGGCCTGAAGGAAATAATAGACCGAGGCAGACGCTACTCGTGGCATCTGAAGGGGGCTTGCCCCGTCTCTATTTGTAGTTACCAAGGGTCTATGACACCCACAGATTTCATTCGAAAATGGGAACGCTCCGAGTTGAAGGAGAGCGCTGCGGCGCAGTCCCATTTCGTTGATCTTTGCCACCTTCTAGGGGTCGACTCGCCGACCGACGCAGATGCTGTCGGCGACGCATACTGCTTCGAAAAAGGCGCGACAAAATCGACCGGCGGAAAGGGTTTTGCCGACGTCTGGAAGAAGGGTTGTTTCGGCTGGGAGTATAAGGGCCCGAAGGCCAATCTGGACGTCGCCTATGCCCAGTTGCAGCGCTACGCGGTAGCGCTGGAAAACCCGCCGCTACTGATCGTTTCCGATACCAAGACGATCATCATTCGTACGAACTGGACCAATTCCGTCAGCGAAACGCACACGATTGCGCTCATCAACCTGATGGATGCGAAGGCGCGTGAGACATTGAAAAACTGCTTCCTCAACCCTGAAGCGCTTCGCCCAAAACGTACACGCGATGACCTCACGCGCGATGCCGCCAACGAGTTTTCCGCCCTTGCGCAACGCCTGCGCGATAACGGTCACGACGCGGAAACGGTGGCGCATTTTGTCAATCGTCTTGTCTTCTGCATGTTCGCCGAAGACGTTGGCCTGCTGCCGAACAAGATGTTCGAGCGGGCCATTGAGCACGCCCGTAAGGAGCCGGAAAAGGCGCAGGAATTCCTGAAAACCCTGTTCGCGGCGATGAAGTCTGGCGGGCCGGTGGGCTTTGAATCAGTGCCCTGGTTCAATGGTGGGCTGTTCAATGATGACGAAGCTCTGCCGCTCGGCCGAGATGAGATCGAGCTGGTTCACAAGGCCGCGAAACTGTTCTGGGCCGATATTGATCCGTCAATTCTCGGTACACTGTTTGAGCGCGGGCTTGACCCGTCCAAGCGTTCCCAACTCGGTGCGCATTACACTGACCGCGACAAAATCATGATGATTATCCGTCCCGTGATCATTGAGCCGCTGGACGCCGAATGGGCCGAAGCCAAGGCTAAGATCATCGAACAGGTGACGCGAATTGAAACGGCTAAATCAGAGATCGCCACCATTCGGGAACAGGCAGCTAAGGAGTTCAAGGCGACGGGCGACAAAGGTCGGGAAGCTCAGCGTCAACAGGAAATCACGAATCTGCGGTCCACGATTACGCGTGCTGAGAACAGGGCTAAGGAACTGCACACTGCCTTCACGGACAGGTTGTCTGAGTTCCGGGTTCTTGACCCGGCCTGCGGATCGGGAAACTTCCTTTACCTGTCTTTGAAAGCACTTAAGGACATTGAGCATCGCGCGAACGTCGAGTTCGAAACCTTCGGATTCGCACGGCGACCTCCTAAGGTGGGGCCCGAAGCGGTGAAGGGTATTGAGATCAATCCCTACGCGGCGGAGCTTGCTCGTGTCTCGGTTTGGATTGGCGAAATCCAGTGGATGCGCGCCAATGGTTTTGAAGCCACCACCAATCCGATCCTGAAACCGCTGGACAACATCGAGTGCCGGGATGCTGTGCTGAACCCGGATGGCACAGAAACAAGCTGGCCTGATGCAGACGTTATCGTTGGGAATCCGCCGTTCCTCGGTGCTAAGCTCATGAAGCGAATGCTAGGAGTCAATGAAACAGAGCGATTGAGAAATGCCTTTTCAGGCCGTCTGCCTGGTTTCACTGATTTGGTCTGCTATTGGTTCGAGAAGGGACGAGAAAAGATCGAACGAGGACATACTGTTCGTGTAGGACTAGTTGCGACGAACTCGATTAGAAAAAATACACACCTTCCTGTTCTCAAAAGGATTTCTG
>CAZXQD010000020.1:4434-39420 GCA_964643405.1 uncultured Hyphomonas sp. | reverse complement strand
CTACACATCTGTTCGAGGCTTGGAGCGAAGAACGATGGACAATTGAAGGTGCTGCAGTCGACGTGTCCCTCATTTGCTTCGGTAGAGAAGATCGTGCTCCGAGGCTGAATGGGCGTGTAGTCGACCAGATCAATCCGGACCTCAGTTCCGGCCTCGACCTTACCAGCGCCGCCGTTCAGTCGCGGAACAATGGGGGTGCATTTCTCGGCATACAGAAGAGCGGTCCGTTCGACATTGCTGGTCCTCAGGCTCGGCGCTGGCTCATGGAGCCGTCGAACCCCAATGGTCGAAAGAACTCTGAAGTTCTGAAGCCTTATTGGAACGGAGACGATGTCACCGCTCGCCCTCGCGATATGTGGTTTATTGATTTGCCTCTAAATGCGACTGAGGCGGAAGCGTCACTCTTCGAACTCCCATTCGCACACATCGCAGAAACACGGGACGAAAACGGAAAGACGGTAAAGGAGCTTCGCGCTGAATTAGGCGATCGCGCCGGACCAAGATGGTGGGAGCCTCACTGGCCACGTCCGGAAATGCGTTCACGGATTGAGCGAATGAGTCGGTACATTGTGACTCCCGAGACTGCGCAATATCGACTTTTCGTTTGGTTGAGGCCTCCAGTGCTGCCAGACAAGAACTTGATCGTCATACCGAGAGATGACGATACATTTTTTGGTCTCCTGCAAAGCAAAATGCACGAGTTATGGTCGCTTCGTAAGGGCTCAGACTTGCAAGATCGCCCCCGATACACACACACGTCTACGTTTGCGACCTTCCCTTTTCCCGAAGGCCTTACCCCCGATATACCTGCTGCTGACTACGCCAATGATCCTCGCGCGCAAGCCATTGCTAGGGCTGCCGCTCGGTTGAACGAACTGCGCGAGAACTGGCTGAACCCGCCAGAACTCGTGAAGCGCGTGCCGGAAGTTGTGCCAGGCTATCCCGACCGCATCCTGCCCGTGGATAAGCGGGCGGCTGACATCTTGAAGAAGCGCACGCTGACCAATCTCTATAATGAGCGCCCGACGTGGCTCGCCCACGCTCAACGCGATCTCGACCGCGCCGTCGCCGCTGCCTATGGCTGGCAGGCAGACTTCGATTCAGGGGGGCTGACGGACGATGAAATATTGAAAGGTCTGTTCGAACTCAATCAGGAGCGCGCCAAAATGGATCCATCGGAAGGCGCTTAAACGGCTTCGATCTGTAGCAAAATCAAAGCGACCAGAATTGAAAGATTGCGCCAGATCGGCTAATTCCTTATGTATAAACGATAAAATAAGGACTCCAACCCGTATTGCCCGTCGAAAATATGGTATGACGTATGGTATTTTCCGGTACCATACTTTTAAAAATTCCAAATATTTTCAAAGTCTATTTGGTTAAGTCGAGTCCTCTTCTGGCACCAAGCCGATGTCAATGGCGGCTAAAAAACTCAATGGAAACAGAGATTCTTTGGCCGTGCCGCCAAGCGGGCAGTATTCCAGGGTGCCGAAAGCCTTTCGACATATTTTAGCGATCCGTCCAACAGCAAGACCAACGTCTGCTGCTGCAGTCCATTTCGCATTGCCGATTGTTACGCTACGGTATGCGTCAGCGTCGAGGTGAGGGGATGCGGAACATGCGAAAGCTCTGCCTTTGGGCCTTGCTTTTGGCCTGCAGCGGCGCGTCTTGGTGGATCGCTGCGGCCGACACAGGCCGGCGCGACGAAGAGACGGAAACATTCGTGCGCGGCTTCGTTCGCTTCCTCGCATACCACGAGGCGGGCCATATGCTCATGGGCCAGATCGCTGACCTGAACAACCATCCGGACTGGTCGGCAGCCGACCGGGAAGATTATGCTGACAAGTTCGCGACGATCCTGCTTCAGCCGGATCCGGACGACGCCAATGGCATGGACGAGATCGTAAGCGCGGTCGCCGGGTGGCTGCAGGTGGAGCCCTCGATACTTGAAGACCAGCCGCATGCGCCGCCGCAGCAACGCGCGTATGACATCCTTTGCCTAGTCTATGGCAGCGACCCGGCCTCGTTTGCAATGTTCGAAGAAGTCCTTGATCCGTCTTCGGATTGTACCGGCCTCTACCGCGAAATGCGCGAGGACATCGACGGTGTTTTTCGGGATTTCAGTGGCGAAATGGGGAAGACAGTAAACATCGTCTATGGCCCGCCGAGCGGCGGTATGGAGGCCGCGCGCTCATTTCTTGTCGACAGCGGCGTTGCCGAAGACCTGAAGGACGACCTTGAGGCCGAGTTTTACCTGACCCATCGCACGACGATTCAGGCGATGAGCTGCGCCGGCAAAGCCAAGCCAGACACGTTCTATTCTGACAGGGTCCGGGCGCAGAACCCGGATGACGACCACTTCGTCATTACTCTTTGCTACGAGATGATCGATGCGCGCCTGAAGTATGGCATGCGCGGGTTTGAGGATGAAGGTGGAGAAGAGTGAGGCTTTGGATGCCGCCCACCACGCGGTGTACCGCTATGGCTTCGCGACTGCGATCGGACTAATGTGCAAGTAATTTGGCATGGTGAAAGGGACACAAATGGTAAAGTTCTACAAAATGGCATGCTCCGCCTCCGCTCTGGCAATGGCCGCCGTATTCGCTTCCGCCGGCGGTGCTGCCGTCGCTCAGGGCGCTGAAACCGAACTACAAATTGCCGAGCCCGAAGCTGAGGAAACAGCCGAAGTGCCGTGCACGGAAGAAGTCGATTGCGTAGAGCCGGAAGCCGAGTTCGCGGACGACGAAGCTGGCGGGGTGTTGCCGCCAGAAGGTGCTACCGCCGATGATTTTGCATCGCAGACGCCAGTGTCCGAGGATGTGCCTACTCAGGACAGCGCGCCTGAGGGCGAGCCAGTGCTCGTTGATCCTGGCTCGACGGATGAAAGCAATCCGGGCGGCTCCACGCGGCCAGGAACAACGCCGGACAACTGACCGGCTCCTAGTCGCCTCAATCGGCCGCTGGCGGTTTCGCCGCTGCGGCCGAGTAGAGATGTTCGAGGCTTACGGCTTCGGCGACGCCGTAGCAAACGTCGCGTGAAGAGTCTGGCCATTCGGCACTGAGCAACTTGTCAGTGTCAATATCCAGCGGCGTGAATGTCCGGCTGCGGGCACTGAGGAGAAGGTTGCAGGCGTCTTTTGCAAGTGCGTCCCAGGGCTGGGTCTGGCGTGAAACATCCCAGATACGGATCGTCCCATCTGCACTTGCGGAAACAAGGCGGGTCCCATCGGCTGAAAAGGTTGCGCTTCGTACATCGCTGCCATGGCCGGGCAGGGTGGTCAGCAAACGGCCATCGGAAGCGTCCCAGATGTTGGCCGTCTGATCGAGGTTTGCGGTCGCTATCCGGGTGCCATCCGGCGAAAACTGTACGCCGGAAACCTGACCCTTGAAGGCCGTCAAAGTCACCATCACCCTGCGCGTTGCCGCATCCCAAACCCGCGCAGTGCCGTCATCGCTGCCTGTGACAATGCGGCTGCCATCTTGCGAATAGGCCACCGAGCCGAGCCCCCCCGAATGTCCTTCCAGGACGCCGATTTCTGTCCCATCGGCGAGGTTCCAAATCCGCGCGAGACGATCCTGTCCGGCCGTTACCACTTTGGCACCGTCAGGAGAAAACTCGGCGCCCCGGATGGCTTCAGTGCCCGCCCGCAGCACTGCAAGTTCGGCGCCGCTGGCCGCGTCCCATATTCGCGCCGTGCCATCGTTGCTCGCAGTGACGATCCGGTCTCCGGTTCGTGAATACGACGCGCTGGCAAGTTCGGCGCCATGGCCTCGCAACGTCGCGACCACCTCGTTGGTCCGCCAGTCCCAGATCGTACCGGTCCAGTCTGCGCCAGCAGTCACGACGTGGCGCCCGTCCGGCGAGAATGCGACGCCGAACACCGGGCCATCATGTTGCTGCATAGCTGCAAGCCTTGCGCCCGACGTCGCATCGCGCACTTCTACAGTGCCATCCTGCACAGCGGTTGCGACATACTTTCCGTCCCGGGAAAATTCTGCGAACGCCACGGCGGCCGCGCCTGCGCGGTGGCTGGAGAGAAGCCGGCCGCGCATATCCCAGATCTTTGCGGTGCCATCGTCACTGGCAGTCAATATCTGCGAAGAATCAGGCGAGAACGCGCCGGACCTGATCCGTTCGCCATGCCCCAGCAATACCCGTGCAGTGGATCCATCATCTGCATTCCACAGCATCGCAGTTGCGTCACTGCTGATCGTCAGCAGCCATCTTCCGTCGCCGGAGAATGCAAGGTTTCGCACCGGCCGCTTGTGGCCGCTAAGGAGCGCGGTCTGCTCACCGGTTTCCCTGGACCAGAGACGTGCCGTCGAATCCCCGCTGACGGTCGCAACAGACTTCCCGTCCAGCAAGAATGCAGCGGCAAGCACGGAATCAGAATGCCCTTTCAACGTCTGCAGACTTCGGCCCGTAAAGGTGTTCCAGATCCGCGCCGTCGTATCATAACTTGCCGTGACAATCCGGCTTCCATCGGGAGAGAACCGCGCTGCATAGACCGGCCCGTCATGGCCTTCGAACGTACGCTCAATTTTCCTTTCACGTACGTTCCAAAGCCGCGCCTTTCCGTCTTCGTGCGCGGTGAGCACTAGGTTACCGTCATCGCCATACTCTGCGCTCCAGACAATATCGCCAGCGGTTCCGAAGCGGGCTGTTTCATTGCCGGATGCGACTTCCCAGATGCGTGCGGTCCCGTCCCGGCCAGCTGTAAGCATGGTCTGTCCATCAGGCGCGAATAGCATCGTCTGCACAGGAGCATTGTGTCCGGGAACTGCTACCAGCTGTTTAAATGTGACAGTATCCCAGACGATCAGTTTGCCGTCGTTTCCGCCAGTAGCAAGCCGGGTGCCATCCGGAGAGAAAGCAGCGACATTGACGCGACCTTCATGGCCATCAAGACGCGCAATGAGTTTGCCGGAAGAAGCCTCCCAAAGCTTGATCGAACCATCTTCGCTGACGCTGGCGACCTGTTGCCCGTCTGCGGAGTAGACTGCGCTATAGACCGGTCCGTCATGGAGGAGGGGCGGGAGGGTTTCTCCGGCCGCAAACATCGTTGCACCAAGGACGGCATGGTAGGCAGGGGCATTGCGCTTGGAAAGCTGCATACCCGCGAGGGCATACCGGGCTGCTGAAAGCGTATTGCCGGTTTCAAGATTTTGCCAGGCGCGTTCCGCAAAAAAACCGGCGAGATTGTCATGGGCAATGCGCTCATTGCGCCGCGCTTCAAGGCCCATGAACACAGCGGTAGCGGCCAGCGCCGCAAAGACGCCGCTAAGCCCCGTCAGTCCGAGGACGATCCGGCGCATCCGCGCCTCATCGCGGCGCCGGTCCCGTTGCCAGAGATCATCAAAATCGACATCCAGAAGGCCCGCGGCGAGCCGCGCCACTGCACGGTCCCGACCGTCCTTCCGGATGTCGAGTCCCAACGGCTCGATCGGCAGATCATTCGGTCGGTCCGGGTTTCGCCCGCGCCGGAGCGCAGCGGGAAAACACTCCGTCTCCGGATCACCCGAGTTCGCAATGCCGTCTATAATGAAGGCGAAGACTTTGCATTTCGGCCCGCGTTGGCGAAAGCGGTCGATTTCCGCAGCGACCCATTCTGACCGGGCCGACCGGGGTGAGCAGATGACGATCATCGCTTCTGACTCGTCGATGGACCGCTCGACGATGCTCGCGATACTGGCAGCGGCCGCCATCTCCTCGTCGTCGCGGAAAAATCGCCCCAGCCGCTCTCCGGGGGCAAGCTTTGCCGGGACGCCCGCGGGCACACGGTAGCTTTCCAGCCAGCCATGCAGGCGTTTGCCCCAAACCTTATCCTGCTGCGAATAGCTGATGAAGGCGCGGTAGGTCTTCGCCTTGTTATCCGGTACCGCTTCCAAGTCCCACCCCGTGCGTTGCCATGAAGACGATAGAAGGCCCTGAGGCGCAAGTCGAGGCAACGCGCATTCGGAAGGGTATGGGGCCATTGAATTGACAGGGACGACAGCGGCGCGTCTTTTCTTCCGGCCAGCCGACAATTGAGGAAACCGGGATGGAACAGATCAATGCGCATTGGGTGCTGGCGAGGAAGCCGCCGGGCGGCTGGCCGGTTGAGGAGGACTTTGCGTGGCGCGAGGCGCCCGCTCCGTCACCGGTTGCGGGCCAGATGCTCACGCGTACGGTTTATCTGTCGCTCGATCCCTATCAGTGGGGCCGCCGTCGCAGAGGCGTTGAAGCGCCGGGAGACGTCTGTCACGGCAGGACCGTATCGCAAGTGGTCGAAAGCCGCATGCCGGGTTTCCGGGAAGGAGACTACCTCTTCAACACGAATGGCTGGCAAACGTTCGGACTCACCGGTGCGGGAATTACCGACTTCGGCTACATGTTTCCCCGCAAGCTTGATCCTGCAGGGGCCCCGATTTCCACTGCGCTTGGCGTGCTCGGCATGCTGGGCCTCACGGCATATGCGGGTCTTTACCTGCAGTGCCAGCCGGCGCCGGGCGAAACTGTCGTCG
This sequence comes from uncultured Hyphomonas sp., assembly GCA_964643405.1. Lineage (GTDB taxonomy): Bacteria > Pseudomonadota > Alphaproteobacteria > Caulobacterales > Hyphomonadaceae > Hyphomonas. The sequence goes on along the minus strand of CAZXQD010000020.1, from coordinate 32,916 downwards.
TCTCTGCCGCTTCGGGCGGCGTGGGGCAGATTGTAGGCCAGCTTGCGAAGTTGCGAGGTTGCCGCGTTGTCGGCATCGCGGGACGCGAGGAAAAATGTGCATTTGTTACAGGTGAACTTGGCTTCAATGCCTGTGTCTCACATTTTGCGCCGGACTTTGGTGCCCAGCTGAATGCCGCCTGTCCGGACGGCGTCGACGTCTACTTCGAGAATGTCGGCGGCACAGTATATGAAGCCGTTCTTCCGCTGCTCAACCGGAATGCCCGTATCACGCTCTGCGGTCTGGCTTCGCAGTACGGTGCGATGGGCAATGACATCATGGAAGATTGGCGCCAGACAGGCGCGGCCACTTTTTCGCGCCAGGGCGTGAAAGTGCATCCACTTTTCGTCGGAGATTATGTTGCAAGCCACCAAGACAGGTTTCTGTCGGAAATGGCGGCATGGGTCCGCGATGGCCATATCCGCTACCGCGAAGACATTTCATCCGGACTTCAATCCGCGCCTCAGGCCTTTGCGGCCATGCTGTCGGGCAACTCCTTCGGGAAGACGCTTGTCGAGGTTTCCGGAGGCGTATGCACGCTTCCCGAAGTGACCCTCTAGTGTGAGTGAACTGGCGGTCGCCTGACGCCGCAATTCACGGGCCGGCGCTGGTGCCGCGGCGACTGGAGCGCCAACGAAAGCGAGCGCTTGTTTTTAACGCCGTCCGACAATTCAGATTCGATTGCGTCAGAGTCCCGCCCAGGTCGCTGTCCAGTAAGTTACCCCTGCCGCAATGTAGGCGAGTGAAAACAGGTAAATGATGATCACAGCCGTCCATCGCCATGAGTTCGTCTCGCGCTTGGCGACCGCGAGGCTTGCCACGCACTGCGGTGCGTAGACATACCAGGCGAGGAACGCGAGTGCGGTCGGTAGCGACCAGGAAGCCTGCAGCGCAGCGGCGAGGCCGTTGGTGTCTGCACCCTGAAGCGCATAGACGGTGCCGAGTGCGCCGACGGCAACTTCCCGAGCCGCCATGCCGGGCACCAAGGCAATGGCAATCTCGAGATTGAAGCCGATGGGCCGAAGAATTGGCTCAATAAGTCCGCCAAGGATGCCCGCAAAGGAGTCACGGATACCATCTGCCGATTGTGGGAAGCTGGCGAGGAACCACAGGACCACCGACACGGTGAAGATCACGACGCCGGCGCGGCGCAGGAACGCCCAGGCGCGCGCAAACAGGTTCAGGGCGAAGTCGCGAAGGTCGGGCGCCTTGTAGGTGGGCAGCTCCATCAGCAATGCCTGTGGTGGTCCTTTGGTCAACGTTCGCTTCAGCACGAAGGCAACGATCACGGCACTGAGGATGCCTACCGCGTAGAGCCCGAACATCACCACGCCCTGGAGCCCGAACGGGCCGACATTGGTCGGAGGAATGAATGCTGCGATGATGAGCGTGTAGACGGGCAGGCGCGCTGAACATGTCATCAGCGGCGCAATCATGATTGTCGTCAGACGGTCGCGCTCGTTCTCGATGGTCCTCGCCGCCATCATGCCGGGAATTGCACATGCAAAGCTCGACAGAAGCGGAATGAAGGCTCGTCCATTCAGCCCAACGCGCAGCATGAGTTCGTCCATAAGGAACGCGGCACGTGCCATGTAGCCGGAAGACTCGAGCAGCAGGATGAATCCAAACAGGATCACGATCTGCGGCAGAAAGATCACCACGCTGCCCACCCCCGCAATCACGCCGTCCGTCAGCAGGCTGCGGATCCAGTGGTCGGGCAGGGCCGCGGCGACGGTTTCACTCAGCGCCGATACGCCGGTATCAATGGCGTCCATCGGCCATGCTGCCCACGCAAACACCGCTTGGAAAATAAAGAACAGCAGCGATGCTAAAATAATCGGCCCGGCGACCTTGTGCAGGACAATGCTGTCGATGGAGCGCGTCAACCGGTTCATCACCGGTTCCTGCAGGATGACTTCGCGGGCTATATCACGCGCTTCGCGCTGCAGCTGGCGCAGGTCCGGTTGGGTCGCTGGATCTTGAGAAACACGCCAGCTGCCGGATGCGATGACTTCGTCAATGCGCTTGACCAGCGCTTCACGGCCACTCGTGCGCGTTGCACGGCTTGTGACGACCGGGACGCCAAGGCGCCGCTCCAGCGCAGCGACATCAATGCGTACGCCATCCCGCTCAGCGAGATCGTACATGTTGAGTGCAAGCAACATCGGCCGGCCGAGAGCGCGCACCTGCAGGATGAAGTGCAGCTGTGTGCGGATGTCGCCTGCGTCGATCAGCACCAGGAGACCGTCCGGCGCAGCCTCGTCCGGATTGCGGCCCATGATGGTGTCGATTGATATCCGCTCGTCGAGCGAACGTGATGTAAATCCGTAGATGCCGGGCAGGTCGATCAGTTCGATCTGCTGTCCGCTGGCGGTGGTGAACGATCCCCGGCGCCGCTCAACGGTGACACCGGCATAGTTCGCCGTCTTAGCCCGCCCGCCCGTAAGGCCGTTGAACAGTGTCGACTTTCCGCAGTTCGGCGCGCCGACAAGCGCGAGGCGCAAGCTACTCACTGTTCTACCTCGATGGCGCGCGCCTCGTCCTGCCGCATCGCAATCACCCGCCGGTTCAGGCGCACCGCGAGGGGCTGTGCGCCCAATGGTCCGCGCGTCAGCAGTTGCACCTCATCGCCCTCGCAGAACCCTATCTCGCGCAGTTTTGCTGCAAGTTCCGGTTCCGCACCAGAGATCGCAAGGATGCGCGCCGTGCCGCCCTCGGGCAGATCATCAATGTTCATGTACGGGGCTCCACGCGCCACGGTAAGGTCTGGATCGTCAGGGGTTCGCGTCACGATCCGCAGTCTGTCGCAAAGCGCTGGACCGCTCATCGTGTCGCTTGCCGGGACATTATGCAATTGCGAACCATTTGCAAATAGAGATATTCGACTACCTTGCCAACTCAAATTTCGCATTCGCCTGCTTTGCTGCGAGGACCTTTGGAACTGGAGGCCAGAGGGGTGACAGTCCGTCAGGCTCGTGCAACCTTTAAACAATAGACACCTGCCGTTGAGACCGTCTCCAAGCGGACTAGAAATGGTACTGAGCCTGGCGTTCCCCCCGGCGCCCCGAGTTTGAAGGAGTTCCCGATGTTGAAATCATTGAGCCGTAGCTGCGCCGCACTCGCGCTGGCTTTCTCGCCGATTGTCGCTTGTGCGCAGACACCCGATCCCGTCGAACTCACTGCACAGGAGGTCGCGCCGTTCGAACTGCCTGCGCTGCCCTATGCTGCTGATGCGCTGCTGCCGGCAATCGATGCCGAAACGATGAACATCCACCATGGCCGCCACCACAAGGCTTATGTGGACAACCTCAACACCGCCATTGCTGCGGACCCATCCCTCCAAGGCCGCTCACTCGAAGACCTGCTCACCAACGTTTCAACTTTGCCGGTGTCGGTTCGCAACAATGGTGGCGGTCACTGGAATCACAGCCTTTTCTGGAAACTGATGGCACCGCAGGGTTCGGGCGGCGCCCCGTCGGCAGACCTTGCCGCAGCCATCGACCGTGACTTCGGATCGATGGATGCCTTCAAGGAGGCCTTCAACAAAGCCGCGACCAGCCGCTTCGGCTCGGGCTGGGCCTGGCTCATCGTCAAGGACGGGAAGCTCGCCATTACGTCTACCCCGAACCAGGACAACCCGCTGATGGACGTTGCCGACGTCACCGGCGCACCCGTCCTCGCGGTCGATGTGTGGGAGCACGCCTATTATCTGAAGTATCAGAACAAGCGCGCTGACTACCTCACGGCCTGGTGGAGCGTCGTGAACTGGAACGAGGTGAATACCCTCTACGCCAAAGCGGTGGAGAATTCGACCATTCGATCTTCGGGTAACGGGGGGTAGCGTGCCGTGAGTGCCGCTGAATCATCCGGATCTGTCGGTACTCCGGACACGCTTGCCGTGGAGATCGTCGTCTGGTCGCTTGACCAGCCTCCATACCCGCCCGAGACGCTGGAGGCCTGGCTGTCGCCGGATGAGCTCGCGCGCGCAAACAGATTCAAGTTTCCGCATCTGCGCAGGCGCTGGATAGCCGCACGGGCCGGTATGCGCAGCCTGCTGGCAGGTCGCCTCGGTGTCTCGCCATCCAGTCTGGCCTTCAACACTGGCGCCCACGGGAAACCTTACCTTGCAGGTGCGGGGCTGCACCCGGCTTTCAATCTGAGCCACAGCGACAGCCTTGCCGCGCTTGCGCTTGCCGATGTTGAATTGGGTGTCGATATCGAGCGGATCGCCGAGGCGCATGACAGCGTAGCGCGAGACCAGTTTTCGTCGGCCGAGTACAATGCACTTTCACGCCTGACGCCCGACGCGCGTATACCGGCCTTCTATGCGATGTGGACAGCGAAGGAAGCTGTCCTGAAAGCACTTGGCACCGGCTTCAGCCTTGCCAGCAACAGCTTCACAGTAGATATTTTGGGTCCGGGCAAACCGACGATTGCTCACGCCGAATGGCCGTATCCGGACTATCAGGATTGGCAGATTGCCCGATTTGATCCCGCTCCACATTTTGCTGGGGCGATTGCAGCGAGAACGCCGCTTCCGATCAGGATCAATTTATCCTTCTGGAACTGATTGCGCTCCGGTTTTTGTTAACAACGCCGTAACAATCCCTCGGAATGCGGAGTTTGCGCGTATTTCAATAAAAATTTGGGTATCGCGCTCAATGGCTTTTTCAGCGTTGGTACGTATGGTTTCCCGAGCGGTTAACGATGTTCATGACGTAACATTACAAAATCGGCGCAGCGTAGAAAAAGTCGGGTGGTTTGCATCGTGTCGAGTGCATTGTTCGTGGGTACAGGGCGTTTGCTTATCGCATGCGCCAATCATTGGCTCTCCCGCGGCCACCGTATTCACGCCGTCATTTCCGACTGTGCAGATGTTTCAGCTTGGTCGAAATCAACCGGCACGCCGCGCATCGCCGTCGCCGAGCAGCTGTCTGCAGGTCTCGCGCGCGGTCAGTTTGATTACCTTTTCAGCGTTGTGAACCACGCGATCACGCCGGCGGAGATGCTCGCGCTCGCAGGCAGGCGCGCCATAAACTATCACGACTCGCCTTTGCCACGCTTTGCCGGTTTCAATGCGACGTCATGGGCTATCCTTGCCGGAGAGAACCGGCACGCGGTCACCTGGCACGACATGTCGACCGAAGTCGACAGCGGTGACATTCTCGTCCAGAACTCCTTCGATATTCAGGATGACGACACGGCTTTTTCGCTTGGTGCCAAATGCGTTGAAGCGGGCCTCATTTCCTTCCGTGATCTCGTGGAGCGCCTTGAGCACTCTGAATCGACGGGCGTTGCTCTGGACGTTGCACAACAGGGGCCGCGCCAGGAGTTTCATCTGCGTTCGCATCGTCCGGATGTCGGCCTCATCGATTTCAGTCGCACGTCCGCTGAAATCTCTGCTTTCGTGCGCGCGCTCGATCTCGGCAGCGACGATAACTGGATGTGCCGGCCTAAGTTGCTGCTCCCAGAGGGACCATGCATCGTGGGCGACATCTCACGTGCAGAGGGCAGGGGCTTGCCCGGCGAATTACTCGCCGTCGATTCCGGCAGTCTCGTCATCGCGACGGCAGATGGGGCTGTACGCTGCGGTCTGCTGACCGGTCTTGATGGTGTGCCGACCGATGTAGCTTCTTCCGGCCTGTTCATTGGCATGCGTCTGCCAGAGCTGCCGGTTTCCGTGAAAGCTGAGATTGTCGCATTCGACGCGCGGGTCACGCGCCAGGAACGCTTCTGGTCCGGACGCCTTGCTCAGCAGCATGGTCCGTCGCTTGCCGCCCTGAAGCCGCACGGCGGCGCTCCTGAGCCTGCTATTCTTTTGGGCGACGCCAGCGCTGCAGCGTCCGGTGGCGCGGCGGCAATGGTTGCGGCTTTCGCTGCCTATATCGCCCGCACGGGCGAAGATGCCGTTTTCGACTTTTCGCTTGCCAAGACACTCACTAGCGGAGCATCGGTTTTTTATGCTGACAAGGTTCCGTTCCATGTTGAAGCGGACTTGTCGTCGAGCTTCGCTGATTTGATCCAGCGTATCCGTACCGAGATCGAAACGCAGGAGAAACGCGCCACCTTCGCGCGCGACATGGTCACGCGCTACAATGTCTTGCGTACCTCGTCTTCAAGATCGCATCCGCTTGCGATCGGCCTTCGTCTGCAATCGGACGATGCAAGTGCAGCAACGCTCGTACCGGGCACGTACCTTACGCTTTCTGTCGATGACAGCGGCGCAGCCACTTGGGTCTATGACCAGCGCGCCATATCGCTGACTGAAGTGCGCAATCTCGTCAATCGCACCGAAACGCTGCTCGCCAGCGGGCTCATGCACCCTGAGCGCGCCGTAGCCGAGTTGAATTTGCTTCCTAAGGCAGAGCGTCATCTGCTGCTGACGGATTGGCAAGGTCCGGTTGAGCCAGTGCGCGACGATGCCTGCATCCATGATCTCTTCGCCGAACAGGTGGCCCGTACACCGGATGCCCTGGCAGCCACATTCGAAAACAAGTCGCTGACCTACAGCGAACTCGACCAACGCTCCAATGCCGTAGCCAGCGCACTTAAGGCCCGAGGTGTTGGGCCGGACGTTCTCGTTGCAGTTTGTATAGAGCGCACACTTGATCTCATCGTCGGATTGATGGGTGTTCTGAAGGCGGGCGGTGCCTACGTGCCGCTCGATGCAGCCTATCCGCGTGAACGCCTTGGCATGATGCTCGAGGATTCAAATGCGCCACTGCTTCTTACGCAGAAACACCTTGCAGACCGCCTGCCTGATCACCAGGCAGAAGTCGTCTACATCGACGCAATGACCCAGGGTACCGTAGCCGCGCCTGCATCCGGCGCGGCACCGCACAACCTCGCCTATGTCATATTCACGTCAGGTTCCACCGGTCGCCCGAAGGGCGTGATGGTTGAGCATCGCAACGTCGTGAACTTTTTCGCCGGGATGGACGACCGGATCGGCACGAAGCCGGGCGTTTGGCTGGCAGTCACGAGCATTTCCTTCGACATCTCCGTGCTCGAACTGTTTTGGACCCTGACGCGCGGCTTCGAGGTCGTTATCCAGGGTGAAAGTGATCGGGCATCGCTTTCGCAGAAGCCTGCCGTCAAGGTGACGCGCCAGCCGATGGAGTTCGGCCTTTTCTATTTCGCTGCAGGGCAGGGCGACACTCGCCCGGGTGAGACCTATCGACTTTTGCTGGAAGGTGCGCGCTTCGCTGACACGCATGGTTTCAGCACTGTCTGGACCCCGGAACGCCACTTCCATGCCTTTGGCGGTTTGTACCCGAACCCGGCGGTAACCACCGCCGCTCTCGCTACCATCACGAGCCGGGTAGCCTTGCGCGCCGGCAGCGTTGTGCTGCCGCTCCACAATCCGCTGCGCGTGGCAGAAGACTGGTCTGTGATTGACCAGCTTTCCGGCGGTCGCGTCGGTCTGTCGTTCGCGTCCGGCTGGCACGCCGACGACTTCGCGTTCATGCCCGAGAACTACGAGCGCCGCCGTGAGGTCATGCTTGAGAGCATCGATACGGTGCGTAAGCTCTGGGCTGGAGAAAAGGTCAATGTAAAGAACGGTCAAGGCAAGGATATTTCCGTAAGCGTGTTGCCGCGGCCGGTTCAATCTGAACCCCCTATCTGGATTGCGTCTGCTGGAAGCGTCGATACCTTCAAGGTCGCCGGCCGTATCGGTGCAAATGTGCTGACCAATATGCTCGGCCAGGATATCGAAGACCTGCGCAACAAGTTTGCCGCGTACCGCGAGGCTCGGCGCGAAGCTGGACATTCCGGTCCGGGCAACATCACCGTAATGCTCCACACTTTCGTGTGCGACGACACGGAGAAGGCCCGGGAGTTGGCGCGCAAGCCGTTCTGCGATTACCTCTCGAGCTCTTATGACCTGATCAAGGTCGCGCCGACCATGTTCCCTGCGTTCCGCCAGCCTTCGGCTCAGGACCGTGGCGGGGCGCAGTTCGATGCCTCGCAGTTCACCGAGGAAGACATGGCGGCCCTGATGGACCATGCGTTCGATCGGTACTTCGAGACAGCTGGTCTTTTCGGTTCGCCAGAGAACGCCCTCGCCATGGTCGAGCGTCTCAAGTCCATCGGCGCGACGGAAGTCGCCTGCCTTATAGATTTCGGTATCGATCCTCAGGTCGTACTCGACAACCTGGAACATCTCGACCGCCTGCGCCGCCTCGCCAATCCGGCTGCGGATGAACAAACCGAGGCTGCAGACTACAGCATTGCCTCACAACTGCGGGCCCGCCAGGTTACGCATCTCCAGTGTACACCATCGATGGCGCGTATCCTCGCGAGCGATGCAGACAGCCTTGCCGCACTTCGCGGGCTGGACCGTTTGATGCTTGGCGGCGAAGCCCTTCCAGTCGATCTCGTCCAGCAGCTTCTTCCCGCTGTCAGAGGCGAAATCCTCAACATGTATGGCCCGACTGAAACCACGATCTGGTCAACAACCGCACCCGTTCGCGCCGGCGACGCCGTCACCATCGGGCGCCCTATTGCCAACACAACCATTCGTATCCTCGATGCCCGCAACCAGCTGGTCCCGGTTGGCGTTCCAGGCGAGCTATGCATCGGTGGCCTCGGTGTCGTTCGTGGATACCTCGGCCGCCCGGACCTGACAGCCGAACGCTTTATCCCGGATCCGTTCGATGCAACTGGCCGCCTCTATCGGACGGGTGACCTTTGCCGCTACCGCGAGACCAGCGATATCGAATTCCTCGGCCGCCTGGATCATCAAGTGAAGGTCAACGGATACCGGATCGAACTTGGCGAAATTGAAACCGTTCTTGGGCGTCATCCGCGAGTCCGCCAGAACGTCGTCATGGCACGGACGGACACAGCAGTCGCCCAGCTTGTTGGCTATGTGATCCCGTCGCAAAAATCGCTGCCGCGAAGCGAAGCGGCCCTGACATCGCAATGGCAAACGCTTTGGGATGAAACATACAGGGGCGCCGCGGCGGAAAGCAGCAATCGCCGCTTCAACATTGCGGGCTGGAACAGCAGCTTCACGGGCGAGCCCATTCCGGTGGAGGCGATGCGCGAGTGGCTTGACCTGACCACTCGGTCTATCCTTGCCTTGGAGCCTCGCCGTGTCCTTGAGATTGGTTGCGGCACCGGTATGATCCTCTACAGTATCCTCCCGCATGCCGAACACTACTCGGCTGTTGACCTGTCAGCCCACGCCTTGGAGACGATCCGCACGGAATTGACGCCGACGGAGCGCGAGAAAGTCACGTTGCTGCAGCAACCTGCCGATGCACTTGAGGGGCTTCAATCCGGGACATTTGACACGATCATCATCAATTCTGTCTGCCAGTATTTTCCGGATGCGGACTATTTCATCCGCGTTTTGAAGCGGGCAAGCGAACTTCTCACGCCGAACGGACGGATCTTCGTCGGTGATGTGCGCAATCTGGACCAGCAGGACGCGTTCCACACCGTGGCGACCCTGCATCAGGCTCCAAGCCATATCGAGGCTGCCGAGATTGCTCGCCGCGTTGAACGCCGCAAGGGCCAGGAAGCCGAACTGGTGCTTTCAGAAAGCTTTTTTCATGCGCTCCCGGAGGCATTGCCAAACCTTTCCGGCGTTGATGTACGCCTGAAATCGGGCCATGCCGCTACGGAGATGAATGGCTTCCGCTATGACGTGACGCTCCATTTCGGTTTAGCTGATGCCAAGCCAGTTGATCTGCCAGTCGCCACAACAGCGTCCTCCCTGAGCGATGTCCGCGATGCGCTCGTTGGTGCGCCGCCGGTTCTGCACCTTGCAGAGCTTGTTAACGCCCGCATTGCGCCGGCAATTAAGGTATACGCGTCGCTTGATCATGCGCCGTTCGCAACGGCTGCTTCAATGCGCGACCAACTTGCCGCTGGCTCTGAGGGGATAGTGCCTGGCGAGCTCGTTACGCTGAATCCGGACTATTCGGTGGAACTGCTGCCAGCGCGTTCGGGCGACCCGGCCCGTTTCGATGCTGTCCTGCGCCACCGTGAATACGGACCCAAAGGCCGTCTTCAAATAGCCGTTCCCGTGCCTTCGCGCCCTCCTGCGGCCTATGCAAACCAACCGGCAACGCCTGCTGCCGATCATGCCGAGCTCTTTGATGAGCTGCGCGCCCATCTGCGCGAGTTCCTTCCGGAGTACATGGTTCCTTCTGCCTTCGTCGCGATGGAGGCATTCCCGCTCACACCCAACGGAAAGATCGACCGGAAGCAACTCCCGGCGCCGCATAGAGACATTCCACGCGCTGCCGCCGAGCATGTCGCCCCCACCAACGAACTCGAACAGACTATCGCGGATGTATGGAAAACGATGCTGAACCTCGACCGGGTTGGCCGGCGCGAAAACATCTTTGACCTCGGCGCAAATTCACTTCTGACGGCACAGGCGAACCAGCGTCTCTCGGAGCGCCTTGGCCGTAAGGTCTCTCTGGTGAGCATGTTCCGTTTCCCGACTGTCGAAGCACTTGCCAATCATCTCAGTCAGGACAGCAATGCCGCGAACGACAATGCCGGGAAGGTGCAGAAACAGGCGGAACGCAAGAAGGACGCCGCCGCTCGTCGGCGGGAGCTTCGTGGGGAGACCACAGGCCAATGACCGACGCCGCGCGCAGCTATAAAGCCGATGACATAGCGATCATCGGAATGGCTGGCCGTTTTCCCGGCGCGCCTGACGTTGATACATTCTGGACGAACCTGCGTGACGGCGTCGAATCCATTCGCCGTCTGACGGACGCCGAACTGCTTTCGGCTGGTGTAAGCCGTCGCGATCTTGACGACCCTGATTACGTCAAGGCCTCGCCGGTATTGGACGACGTTGACAAGTTCGACGCGGCTTTCTTCGGCTTCAGTCCGCGCGAAGCTGCCGTGATGGATCCTGCCCACCGTCTGTTCCTCGAAGTAGCCTGGCAGGCGGTTGAGCATTCCGGATATACGGCCCTTCCGGAAGAAGGGCCGGTCGGTGTTTTCGCGGGCGCGGGTGGGCCGCTCTACATGATCGAGAACCTGCGATCGAATCCTGAGCTTATTAAATCGATGGGCGAGTTCCTCGTGCGCCACACAGGCAACGACATGAACTTCCTCGCGACGCGCGTTTCCTACGAAATGGACCTGCGCGGACCCAGCATGAACGTCCAGACAGCGTGTTCGTCGGCGCTGGTGGCTGTCCACACGGCCTGCCAGGCACTCGTGCGAGGCGATTGCACCATGGCACTCGCCGGCGGCTCGACGGTCCTTTTCCCGCAAGCGCAAGGTTATCACTACCGCGACGGTGAGATACTCTCACCGGATGGTCATTGCCGGCCATTTGACGCCAAGAGCGCAGGGACAGTGTTTGGTAGCGGTGCAGGCGTTGTCGTGCTCAAGCGGCTGCAGGATGCGCTGGACGACGGAGACACCATCCACGCCGTTATCAAGGCCTCCGCCATCAATAACGACGGTGCCATGAAGGTTGGCTATCTTGCGCCAGGTGTGGAAGGGCAGGCGGCCGTCATCGGCGCTGCGCTGAAGGCTGCCAACGTAGCTGCCGAAAGCATCAGTTACATAGAAACACATGGCACCGGTACACTTGTCGGCGATCCGATTGAAGTCGAAGCACTCAATGAGGCGTTCCGTCCGCTCACGGACAAGCGCCACTATTGCGCCATTGGCTCCGTCAAATCGAACATTGGCCATTTGGGTGAAGCGGCAGGTGCGGCCTCGCTTATCAAGGCCGTCATGGCGCTGAAACAGCGTCAGCTGCCCCCCAGCCTCGGATTTGAAGTGCCAAACCCGGCAATCGACTTCGAAGACAGCCCGTTCTTCGTCAATGGGAAGCTGCGTGAATGGCGTGCCGCCGGTCCACTGCGCTGCGGCGTGACCGCCCTCGGTGCCGGTGGCACGAACTGCCATGTTATCCTGGAAGAGCCGCCGGTGCCGCTCCCTGGTGAAGGGGCGCGCTCACAGCAACTTCTGGTTCTCTCCGCCGCAACAAATTCAGCGCTAGATGCCGCTTGCGAGAACCTCGCAACGGCGCTCGAGTCTGACACACATCTTGATTTGGCTGATGCCGCCTTCACACTAGCAGTGGGCCGGCGCCCTATGGCTCACCGTTTCACGCTCGCTGTTTCCGACCGCGCCGATGCAGTTAAGTCGCTGCGTGACCGCCCGTCCAAGCGCGCCGTCCGCGAAATGGCCGGCGATGCCGAGCCGAAAACAGTATTCATGTTCCCTGGCGGCGGTGCGCAGTATGCCGGCATGGGGCAGGAACTTTACGAACAGGAAGACGTTTACCGCGAAGCGGTGGATGCGTGCCTCGAAATCATTACCCCGGCACTCGGTACCGACCTGCGTCCCCTGATGTTCCCCGTGGGCGATGTGGAATCGGCCACACGCGCGCTCGAGCGGCCTTCGTTCACGCTGCCTTCGCTATTCGCCACCGAATATGCCATGGCGCGCCTGTTCCAGTCCTGGGGCGTTGAGCCAGACGCCCTGATCGGGCACAGTGTCGGAGAATACGCCGCCGCTTGCATCGCCGGTGTAATGAGTCTGGAAGACGCCCTGCGTCTCGTCATTTTGCGCGGTCGCCTGTTCGAAGTCGTTGAGCGCGGAAGCATGCTCAGTGTACCTCTCGGAGAGGCCGCCTTGCGCGCGCTCCTTCCGCCTGGCCTCGATATCGCCGCTGCAAACGCGCCCGATCTGTCCGTGGCATCCGGGCCAACAGCAGCCATCCGCCAGCTTGAAGGCATACTTGCCGCCCGGCAGATCGATTCCACGCCTGTACGTATCGATGTAGCCGCACACTCCGCCATGCTGGATCCTGTGCTTGAGGAGTTTCGCGCCCTGTGCCGAACCATCCGGTTCCAGCCACCTTCAATTCCATTCGTCTCGAACGTTTCCGGCAAGTGGATCACGCCTGCCGAAGCAACGTCGCCCGACTATTGGGTCCGTCACCTGCGTTCCACTGTCCGTTTCGCGGATGGCATCTCCACCTTGCAGGATCTCGGCCCAGTTGCTCTGCTCGAAGTCGGTCCCGGCCGCACGCTCAGCATGCTGGCAAAGGCCCAGGCAAATCCAGTGCGCCACGCTTTCAACTGCATGCGGCATCCACAGGAAAAGACGAGCGACCTTGCCTGCGCGTTGACCAGCGTTGGGAGTCTGTGGTGCGCCGGCGTTAAAGTGGACTGGCCGGCATTCTATGATGGTCAATTGCGGAATCGCGTGCCGCTGCCAACCTATCCCTTCGAGCGCAAGTCGTACTGGATTGAGCCCGGTAAGTCTGCGCCGTCGGCAGAGAGTACCGAACTTTCCAAACGCGCGGACATCTCGGACTGGTTTTACAATACGGGCTTTGTCGAGGAGCCGCTTGTTCGTGCGCCTCTTGTAGCCAAGCCGTCCTACTGGCTTGTACTTGCGGATACCAAGCCGGCCGCCGACGCGCTCGCCCGCGCGCTGGGAAACGAAAAGGTCATCGTTGCCGTTCCCGGTCCGGCATTCCGCTATCGTCCAGAAGGCTACTGGTGCTTTGACTGGAATGATCCCGAACAGTACGTCCAGCTAATCCAGAGCCTCGAGGAACACTCCGGGGTTCCGCAACGTGTAGTCCTCGTGCTCGGCGCGGAGAAGCGTTCCAAAGCAAAAGGCAGCGCAACCGAGCGCAATTTTCTGCACCCCACCTGGCTGATGCGCGCGCTGGGTGAGCTGGCCGGACCGGTTCAGGTCTCTGTCGTCACCAGCGGTCTTGGCGGTATTGGCGGGCGCCCGCTTGAACCCGCACGTGCACTTGCTCTTGGCCCGGTCCGCGTCACGCCTCGCGAATTCTCCAATCTGTCTGTCCGCTGCATCGACGTCCCGAATACTGCCCTCAATGCGCGCGGCGCGAAATCTGTCCTGGCTCGTCTGGCCGACGAGTTGCGGGCGCCCGCATCTGACAGCCTTGTTGCCTTTTCTGCCGATAACCGTTGGGTTCAGCGTATTTCGCCCCTTTCGGTTCCTCCGCTCACGGAGGAAGGGGAGGCGCTGAGCTGGGTTCGCGACGGCGGCGTTTACTTCATTACGGGCGGCCTTGGCGGCATTGGCCTAGAGGTCGCGCACCATCTCGCCCGCATGAAGCCGGTCAAGCTCGCTCTCTTGGCCCGCGAAGCCCTTCCGCCCGAGTCGCGCTGGGATAAAATACTCGCTGGCAACACCAACAGCCGTACCGCTCAGCGGATCGCCCAGGTGCGTAGCCTGCGTGCACTTGGCGCCGAAGTGCTGGTCGTTCACGCCGATGTCGCGGACGAGGCAGCCCTCGGGCTTGCGCTGTCGGAAGTGCGCCGCACGTTTGGCCCGCTGAACGGCGTCATTCACGCCGCCGGCATCATGGACGATGCGCCGATGCTGACCAAGGATGCCACTTCCATGCAGCGTATCCTGGCGCCCAAGGTCGCCGGCACGCTCGCGCTTGATGCGCGCGTCAATGAGCCGCTCGATGTGTTTATCCTGTTTTCGTCTGTAGCGTCTGCGCTCGGCCTGCCGGGTCAGGTAGACTATACGGCCGCCAATGCGTTCCAGGACACTTTTGCGCGTCTGCGCGCTGCAACGAAGCCGGGCCGAACGCTGGTCATCAACTGGAACGCTTGGCGCGACGTTGGCATGGCGGCGGGCGCCTATCGCGAGCAAACCCAAGGCATCACAGTGGCCCATCCGAGCCAGCATCCTGCCTTCGACGGTTACTCCGACTCGGGCCGGGGCCGTACTTTTGTTGCCACCCTGTCGGCGGAAAACAACTGGATGCTGGGCGAGCATGTCGTAAAGAACGGACCCTCCGTCCTTCCGGGCACTGGTTTCGTAGAACTTGCCCGCGCTGCATTTGCCGAAGGCCGCAGCTCGTCCGCCATCGAACTGACGGATCTCTCCTTCATTGCGCCGTTCCGCTTGAAAACGGGGCAAACCCGCGCATTGACGGTCCGGCTGGAGCCGGAAGGCGATCATCACACTGTTGCGATGTATGACGGCCCGGATATGCAGTCTCCGCCGATTGTCGTTGGCGAAGCGCGCGCCTGTAACGCGGCGCCCCCTGGATTGCTCGACATTGCCGCCCTGCGCCAGCGCTGCGCAAATCACGTTACCCGGCCCGAAGGTGGGCGCCTCGAGCAGGACTTCATGGACTTTGGTCCCCGCTGGGCAAACATCCGCAGGATATCGTTTGGAAGCAATGAAGCACTGATCGAGTTGTCGCTCGATGCCCAGTATTCGGCCGATCTTGCGCATTATGCTCTCCATCCGGCGCTGCTCGACATGGCCACCGGCGGAGCACAGGCGTTGATACCTGGCGTCAACCTCGCGACGGAGTTCTATGTTCCACTTGCCTATGGCGCTGTGCGCATCTACGCGCCGATGCCCGGTGAGGTTTTCAGCCATGTTCGCTGCCTGCCGGATACTGGCCACGGTGTTGCGTACTTCGATGTCACGCTCAGTGGACCGGATGGCGTTGTCTTCGCCGAAATCTCGCGCTTCACCATGCGCCGCCTTGATGAACGCACCTCGCTTGGCGGAGCTGCTGCAGAGCCCGCTGCGCGGCGCAGGCCGTCCAACGATCCTCTGGAGGAAAGCCTGCGGGAAGGCATTTCGGTGCCGGAAGGCCTTGATGCACTGGACCGTGCGTTGGCCCAGCCAAGCCTGATCCAGGTCGCCATATGCTCTGTCGATCTTCCGCTGTGGGCCCGCAAGCTCGCGGCGTCCGCGCCGACGATGTCCTCTTCCGCCGCGTCGTCTGAACCTGTCAACCCGGCAGAACTGCCGGAAGGGTTTGTTGCGCCGTCCAATTCCGCGGAGGTGGCACTCGCCAAGATATGGTCTGACCTGCTCGGCGTGCGCCATGTCAGTACTGCTGACGATTTCTTCGACCTTGGCGGTAACTCTTTGACCGGCGTTCGTCTGTTCGCGGCCATCCGCAAGCAGTTCCAGATCTCGTTGCCGCTTGCCACGCTGTTCGAGGCGCCAACTATTTCGGATCTGGCCTTGCTCCTGCCGCATGACGATGAGCCGGAAACGAAGGACTCCCGTGAAACGCCAGGGCTCAATGCGACCGGCGGCGACAAATTGCGGAAACCAGCATGTCAGGGAAGGGCCGCGCGCGACAAGAGCAACTGGACACCACTCGTGCGCATGACGCAGGGCGCACCCGGCGCCAAGCCGCTGTTCCTGATCCACGGCGCCAAAGGTAATGTGCTCTGGTTCAAACCGTTCGCGGACCGGCTGAAGGATGGCTCTGCGATATACGGTATCGAAGCACAAGGCATCGACGGCTCGCTCCCATTCCTTGAAACGATCGAGGAGATGGCGGCGCTCTATGTTCGCCACATTCAAACCATTGACCCCGAAGGCCCCTATCGGCTCGTGGGTTACTCCGGGGGCGGCGTAATTGCCGTTGAAATGGCACAGCAGCTGAGACGCCTGGGTCGAAAAGTCGAATTGCTGATCATGCTGGATACGCTGGCACCGCAGGAGATCTCACGGCCTCTTGGCGTGGTCGATAGAATCGGCCTCATCGGACGGGTAGGCGCTCCCTATCTCATGCGCTGGTGCACCCAAAAGTTCTCGCATTTCGCCGACGCGGCCCGCGAACGACTTGGCCTGAAACCGGAAGCTGCAGAAAAGTCCTATATCGAAATCCTTGGAGACCAGTCCGAGGTCGTTTATCTGGAAGCGCAGCGCCGCTACCATCCCGTAGAGTATGACGGCGACGTCGTAATCTTTCGCGCAGCCCATGCAGATGCGCGGTTTGTGCGCTCAGGCCACCTTTTGGGCTGGCAAGGCATCCTGACCGGCAAGGCGGATGTGATCACACTTGACGCGCACCACGACAACCTTCTCGCCGAGCCCGCCGTGCATGTCGTCGTTGCTGAAGTCCGCCGCCGGATCGAGGCACTGAATGTCCCGGCTCCACTTGCACTCGAAGGGGTCTGAACCCGTGCGATCGATTCAGTTGCTGCCCGTTGGAATTGTCGCTGCAGTCGCCATCATTATTGTGCTGCTTCTTGTAAGCGTCTGGCTTGAATCGCGCGCGTTGACCAATCCAGGTGGTTACGCGCAACCCGACCCCGAAACATTTGTTTTTGCCGAAACGCCCGAAACAGCTGCGGGGCTTGCCTATGAAGACGTCGCTTTCGAAGTTTCAGGTGGCGGAACTGTGCGAGGCTGGCTCGTTCCGGCGATGCAGGACGCAAAGGACATCGGTGTCGTGGCGCTGCACGGACGTAGCGGGGATCGGCGCGGCCAGCTCGGGCATCTCAGAATGCTGAGCAGTCTGGGCGCCGGCGTCATGCTGATCGACATGCGCGAAAATGGTCTGAGCGACGGCGATGACCGCGGGATGGCGCTTGGAATCCGAGAGGCGGAAGATGCCGTTGCCGCTGCCCGTGAACTGCGCGCGCGGGGTTACGAAAAAGTTGTCCTCTTCGGCTGCTCGCTCGGCGGTTCGGCAGCTATTCTCGCGGCGGCGCAGGATCCATCAGTTGACGCCATAATCGCCGAAAGCGCCATCGCGCGCTTCGAGGATTTTGTAGCAGAAGGCGCTGACCGACGCCTCGGCAGAATTGGCATCGGCGCCAAATGGGCAACTGACGGGTGGGCGGGCCTGGTTGTGGGCCACACACGTCAGCGTATTGGATTGACCTTCTATGCAGCCCCGGCCGATGTGATCGAAAACATTGCTCCGCGACCCGTCCTTCTGATCCATGGAGGCAACGACCCCTGGGTTGCGGAAACCCACGCGCAAGAACTTAAGGCGAAGGGCGGACCGAACGTCGAATACTGGCTGATCGACGCGGCAGGCCACTGTGATGGTGGCGCGGTTGCCGGCGACGAATACGGGGCGCGCGTTGCTGCACTATTTGCGAAGGTGCGTGCTGCTCCCTTGGTGCAAGACTAGCATCAGGTTTCCTGCTGCCGCGGTTTGTAGGATCTGGATAATTGCACTTCCGCCTCTTGCGTTTAGAAAGGGCGGTTCATCGGGGCAGGATCCAGAACAATGTCAGGCTTTCTCAAACGCGCGGGGCTTGGCCTCGCTATTGTCACCTTGGTTCTGGCGGCCGGCTGGTTCCTGATCGGACCTGATTGGCGTGGTCTGCTCGCCAATCCGCCGGTCGGCCGTGATGTTCTTTTCTGGTCTCAAAGCCAGCGCGATGCCGGTTTCCGGATGATCGACCGGGTGCCCTTCATCGTCGAGTCCCGGCCCATTGAGGCCGGGGACGCGCCTTATCCACTGCCAGTGGGCGCCCCTCTCGACCTTGGCCTGGATCTCGATGCCTACATCGCAAGCCAGCGCAACGTTTCCCTCGTCATCGTCCATGACGGACAGATCCGTGTCGAGCGCTATAGCTTGGGTTTCCGCCCGGATGGCCGTTGGACCAGCTTCTCGGTCGCCAAGTCGCTTACGTCCACACTCGTCGGCGCCGCGATCAAGGACGGCTACATCAAAAGCCTTGATGAACCCGTCAGCACTTACATCGAGGAGCTGAAAGGTTCGGCCTACGACACGGTCACCATCGCCCAGCTCCTGACCATGACCTCCGGCATTGCCTGGAACGAGGATTATGAAGATCCGGAGTCGGATGTCGCCCGCTTCGATTCGCAGGAGCCCGCAGAAGGTATAAGCACCGTCGCGGCCTACATGGCAGGCCTGCCGCGCGCGCATCCGGCCGGCGAAGAATGGAACTACTCCACCGGCGAGACAAACCTCATTGGCGTCCTCGTCAGCCGCGCCACCGGCAAGACACTCAATTCCTATCTGTCCGAAAAGATCTGGTCCCCCTTTGGCATGGAGGCGGAGGCAACATGGCTGCTCGGCCAGGATGGTCACGAGATTGCCGGTTGCTGCATCCAGGCGACCACACGTGACTTTGCCCGCTTCGCTCTCTTCATGCTGGCCGGCGGCATCGTGAACGGCGAAAGCATCCTGCCGCCCGGATGGATTGAGGCTGCCACCGTCAAACAGGTTGACATAAACTCACCCGGCGAAGGTTATGGCTATCAATGGTGGACCTGGGATGATGGCTCGTACCAGGCAGATGGAATCTTCGGTCAGGGCATCTTCATTGACCCGAACCGGAACCTCGTCATTGCCTCCAATGCCAGCTGGACTTCGGCCCTCGGCCTTCGCGGCGGCGAATGGGAAGCGCGCCGTGATTTCTACAAGGCCGTCCAGCAAGCGGTCGATCGTGACAAAACTGAGTAAATCTCCGGTCTTGTGAAATTGGCCGGTGTGGCGTTGAGTGTCGTCCATAAAGGGAGAACACAGCCATGACCGACCACAAGTTCACCATGACCATCAACGGCAAGGCCGTTGCCGGGACGGAAACCTTTGGCGTTGAAAACCCCGCCACTGGCCAGGTTTTCGCGCAGGCACCGGACTGCACGAAGGCCGAGCTGGACGAGGCCGTCGCCGCCGCCCGCGCTGCGCTACCGGCGTGGAAGGCGACGCCCATCGAGAAGCGCCGCGAGCTTCTCAATGTGATGGCCGGCATTATCATGCAGAACATCCCTGAGCTGTCCCGCTTGCTGACGCGCGAGCAGGGCAAGCCCCATCCGGACGCCGAAGGCGATGTCGGCGGCGGCGCCTTCTGGCTGATGGAATCCTCCAAGCATGAAATCCCTGAACACGTCTCCGAAGACTCGGCCGAGCGCCACGCCATCACCCGCTATGGCCCCATAGGCGTTGTCGCGGCCATCGTGCCTTGGAACTTCCCGGTCATCCTCGCCGCGTTCAAGCTCGGCCCGGCTCTGCTCGCCGGCAACACGGTCGTCCTGAAGCCAGCACCGACCACACCACTCACCACCCTGCGTATCGGCGAGCTGTTGCGCGGCGTCCTGCCGCCCGGTGTGCTGAACGTTATCTCCGGCTCGGACCGTCTCGGCCCCTGGCTCACGGCCCACAAAGGCATCGACAAGGTCAGTTTCACCGGTTCCACGCAGACCGGAAAGAAAGTCATGGAAAGCGCTGCCGGCTCACTGAAGCGCGTCACGCTCGAACTCGGCGGTAACGATCCTGCCATCGTCATGCCGGATGTCGACGTCAAGAAGGTCGCCGAAGATCTCTTCTGGGCCGCTTTCCGCAACACGGGGCAGATCTGTATCGCCACAAAGCGCATGTACATCCACAAGGACGTGTACGAACCATTGAAGGCTGCCATCGTTGAGTATGCCAAGACCGTGAAGATCGGCGACGGCGCGGAGCAGGGCACCCAGATCGGCCCGATCCAGAACTCGGCGCAATACAAGCGCGTGCTGGAACTCATCCAGGACGCCAAGGACAATGGCTACAAGTTCCTGATCGGCGGCGAAGCTTCGAACGTGCCCGGTTACTTCGTGCCGATCACCATCCTCGACAACCCGCCCGAGTCTGCCCGCATCGTGCAGGAAGAACAGTTCGGCCCTGTCCTGCCGCTCCTGAAGTTTGACAATCTCGATGAAGTCATCGGCCGTGCCAATGACAGCGAGTACGGCCTCGGCGCGTCCATCTGGACCAGCGATCTCGACCGCGCCCAGCAGATCGCCGACCAGCTGCAGGCCGGCACCATCTGGATCAACGAAAGCCAGCACCTCAGCCCGCACGCGGCTTTCGGCGGCTTCAAACAGTCCGGCATAGGCGTCGAAGGCGGCCCCGAGGGCGTCCTGGAATTCTGCCAGGCCAAGACCGTCTTTACCCGGAAAGCCGCTGTAACGGCCTGATCCGGCCCGGCCTGACGCGACTGACATCGCCCCTGCCAGTCCGGCGGGGGCGATTTTTTGTCGTCCGGACGACCCTCTATGGACAAGCGCTGCGGCGCAAGGCAGCATCTGCTGAGAGACAACAGGGGACGGATTGTTTCGCATGACATGCACAGGCTTTTTGTGGAGGGCTGTGATTGTCTGCGCAGCCCTGTTTTCAGGTCTCCTTGCTAATGCCCAGCCTGCGCTGCCGGTTGCGAAGGTACCCACCTTCCTCGGCATAGACCTGCCGCTGCGTCCCGGCGAGCGCTTGGCGCCAATTGGCAAGGGAGATTGCTCTGCAGTGATCTTCGCGCCGCATGACACGCGCTTCGAGTGGCATTCAGCATTCTGGGCGAATGTCGAATGGGTTGGCGCGTGCCGTTTCGGACTTGCTCATGGCAATGGTTCGCTTGTGCTCTCGGATGGCAGGGTCGTGGGCAAGCAGATGCTTTATGGGCTCGAAAGTTTTCCGGCTCGGGAGGTGGCCACGACACGTCAGTTCTATGGCGATGGATCGTCGGGCGATCTGACTTTGCAAACAAGGACTTTCTATGAAGGCCCCAGCTTCAGCAGCCTCAACCGGGTCCAATTGGAAATCGTTGGTTACGATTTCATCGACAAGGTGGCGTCGCTTGCTGCCGTTGAGTCAATGTGGATGTGGAAAGCACACATCCAGAAATACTATTTTGCGCCCGACGGCAGGGAGCTCCTGATCTCGGTCGCTGAGCGCAATGCGCCATGTGAGGGCGATGTTCCTGCGGCGTACAAACCCTTTCTGTCGGCCGTCCGCGATGTTTGTGGGCGTAAAAAGAGCCAAAGGCTTCTAGTTCTCTTCGAGGGATATTCTGATGAGCCAATTGCGCAGCATGAGATCGTGAATGCCGTCGGATGCCCGGTTGAGAAGTCCAGCGGCTTTGTCGAATGTGATAAGGTACTGCGCAAGTTGATCGGCAAGCTGTCGTCAGATTTTGAAGGAATTATAGCGGGCGGTGCTGCGAGCAGGGCAGCGGCGACACGCGAAGTATTTGAGCGATTTGCGCCGCTTGAGAAAGCCCTTGAAGCGCGCCTTCAATCTGGAAACTCAGCTGGCGGAATGCATCAATGATCACGCATCAGTCCAAATTCGGAAAAGTCCGCCTACTGATTGTCGCCGGTGTCATGAGCATGCTTTCCGCAGCTTCCCACGCACAAGCGCAGTACGATGCGAATTGCAACAAGCGCGACTACACGGCCGACGAAATGCTACAGCAGGAACTCTGTTCCAGTCACGTAGGTTGCAAACTGGTGATGCTAGCCGAGAAGGCCTGCAAGGTTAAGGACTTCCTCGGCAATCTTGGCGGCCTGCTCGGCGGGCGTAGCACGCCGGACAATCTCGACATTCTCGAAGCGCTGAACCGAACAGAAGTGACGCAGACACCGGGCGTGAAACAGACGAATGCCAGTGCCCGGCAGGTTTATCTGGGGACGCGGCTGCCCTCCTATGACCGCACGAACGCAGCGCAGCTCGATTTCTCTGAATCGCTGACCGGATCGGCACAAGGCGGTTACAATCGGGGCAATCTTTTTCGGGACGCCACGGGAACCACGAAGTGGTTCGAGGGATCCGGCGTCATCTACGATACCGGTTTGAAACAAGGAACCGGCGTACAGATAGACTCCAAAGGCGATATCCGAGCCGGAAAACTTTTGGACAACGAAATGTCGGGAATCGCTGTGCGCCGTAGCAGCGGCGGCGCTTGGGCCGGCGGGCAGTTTGTTGACGGATGGCTTGAAGGCCCTGGATACACCATGGCGCCAGACGAGAAAGGCAAAGGCCCTGTGATGGAAGGCACCTTCATCAAGGGCAAGGCAGACGGGATGATGCTGGTTACCTGGCCAGATGGCAGTTCGGCGAAGCAGCTTTGGAAAGATGGCAATCTCCTAAAGTCTGGGCCGGTGGTCGGGAAAGGCATTGTGCCGACCAATCCCAAGACTGACGAAGAAGAAGCCGCCGAGAAAGCCGCCGCCGCAGAGGCGAAGTTCGCCGCTGAACTGAACGCCATCACCAGCGCCGGCGGCCTTTACACCCTCGGCGATGAGTGGGCTGAGAAGGGCGATATGGAAAAGGCCCGCAAGGCTTGGCGTGAACTTATCCGCCGTTTCCCCGACAATTCGCTGGTCCCAAACGCCGCTGATCGGCTTTCCGCCAATGGTGCGTCAAAGGCCGCTCCGTCCGGAACGGGTAGCAAAGCCTTATTCGCCTCCGGTCAACCAGGAGATTTTGAGAGCTGCGATAGTTCGTCTTACTTCTCAGAGAGCATGGCGAACGAGGACTATTGGCTTGAAAAAACCATGAACGCTGGCAACGGCGCCTATGGCGGCTCCCGCGACATATACAAGTTCATGTATCTGAAGAACCGGGCGGGGCTCGCGATTCTTGAAAAGCACAAGGCCTGCAATGAGCCCAACGTCTATGCGGAGCAGAAGAAGTACATGGAAGACACGATGAACGTCGCGCTGCAGAACTGCATGGCATTGTCTTCAGACGGCGGGCGTGGCTGTACGCAGGAGTAGCCGCTTCACCTTTGAAATACGCCCCAAACGCAAACCGCCCCAGATGCGAATCCGGGGCGGTTCTGTTTCAGATCAGTAAGAGTTAGACGCGCTCGGGACGGCGCGAGCGGTTGCCGCCGCCCTGGCCGCTGCCACGGCGCTGTCCGCCACCATTGCCGCCACCTGCGCGCTGGAAGTGACCACCCACGCCGGACGGCTTGCCCGAATAGGTGCGCTCGTTGCTGCCTTCGGCCTTGCGCTCGCCGTCACGGTGCGGGCGGCGTTCACCGTCCGTCTGCGGATGGCGTGCAGCTGGGTCGAACTTGGCGCGCCGTTCGCCATCGCGTTGCGGACGGCGATTGCCGCCACCCTGTCCGCGATGCTGGCCTTGCGGCTTGCGGCTCTGCTGCTGCGGTTTGCGCGAGCCGCGATCATCGGCTTCCGTCTCGCCCGCCGGGCGAGGCGCCAGCTTGTGGCCCACCAGCTTCTCGATGGCGCGCAGGTAGTCGCGCTCATCCTTGGAAACGAACGAGATCGCCACGCCTGTCGCCCCGGCGCGCGCCGTGCGGCCAATCCGGTGAACGTACTGCTCCGGGACTTCCGGAAGGTCGAAGTTGATGACATGCGTCAGGCCGTCGATATGGATCCCTCGTGCGGCGATATCCGTCGCGACCAGCACCGGTACCTTACCGCCCTTGAAGGCTTCCAGCGCCCGTTCGCGCTGCGACTGGCTCTTGTTACCGTGGATGGCGACTGAGTCGATGTCTGAATTGGCAAGACGGCGCACAACAGCGTCCGCGCCATGCTTCGTCCGGGTAAAGACGAGCACGGTTTTCACTTCCGGCTGACGGATCGTTTCCACGAGCAGGGCTTGCTTCTCGCCCTGTTCGACAAACGCAATGCGCTGCTCTACCTTTTCTGCCGTTGTCGATGGCGGCGCCACGGCGACTTGTGCCGGGTCTTTCAGGAACTGCGCGGCAAGGCCTTCCACCAGTTTCGGCATCGTTGCCGAAAAGAACAACGTCTGGCGCTTGGTGGGCACGTGCTTGGCAATCGCGCGCAGCGCATGGATGAAGCCGAGATCCAGCATCTGGTCTGCTTCGTCGAGAACGAGGACTTCGACATCCTTCAGGCCAACAGCACGCTGTTCGATCAGGTCGAGCAGGCGGCCGGGTGTCGCGATCAGCACATGCACGCCGCGCTCCAGCTTGCGTATCTGCGGGCCGATCTTGGCGCCGCCGCAAACCATCGCCACGCGCTGGCCTAGACCCGCGCCATAGGTTTCAAACGAAGCCGCGATCTGCCCGGCCAGTTCGCGCGTCGGTGCCAGTACCAGCACGCGCGCGCCTTTGTGCGGCGCCGGGCCCTGATTGCGGAACAGCTTGTCGATGATCGGCGCGGCGAAAGCGAGAGTTTTGCCCGTGCCGGTCTGGGCAAGGCCCATCACATCGCGGCCCGACATGATCAGCGGAATTGCCCGCGCCTGGATCGGGGTGGGGGTAGTGTAGCCGGCTGCGGTCAGCGCAGATTCAACGCGCGGCGCGAGGCCGAAGGATTGGAAATTGGTCATAGGCTCTTTCAATACAATAATGTGCGCCCGGCGCGATCTGGTCGCGCTGGGGAGCGGGGTTCTAACGACCCGCGTGAAGAAGGGCGCCTTGGGCTGAATTGGTGTCTGTAAGGAGGGCCACGGCGATGCGGATGTTCCGCGCTGCCAGCTCACGCTGTCCCTGCAAGGCGGCTAAAACCGCCCAGACCCGGCGCACATGGGCCCTATTCACCGGAAAGTCAAAGCCTTTTCCACAGGCACTTCGGTCATCCGTGTTGCAGAAGACACAGTCAGGGCCGGTTCGTTAACTGTCGCACAGTTGAAAATAAACTGTCTTAGGCACGTCACGATACAAGCGTAGCGGCGCTGCACCTTCGCAGGTGCAACAGGAGCCTCCCATGAAAACTGCCCTCTACAGCGCTGTCTCGGCGCTCGGTCTTGCCGCGTTTTCTCACGTCAGTTTCGCTCAGACCACGGAAGAACCAGCCCTCGTCCAGAGCACCGTCACAGTGACCGTGCAGAAGCGCGAACAGGCGCTGAAAGACGTCCCGGTTTCCGTCAGCGCGCTCGATGGTGAGTTCCTCGACAATCTCGGACTGGACGAGTTTGATTCCGTCGCGCGCTTCGTTCCCGGTTTCGAGGTCCAGGAGCAGAGCCCGAACAATCCCGGCTTCGTGATCCGCGGCATCACCTCCGACAGCGGCGAAGCCAATATCGAGCCCCGCATCGCTGTGTTTCAGGATGGCGTCTCGATCTCCCGTTCGCGTGGATCGATTGTCGAACTGTTTGATATGGAGCGGGTCGAAGTTGCCAAAGGTCCGCAGCCGACGCTCTTTGGCCGCGGCGCTCTCATCGGCGGGGTGAACATAATCCAGGCAAAGCCGGAGTTCGAGTTCGGCGGCAGTGTAGAAGCCGGCATAGGCAATTTCGACGAGCGTTACCTTGATGGTCACATCACCGGGCCGGTCTTTGGCGACATGCTGGCTTTCCGCCTCGCCGGCCGATACCGCACCCGTGATGGCTACGTCGAAAGCCTGAACCCAGCTGAAGAAGACTTCAACAGTCAGGACATGGCGGCTGTGCGGGCTTCGCTCGCGTTCGCGCCAATGGACGACCTGCGGTTTGACCTGATCGTGAACTACCAGGAAGACTCGCCGTCGGGTACGAGCTTCAAATCCGGCCGGTTCGCGCCGGTTCCGGGAGCATCCACCGATGCGTGGGATCCTGCAAATCTGAACACCTTCGGCAATTTCCTTGGTGGCAAGGAACTGGGTCTTGAACGCAAGGTGTTCTCCGCAACGCTGCTGGGCCGCTGGGATATCTCCGAGGCGCTCACGCTCAACTCGATCACGGGTAACCGCAGCTTTGAAAGCCTTGAAGTCTTCGATCCGGATGGGTTTGGTCTGCCCTTGCTCATCTTTGCCGAAGATGCAGAAGGGGACCAGTTCAGCCAGGAGTTCCGTCTCAACTACGACACAGGTGATCGCGTTCGCGGGTTTGCCGGTGTCAGCTACACCAATGAGGACGGGCGCCAATATGTTCCGCTTACGTATGATGAGCGAGCGCTGCAGGCTTTTCTTGGTGGCCTCATCGTTCCGCCCAACGCACCTGACGTCGCTCTCCTCCCGGGGATCAACCTGAACCCGCTGGCGGGCGGCCTGCCGCTGAAGCCCATCCACAATGAATTCTTCGCAAACTCCGGAAAGACGGAAGCGTTCGACATCTTCGCGGATGCCAGCGTTGATTTGACCGACCGCCTCGAAGTCACCGCCGGCTTGCGCTACACGCAGGAAGACAAGACGACAGGTATCGAAGTAGGCAACCTGAATGGCCCCTCCAACCTGACGTTCGGCGGAGTATTTGCCACCGCATCGACACCCGCCGCACCGACAGCCACGGGCCGTGCGCGGCTCACCGAGTCCGACAAGTTCGACGGCGTCACCTGGCGTCTCGCCGCAGTCTACGAACTTACTAGCGACTGGAACCTTTTCGCCAACGCAGCGCGCGGCCGCCGCCCGGAAGTCATTGCCGCTTCCACCACCAATGCATCCAACCGTTTCACGACGCTTCCGGCTGAAGAGGTGGACAGCTTTGAAGTGGGTGCCAAAGGCTTCACGTTTGGTGGAGAACTCGGTGTCGATGCATCGGTGTTCTACTATGATTACACGAATTTCCAGTCGTCCATCGTCAACCCAAACGGCCAGATCGTGCCGATCAACGCTGGCAACGCTTCCAGCTATGGTCTGGAAACACAAGCCACGTGGACGCCCGTCGAAAAGCTTGCAATTGTTGCCTCCTATGGCTTCAACCGTGCTCGCTTTGAAGACGAGGTGAACGGAACGCCGCAACAGTTCGGCGGCAACCGTCTTCGTTTGTCGCCCGACCATACGGCTTCCATTGCCGCCGTCTGGGACATCGATACGTCGGTCGGCACGTTGCGCTTGATCCCGAGCTATGCCTGGCAATCCGAGGTCTTCTTCGACAATACCGAGCGCGACCTTATCTCGGAAGGCGCCTACGGCCTGCTGAACGCGTCGGCCGAGTTGATCCTCGAGAACGGGTTTGGTGTCGAGGCCTATGTTACCAACGCACTCGACGAGGAATACCTCATTGATGCCGGCAATACGGGTGATGCCTTCGGTATCCCGACCTTTATTTCAGGAACGCCGCGCTTCTACGGCGTTCGCGTGAAGAAGGAATTCTGAGCCAGCGGTCCGGCTACGGATCAATCGCGCCGCGCCGGTCCTTTCCGGCGCGGCGTTTCAGTTTACGGGGGAGGTGGTCTGTTCGTTACGCCGTTGAATGTTCAAGGATCCAACCCGTCCTCAAGCAGTTTGAGTGCGACTGCGCGGGCCCGGCCTTTCGGTTTCCCAAGCATTTCCCCCAGTGTCGGACCAAACAGGCCAACGCCAATGGCAAGGATCACACTGATCAGGATCGCATCTTCAAGCCGGCTTTCGTCCGCCGCTGCTGCGCCGATTTTCTGGCGCACGACGGTTTGCACCGCTTCGCGCACCGTCCGAAGGCGCCGCGATTCGTCCGTCAGTTCCAGCCAGGCGGCGAGGCGCGCCGCGCCCTTCGTCTCGAACGCATCAAACAGGTTCTGAAGCGCTGCCGCTCGCCCCGCGCGCGGGTCATCCGGCAGGTCCATCGCCAGCAGGCCGGAGACCAGTTCCACGATCATCCGGTCCATAAGCGCGGTCTGAACCCCGTCGATCGTGCCGAAATGGTGGAGCACGGTGGCATTGGCCACGCCCGCCTCTTTCGCAACATCGGCCAGCCTCAGGGTTTGTGGCCCGCCACTGACAAGCAGGCGTTCGGCGGCCGCGAGGATATTGTCCCGTGACGCCTCTTGGGACCGCCGGACGCGGGGGGGAGGGGTGTTTTTATTTATCGACATTTTTGTCAGTAGATGCTATAAAGACTGAAATTGGATTGAGAACAGGGGTCAGATTGCCCCTTTTCACGAGGAAAAGCGATATGACCGCCAAACGCTCCCCTGAAGACCTGACGATCCTGCCCCGCGACCTGCACTTCGACGTGGCAAAGGCAAAGAGCGGTCACTGGCTGGACGGCGACCCGGTCGCGACCGCCGTGATGAACACGCTCTCGATGACCTTCCCGGATGGTGAGCGCCTCTTCATGGA
>CAZXQD010000020.1:0-4424 GCA_964643405.1 uncultured Hyphomonas sp. | reverse complement strand
TGCGCTGCGGGGCGATCGCGGCGCGGGCGCCGATCATGGATGCCGTACGCGCCTACAAGGACCGCCTCACCGGAAAGCTGGCGCAGGATGCGAAGGACTTCATCGTTCAGGAAGCGCTGCACTCGCGCGAGCACGTCATGCTCAACAAGATGATCGACCGGGAGAAATACCCGGTCGCCCGCATCGAGGAACAAATCCGTGAGCGGATCGCTTTTTCCCGAGCGCGCGGTCCGATGCGGATGCTGATGGCCACCATCTGCCTCGAACACTTCACCGCCATGCTCGCCGACATGTTTGCCGAGCATGACGACATGTTCACGAAAACCGATCCCGCGATCCGGGACCTCTGGCGCTGGCATGCGATGGAAGAGACCGAGCATAAGGCCGTCGCTTATGATGTATTCCTTGAGGCGACGAAGGACTGGCCAGCCTGGCGCCGGTATTTCCGCCGCTGCGTATCAATGCTGCTGATCTCGTATTTCTTCCCGCGCAACATCGCCACCTATTCGGCCTGGATGCTGGAGGCCGACGGTTATTCGCCGGAAGATGCGAAAAAGGCGGTGCGCCGTTTCCTCTGGAAAGATCCCGCCTTCTTCGGCCGCGGCTGGAAGATATGGATCACCTGGTTCAAGCCCGGATTCCACCCGTGGGACCATGATAACCGTCCTCTGATGGCTGACTGGCGCGCCGAATTCACGCCGGTTCCCGCCGAATAGGACGAATTCCCGGACTTCGCCTGAATCCTGCCACTGGACAAACAAGATCGCGCCCATCAACTCTGGTCTCAAGGCTGGGGTTAGAGGCCGTTTCCAATGCGCATTTTCTGGTTGCCCCTGGCTTACCTTTTCCTCTCTTTCACGCTGGCGGCGTTCGCGGCAGGTCTTGCGGCATCTGCTGATCCCGTTGCGCCAGAGGCGGATTCCGAGTCTGAAATTACCATCGTGGACGCGGTAGAGCCGTCGACGCCGAATTATCTCGGTCTGGAGCTGCCGCTGCGGCCCGGTGAACGCCTTGTGCCGACAGCGAGCGGCGATTGTTCCGTTGTCGTCTTCGCCCCGAACGAGGCGCGTTACGAGCGCTTTGCCGCCTATTGGAGCACGGCGAACTGGAATGGCTACTGCCGCTTCGGCCTCGCCCATGGCAAGGGCACCATCACCGGCATTGACGGCAGCTGGAGCGTCGAAACGGCAATGCTCTATGGCCTCGAAGTGAACCCTGCCGAAACCATAACCACGGAACTCGGCGAAGACGGCGCGATCTCCTGGGATCCCTCGATCAACACGCTCACTTTCTTCTCAGGCCCCGCCTTCAGCGATCTGAGTGCGACCCGCTACATCATCCAGTTGGAGCGCGAACCCGCCGGCGATCTCGAAATCGGCGATCTGGGAGCGGCCTGGTACGGGACGGACTACCTTGAAAAGCACACCTTCGACGAGGACGGCAACGAACGCACCATGAGTGTCAGCGTCTGGAACGTTGACACGTATTGCGGGCTCGGCCTGCCGCCGGAATTCAAGGCTTACGAGAAGGAAGTGAAGAAGGCCTGCAAGAAGACCGCCGACAAGCTCGTGCTTTTCCGCCGCGAAGGCCTGGAGTCGGACCCCTGGGCAAGCCGCCCGATCACCTGGCTCAAATCCTGCCCGGTCAACAAGACGCGCGGCACAAATGATTGCGGCAAGCTCATCCAGGAAGCCTTGGGCAAGGAAGCCGCTGAGCTTGAAAAGCTCCTGACCGAGGGCGACGCTGCTGCGAGGAGTGCTGCGAAACAGGAGATCATCGACCGTTACGCCGAGCTTGAGTCGACCGTCGAGGAGCCGCTTCTGGTCGAAGATCTCGAGTAGCGCCGGACCCTCCGGCTACAGATCAATCACGACACGCCGGTCTTCCAGCGCGGTGATCGCATCGACCGCTGTCGAGCAGTGTACCATTGCGCCGCGGAATTCCTCCGGTATGAACCCGCCCTCGATGATCTTCTCGATCAGCTGGAAGAAAGGCTCCCAGAACCCGTCCTCGTCGAGGAAGGCCATCGGCTTGGCATGGATGCCCAGCCTCGCCCACGAAAGGATCTCGACCGCTTCTTCCAGTGTTCCGATCCCGCCGGGCAGCACGATGAAGGCGTCCGCCTCTTCGAACATCATCATCTTGCGTGTGTGCATGTCGTCGACGATGCGGTGCTCCACGTCTGTAAAGATGCGCTCCTTCTGCAGAAGGAAACGCGGCATGATGCCGAGCACTTCGCCGCCGCGCTCATGGGCCGCGCGGGCGCAGGCGCCCATCAGGCCCACCCCCCCGCCGCCATAGACAAGGCGGATGTCGCGGCTGGCCAGCTCCCGTCCGAGCTTTTCCGCGAGGCGGATATATTTTTCGTTCACCGTGTTCGATGCGCCGCAATAAACGCAGATCGAGCCTATGCGGCCGGCTTTCAGGGGTTTCTTGATATCGTCCATGAGCCGGAAGTTAGGCGGCGTTGGCACGCTCCGCCAGATGGTTTTGCACGGGCCTGCCAATCTCGAGCCGGGAGAGGTTTTGTTTTGGCGCAATCCGCGCCATATGGCGTGCATGAGTCCTCCTGCACACGGCCAGACTGCCCCCGAGAACCCCGACCGGATCGACAGCGCCGATGGCGGCCTGTGGGCCTCGATCCTGCGTATCCTTAAGCTGCTCTGGCGCCCCGAACTGGCGAAATGGCGCCCGGTGATGGCCATCGCCGTGGTTCTGACCTTGGCGGCCTCTGTGCTGGAAGTCGTCTCGCCGCTGGTCATGGGCCACGCGATCAACCAGGCCGTGCCCCAGGAGGGTGGGGGCGGGTTCGCCGTTGCCGCCCTTTGGCTGACTTACGGACTGATCCTGCGCTTTGCCGCTGCCGCGTTGCCGCAGCTTCGGGACTGGCTGTTTTCGCCCGTCAGTCAGGATGCCCAGCGGGTCGCCAGCGTCGACGCGTTCGGCCACGCCCTCGGCCTGTCGCTGAACTTCCACCAGACCCGCCGCACCGGCGCCCTGAACCGCATCATCGAACGCGGGGCAGGCGCCATCGACTACCTGATCCGTTTCCTGGCCTTCAACATCGGCCCCACCCTGATACGTCTCGTGCTGGCCTCCATCGCGCTTGGCATTGCCTATGACTATCGCCTCTCGCTGATCGCGGTCGCGACCATCGCGCTCTATGTCATCTCCACCGTCATCATCACGGAATGGCGCGTACGCCAGCGCCGCAAGATGAACGAGGCCGACACGCATTTCCGCGCGACCTCCGTCGATATCCTGACGAACTTCGAGACCGTGAAATCCTTCGCGGCAGAGGCGCGTGAGACCAAGCGCTTTGACAAGGCAATGGGCGAATACAACGTCCATTATGTCGAGACGAACCGCAGCATGTATGTGCTGAATACGGTGCAGGCGCTCGTGATGAACCTCGGCCTGCTCGCAGTGCTGGTCCTTTCGGCCTGGAACGTCCTCGAGGGCAAGATGCAGATCGGTGATCTGACCGCCGTGATGCTGATGCTGCTCTCGCTCTATGCGCCACTGAACATCCTCGGCTGGGCCTGGCGCGAAATCAAGCAGGGCGCGGTGGACCTCGAGAAGCTGCACGGCCTGCTGGGCATGGTTCCGGAAGTGCGCGATGCGCCGGATGCCAAAGTGCTGGCCAAGCCGAAGGGCAGGGTGACGTTCGAGAATGTCGGCTTCAACCATGAGGGCCGGTCCGTTGGTGTACAGAATATCAGCTTCGATGTGCCGCCCGGCGGCAAGGTCGCCTTCGTCGGCACCTCGGGCGCCGGCAAGTCCACACTGCTGAAACTGCTGTTCCGTTTCTATGACACGGACTCCGGACGCGTTCTGGTCGACGGGCAAGACGTGCGCGGGCTGACACAGGAATCGCTGCGCGCCAGCCTTGGCCTCGTGCCGCAGGATGTGGTGCTCTTCAACGACACGATCCGCGCCAACATCGCCTATGCCCGTCCCGGCGCAAGCGATGCCGAGATCCGCGAGGCCGCCCGCGGCGCTCAGCTGCTGGACTTCATCGAAAGCCAGCCCGACGGCTGGAATACCCGTGTGGGCGAGCGCGGCCTCAAGCTTTCGGGCGGCGAGAAGCAGCGCGTCGGCATCGCCCGTGTCGTGCTGGCTGACCCAGCCATCCTCGTCCTCGACGAGGCGACCAGTGCGCTCGACAGCGCCACGGAAGCCGCTGTGCAGGATGCGCTGGAGCACGCCTCTGCCGGCCGCACCACGCTGATGGTCGCCCACCGCCTCTCGACAGTCATTTCGGCTGACGAGATCATCGTGCTGGAAGCCGGACGTGTGATTGAGCGTGGTAACCATGCCGCCTTGCTGGCAAAAGGCGGCAAATATGCTGATATGTGGCAAAGGCAGGCCCGTAGCACGGATGCTGCATTGGCTGCTGTCTGAACACTGCCCGGCGCGAAGGG